>CADCTF010000127.1 GCA_902805655.1 uncultured Acidimicrobiales bacterium
GAACCACGAAGTTGGCCACCTCCTCGGCCGCCACCACCCCCCGGCTCCGCAGTGCCCAGAGCCCGGGAAGCCGGCCCTCGTCATGTCCCAGCAGTCCACCGAGCTGCAGGGCTGCCTCCCGAACGCCTGGCCGCGGCCCGAGGAGGTGGCCGCCGCCGCCCGGCACGACGAGCCGCTCGCTCCGCCCTATCAGCGCTGACGCCCCCGCAACCTCACCAGCAGGTGGACGCCTACGCCAGGTGGCGGCCGAACCAGTCGAGCAAGGCCCGCTGGGCCTCCGCCGCGGCCGTCGGGTTGTACCGGGCACCGGTGTCGTTGAAGAAGGCGTGGTCCGCGCCGGCGAAGGTGCGGATCTCGTGGGTCAACCCGGCCCGCTGCAGGGCGGCCTGGTTGGACTCGCGCGTGGCGTTCACCCGGGTGTCGTTCTCCGCGTAGACCCCCAGCACCGCGGCCTTCGACCGGCTGAAGTCGGGGTTGGCCGGCCCGGGCCCGTAGAAGGGCGCAACGGCCGCCAGGCGCGGCTCGCCGGACTGCACGAGGCTCCACCCCAGGCCCCCGCCGAAGCAGAAGCCCACGGCGCCGACCTTCTTGCCCGGTACCCGGCGCTGCAGCTCGTCGATGGTCGACACCAGCCGCCGTTGCAACACGTCGGCGGAGTCCGCCCCGAGGGCGCCCTGCACCTGCGCCTCGTCCTTGCCGGCCGTGCCGCCGGTGACCAGGTCCGGAGCCAGGGCGGCGTAGCCCTGGCCGGCGAAGCGCACCACCAGCTCCTCGAAGTGCGGTGTCAGCCCTCGGTTCTCGTGGATCACGAGCAGCGCCGCCTTGGCGTTGTCGGGCGCCGCCCAGGCACCCTTGAGCCGATCCGTCGAGGGACCGAAGTCCACCAGCTCGGCCTTGCCACCCGTGCCGGCCGGGCCGGCCGGCGCGGCACTGCCGGCGGGCGGGGCGGGCGGAGTGCTCGTGCCGCCCGACACCGAGGAGCCCGAGCCCTCATCGCTGGTGCAAGCAGCCAGCAAGGTGGAGGCGCCCGCAAGCCCCAGGCCCAACAGGCCGAGGCGGCGGATGGCCTCCCTCCTGGTGACCAGCCCGTCCGTGAAGTCCTCGGCCACTTCGCCGATCAGGTAGTCGCGCATTGCCATGAACCGAACGTACGCGGGGCCGCCCCGCTACTTGGGCGGGTTCAGACCGTTCAGGCGAATCGGGGACGTTCGATGAGCAGCTCGCTCTCCTCCTTGTGGAGGCGCTCGTCGTAGCCGATCTGTCGGAAGAGGTCGGCCAGGCTGTCGAAGGCCCCGAAGTCCGCAGTGAACTGGCCCTCGTAGCGCTCGTGCTCCCAGGCCGGGTTCTCCTGCACAAGCAGTGCGTACTCGTGCTCGGCATGGTCCTCGAAGTCGGCGTTCAGGCGGTAGCTCCATGCCGGGCGGGCGGCGAACATGAACCACGAGAGCTGGTAGTAGGCGAAGGCCAGCACCTGCGGGATGATCCGCGTGCGCAGCCACGGCCGGGCCTGGTCGGCGGTGAGCTCCTCGAGGATGAGCAGGTGCCACTGCTCGTTGTCCTGCTCGAACCGCGCCGTGCGCACCCGGTCGAAGACCCGGCGGGCGAAGCCGGTCTGGCGGGCGGTGTGGGTGACGGCGACGTAAGCCACGTTCTCCCATGCCTGGTACGGCACCCGGGCGACCAGCTCGAGCACCCGGAACTTCTCGAGCGTGCGCTCTTCGCCGTAGAGCGCGTCCATCGTCCAGAACAGCGCTCGGGCGCTCAGCGACGCCTTCCGACGCGGGGTCCGCAGGCTCACCGCCTGCTGGGCGACGAGGCCGTCGTGGTCGAGGCGCTCCATCGGGCCGAAGGGTGGCCGAGCCCCTATGGCCCGGCTGACGGGGCCCTCTTCCACCGGGCCCGCCGGTCGGTCGACGGTCACTGCGTCGCTTCGGCGGCCCGCTTGATGGCCTCGAGGGTCGCGGCGATGTTCCGGTGATGGAGCGAGGTCACCACGCTGACCAACCGCTCCTCGTCCGCCCCGCCGTCGATCATCGCTCGGAGGGGCGAAGGACCGGGCCCGAGCTGCACAGACTCCACGAGGCGCGTGCCGCCCGTCTTCGACGGGTGCAGCTCGTATCGCCACGTGGCCACCGGGTTCTCCAGCAAGCCGACGACGAAGGCGTAGACCATGCCCTCGACCACCTCGGTGACCACGGGGCTGGTCGACCAAACCTCGCCGCGGCGCTCGTTGCTGGCCGTGAAGCGGGCGCCGACCTCCGGGCCGGTCCACGGCGAGTCCCACGTGCCGCCCTTGTTCTCGGGGCTGAACTCCCCCATCCGCTCCGGGTCGGTCACCAGCGCCCAGACGGTCGCTCGGTCGGCCTCGATGTCGATCTCGCCTGCTGCGGTGGGCCGGTGGATGAGTAGCACGGTCGTTCCCTTCTGCCGGGTGCTCGCCTGTCTAGTCGCCGTCCATCACCACGAGGAAGCAGCGCCACGGCTCACTTCACCTCCCGCCGGGGGCTGCGAACCAGCCCGAGCACGCAGGGCAGCACCACCCACACACCGATGGCCGTCAGCGACTGCTCGATGTCGTCGAAGGGCCGATCCGACGCCAGCCGGGCATAGGCGGCGAAGACGTCGAACCAGGGTGCGGTCGTGCGGAACAGCGCGGCAGAGGCCGCGGCCCAGGCCACTCGCGCCATCCGAGAGCTGGACGACCCTCCGCCGGTGCTCATCCTCACCACCTTCCTCGACGACCACGTCTTCCGGGCCCTGAAGGCCGGGGCGGCTGGGTTCCTCCTCAAGGACACTCCGCCCCTCGAGCTGATCCAGGCCGTCCGGGTGGTCGCCGCCGGTGAGTCCATGCTGTCGCCCTCGGTGACCCGGCGGCTGATCGCCCACTTCTCGACCGACGACCGCAGCGACCGTGCCGAGCAGGCGCCAGCACGGTTGACGGCCCTGTCGGCCCGCGAGCTCGACGTCTTCGCCCAGGTCGGACAAGGGCTGTCCAACGCGGACATCGGCGCTGCGCTCTTCATGAGCGAGGCCACCGTCAAGGCCCATGTGTCGCGCGTGCTGATGAGGCTGCAGCTGGACAACCGGGTGCAGATCGCCATCCTCGGCCAGGAAGCCCGGCTGCTCGACTGACGGAACGGGCCGACATGCCCTGCCGTCGGCCATGCTGGCGGCGTGGCAGTGATCGAGACGATGACGTTCCGGCTGATCCAGGGCGCGGACCGTGCCGCCTTCCTCGAGGCCGATGCGCGGTTGCAGAGCGACTTCGCCTACCGCCAGCCCGGCATCCTCCGCCGCACGACGGCGCAGGGCGAGGGTGACCGAGCCGGTGAGTGGCTCGTGCTCGATCTCTGGCGAAGCGCCGGGGACGCCGACGGCAGCGCGCAACGGTGGGACTCCGACCCGGTGGTGCAGGCCTTCCTGGCCTTCGTCGACCGGAGCACCATCGAGGTGCGCCGCTACGCCGGCTTGGCCGGCTGAGCCACAGCCGGCCGACCAGCTACTGCTGCACCAGCACGACCCGGTTGCCCTCGGGGTCGGCGATCGACGCCAGCGTCGGCCCTCCGGGCACGTCGACCCGCTTCGACAGCACCTGACCACCGAGCTCGACGGCCAGGGACAAGCTGGCCTCGAGATCCGCGACCTGGACGTAGAGGCGCACGCCGGGACGACGCCCCTCGCGGATCTGCCCGGCCGGCCCGGGTTCCGGACCGCCCAGGCCGGCCGGGATGCTCATGATGCGGCCGTCGCCGATGTCCCAGTGGAAGAGCGCCCGGTAGAACGCCCGCTGGCGTTCCGCATCGAGGGCTTCGATCTCCCAGAACACCACCGGGCGGGCCCAGGTTGCCTCCACCGGCGCTTCTCCACCATTGGCCGTCCCGTTTTCATCCACGAACGCCAGGTTGCCAGCATCGGGGGTCCGCCGCCGCGTGTGGCGGGGCAGGATGCCGACATGACGACTGAACGGCTGGAAGTCCAGCGCACCATCGCCGCGGAGCCGGCCGCGATCTTCCGGGTCCTCTGCGATCCGCAGGGCCACGTGTCGATCGACAGCTCCGGGATGTTGATGGACGCCACCGGCGAACCGGTCACCGCGGTGGGCGACACCTTCGTGGTGCACATGGACCGTGAGGCGCTGAACGACTTCCCGATGGGCGAGTACGACGTCACCGTCACCATCACGACGTTCGTGCCCGACCGGGAGATCGCCTGGACGATCCTGGGCCGGTTGCGACCGCAGATCGGCCACATCTACGGCTACCGGCTCGAGCCTGCGGAGGCCGGCACGCTCGTGACCTCCTACTACGACTGGTCGTCGATCGACCCGGCGTGGAAGGAGCGCAACATCTTCCCGGTGATCTCGGAAGGAGCGCTGCGGGGAACACTCGGCATCCTGGCCCGCACCGTCAAGCGGGGGCTTGCCCCGACGTGACGGGTGAGCGTCGGTTCACCGTCGCCGGCTGGCTCCTGGGCCTGGGACTCGGTGGGTTCGTCGACGGCATCGTGCTGCACCAGATGCTGCAGTGGCACCACCTGCTCACCGACTACGGCGGCCACGCCTCGTTCCCGGCGACCACGGTGGCCTCGCTGGAGGCGAACACGTTCTGGGACGGTGTCTTCCACGCCGGCACGTGGGCGCTGGTGACGATCGGGGTGTTCATGCTGTGGCAAGCGGGCCGTGACGGGTACCGGGCCACCTCCCGAAGCCTGGTCGGGCTGCTGCTCGCCGGATGGGGCGCCTTCAACCTGGTCGAGGGCGTCGTCAACCACCACGTCCTCACCTTGCACCACGTGCGGGACGACGTGGCCGACCACCTCTGGTGGGACCTCGGCTTCCTTGCTCTCGGTGTCGCCCTCCTGGTCGGCGGTCTGGCCCTGCGCCGCCGCGACCGTCGGGGCGTCGTCGCCGTCACCGAGGACGCGAGGCGGTAGGGAGAGCTCTACGCCTTGACGCGAGCCTCGGCGCGCTCGCGCAGCCGGGCCGGCACGATCGGCAGCAACATGCCGTAGGGCTCACCACCGAAGCGGTGGTGGATCTCGTGCGCGTCCTTCAGCCACTCGAGCGCGGCCATGCGGGGCAGGCGCCCGAGGCGGGCATGGATGTAGACGTCGTGCACGAAGCCGTAGGCCGCGCCGTAGAGCGTCACCCCGGCACCGACGGGCAGGAGCACCCGCAGCGTCGGCGACATCGTGCCGGCGGCCATGGCGAGGATCGTGATGCCGGCGAAGAGCACCGGATAGAGGTCGTTCCGCTCGAAGCGGGTAGTCAGCCGGGAGTGGTGGCTCCGGTGCAGGCCCATGCCCGGCCCGTGCATCACGAAGCGATGCGCCAGGTACGACATCGGCTCCATGGCGACGAACGCCGCCAGGGCCACCAGCAGATCGGGACTCATCGTCCCTTCACGTTACCGGCGCGCTCCCACAACAACATGGCGAGCGTGATCATGGCGAAGCCGAAGGCGAAGTCCTCCACGGGGATGTCGAACGGGAAGCGGATGCCGGTGATGTGCTCGTCGGCGTAGAGCACGATGGGCGCCGAGAGCTTGGTCAGCCAGCCGTCGACAAGGATCTGGAACCCGAAGATGATCAGCATGGAGATCCAGTAGGCGCGGGTGCGCAGCAGCCCCGTCCGCAGCCAGAGCAGCTCGGCGGCGACGACGGCCACGCAGGACACGACGGCGGCCACGGTGTACTCAGGCATCGGGATGCGACCGGCCGGGACGCAACCGGCCTAGGAGCCGTCGCACCGCCTCCAGGGTGAGCAGCGAGCAGATGGGGATGACGAGGAAGAAGACCAGCTCGTCCGCCGGCAGCCGCCCCGGCAGATGCCAGCCGGTGGTGTACCGCTCGGCGTAGTGCCAGTGGCCGCGAGCGATGGCGACGACGTCCCAGGCCACGAAGACGGCCACGACCGGCAGCAGCGCACGCAGCAGACGGGCCGGCCGGCGCCAGACCCGCGCCCCGATCACGACCTCGAGGGGGATCGTCACCAGTAGGCAGAGGCCCATGAGGATGAGGTACTGATAACGGTCCATAGCGCTGACCCCGGAGTTGAGCAGCACGAGGGCTATCGTTCATATTCGATGCTCGAGAAGATCCAGGCCCCAGCCGACCTCCGTGCGCTCGGGCATGACCAGCTCGTCGAGCTGGCGGCGGAGATCCGGCAGTTCATCGTCGAGGCGGTCTCGGTCCGGGGCGGCCACCTCGGCTCGAACCTCGGCGCCGTCGAGCTGACTCTCGCGCTCCACCGGGTCTTCGACTCCCCCCGCGACATCCTCCTGTGGGACACCGGCCACCAGGCCTACGTGCACAAGATCGTCACCGGGCGCCAAGCGGGGTTCTGCGACCTGAAGCAGGCGGGGGGCCTGTCGGGCTACCCCAGTCGGGCCGAGTCGGAGCACGACTGGGTCGAGAACAGCCACGCCTCCACGATCCTGAGCTACGCCCACGGCGTGGCCACCGCCGTCGAGCTGGCCAAGACCGACCGCAAGGTGGTCGCCGTCATCGGGGACGGGTCGATGACCGGGGGCATGGCCTTCGAGGGCCTGAACAACCTGGGCCACAGCGGCAAGCGCGTGGTCATCGTGCTCAACGACAACGGGCGGTCCTACGCCCCCACCGTCTCGAAGCTGAGCGAGAGCGTCAGCCGCATCCGGGTGAAGCCGGGCTACGTCCACGCCAGCAACCGGCTCGAGAACCTGCTCCGTGAGCTGCCCGCCGTCGGCGACCTCGCCTACTCGAGCCTCCAGGGCGTGAAGGCGGCGCTCCGCGAGCTGCTCGAGCCGCCGGCCTTCTTCGAGGCGCTCGGCGTCCGCTACGTCGGCCCGATCGACGGGCACGACATCGAGAAGGTCGAGAGCGCGCTCCGCGACGCCTCCGCCTTCGACGGGCCCATCGTCGTCCACCTGCTCACCCAGAAGGGCCGGGGCTACGCGCCCGCGGAGGACGACGACGAGAAGAACCTCCACGACGCGCCGGCGGTGTTCGACCCACTTCTCGGCCCGCCCCTCGGCTGGTCGGCGCCCAAGGGCTACACCCAGGCCTTCACCGAGGCGCTCTGCGAGATCGGCGAGCACCACCCGCAGGTGGTGGCGATCACCGCGGCCATGCCGGGGCCGACCGGCCTGCTCCCCTTCCAGAGCCGGTTCCCCGACCGGTTCTTCGACGTCGGCATCGCCGAGCAGCATGCCGTCACCGCTGCCGCCGGCATGGCCATGGCCGGGCTCCGCCCCGTCGTCGCCGTCTACGCCACGTTCTTCACCCGAGCCTTCGACCAGGCGACGTACGACGCCGGCCTCCACGAGGCGCCCGTGGTCTTCTGCCTCGACCGGGCCGGCATCACCGGCAACGACGGGCCGTCCCACCACGGTGTGCTCGACCTGGCGCTCTGCCTCACCATCCCCGGCATGACCGTCTTCGCGCCCTCCTCGGCGCAGGAGGTCGCCACCATGCTCCACACCGCGCTCGACCTCGAGGGCCCTGCCTCCCTCCGCTGGCCGAAGGGGGACGCGCGTCAGGTGGCCGCCGACCAGATCGGTGAGGGCCTCCACGCCCGCAAGGTGAAGGACGGCACCGACGTCTGCCTCATCGGCGTCGGCAAGATGCTGGCGGCCACCGAGGACGCCGCCGTGGAGCTCGAGCGCCAGGGCGTCTCGGTGACCATCTGGGACCCGAGGGTCGTCAAGCCCCTCGACCAGCGCATGATCGACGACGCCGCCCGGCACCGCCTGGTGGTCACGGTGGAGGACGGCATCCGCCTCGGTGGCGCCGGCTCCCACATCGCCGACGCGGTGGCCGGTCTGCACGAGGGTCGCCAGGGCCCGCCGGTGGTCATCCTCGGCACACCCGACCGCTTCATCCCCCACGGCGAGCCGCAGGCCATCCTGCAGCAGCTGGGGCTCGACGGCCCGGGCATCTCGGCCGCCGCGGTGAAGGCCCTCGCCGCTCTCGAGCTGTAGACCGCCGGCCAAAGCGGTGGCCGGCTCCCCGGCGCCCGACTAGGAAGTCGGGATGCACCCCGACGAGCTCATCGAAGCGACCCGCCGCGAGACCGTCGCCCTGGCCGCCGCCGCGAAGGGCCGCATGGAGGCCGAGGTCCCGAGCTGCCCGGGCTGGACCCTCGAGGTGCTGGTGAACCACCTCGGCCGGGTGCAGGGCTGGGTGGCGGAGATGGTGCGCCAGGGCGCCTCCGACCGCGTGCCGTTCCCGGGCCGGCCCGACGCGGTGACGCCGGAGTGGCTCCTCGACCAGAACGAGGCCCTGGTCGCCGCCCTCGAGGAAGCCGGGCCTGACCGCCCGGTGTGGACCTTCGCCGGCATGGGCACCAGCCGGTTCTGGATCCGGCGCCAAGCGGTTGAGGCCGCCATCCACCGTTGGGACGCGCAGCTCGCCTCGGGCCCCGCCGAGCCGGTCGAGACGGAGCTGGCGCTCGCCGGGGTGGACGAGATGCTCGACTTCTTCCTGCCTCTGCGAGTCAAGCCCGACCAGCTCACCGGCAGCGCGCACCTCCATGCCACCGACTCCGAGCACGGCGAGTGGATCGTGCAGCCGACCCCCGACGAGATCCTCGTGGGGCACAACCACGAGAAGGCCGACGTGGCCCTGAGGGCGCCGGCCTCCGACCTGCTGTTGATGGTCTGGGGGCGCACGCCGATGCAGGAGCCCGAGGTCTTCGGCGACGCCTCGGTGCTGGCCAGCCTGCAGAACGCTCTGGCCGGCGCTGCCTGATCCGACAAGCATGGTGGTCATGGATGCACCGTTCGTGGCCCTCAGCGAGATCACCGTGCCCATCGAGGGAGCCGAGGCGCTCGAGGCGGCGTTCCAGGAGCGGCTCGGCGCGGTCGACCACTGGGCCGGCTTCCTCGGGCTCTCGGTCTTGCGAGACCGCCGGCGCCCTGGGCGCTACGTGATGGTCTCGCAGTGGGAGTCGAAGGACTGCTTCAGCCGGTACATGCGAAGCGCCGATCACCAGCGATCTCACGACCGGATCCCTTCCGGCCGCGATCGCCCCCGCCCGGCCGGCTACAGCGAGTACGACCTCGTCGCCCGGTGAGCGAGGCGAGCACACCGCCGCGGGACGCCCACCGCGTCCTGGTCGAGACCCAGGGGCTGCTCACGCTGCGGGCCACCGAGGCGCTCTACGATGAGCAGCCCACCCTGTGGGCTCGCGGTGAGCAAGGGCGCAAGCACACCTTCGACGACTTCGGGCACCACTTCCGCTCGCTGGCGACCCTCGATGCCGACGTGTTCGCCGGCCACGTGCGCTACTGCAACGAGCTCTTCACCTCGCGCGGCTTCCCCCGCACCTGGCTCACCGACGCCTGGCGGATCATGCGGGAGGTGCTCGAGCGGGAGCTGCCGGCGCCCGTCGCGGGACAAGCCGTCGAGGTCGTGCAGGAGGGCGTGCGTCGCAGCGAGAGCCTGACCTGAGGCACCGAGGCGAAACGTGGGTACGGCAGCGGCCATGGCCAAGAACGAGACCACGATCGCCGCCCGGCCCGAGCGGGTCTACCAAGTGCTGCTCGACCCGTACACCTATCCCGACTGGGTGGTCGGGTGCGACGACATCCGTGACGTCGACGACACGTGGCCGGCCGTCGGCGCCCGCTTCCACCACACGGTCGGCGCCGGGCCCTTGAAGGTGAAGGACAACACCAAGCTCATGTCCTCCGACGCCCCCCGGCGTCTCGAGCTGGAGGCTCGGGCTCGACCGGCCGGGGTGGCCACCGTGGTGTTCGAGCTCGAGCCGGATACGGACGGCACGGTCATCCGCATCATCGAGTTCCCCAAGCGGGGACTGGCCAAGACGCTCCACAGCCCGGTCATGGAGGTCATGATCAAGACCCGCAACGTCGAGACGCTGCGCCGGCTCAAGAACCTGGTGGAGAACGGCAAGCAGACCGAGCAGGGCTAGCGGGCGGGTCACCGTGGCGCCCGGAGCGCGGCCGTAGCCTGCGGTGGTCATGAGCGACTTCCGCCCCGCGCCGATGCGCGGCATCCTCAACGGCCCGGTCGACGGCGCAGCCAAGATGCGCGCGACGTATCCCGAGGTCGAGGCGGCGATCGGGTTGGCTGCGGCCCACCGGGCCTCCGGGTTCCGGGGCAAGGTGGCCCGGCACGAGCGCGATGGCGTGGTGCTGCGGGCGACGGTCGGCGGGGACCGCCTCTTCCGGCTGGTCCCCGGGGCCTTCGAGGTCGACGGTCGGGCGGTGACCCTCACGGTGCCGCGGCCCCGCCGCGATTCGACCCAGGCACCGAACCGCACCGCCTCCGGCTCGGTGGCGGTGAAGCACGACGCCCGCGTGGCCCAGGCCGGTCGCATCTGGGTCGAGGGCGTGCACGACGCCGCCCTGGTGGAGAAGGTGTGGGGCGACGACCTGCGCCTGGTGGGAGTCGTCGTCGAGCGACTGGACGGCATCGACGAGCTGGCCGGCGAGGTGCGTGCCTTCCGGCCCACCGCCCAACGGCGCCTCGGCATCCTGGTCGACCACCTGGTGGTGGGCAGCAAGGAGGCCAAGCTGGCCGCCGCCGTGCAGGGGCCCCACGTGCTGGTCACGGGCACCCCGTTCGTGGACGTGTGGCAGGCCGTGCGGCCGCACGTGCTCGGCATCCCGGGCTGGCCCACCATCCCGATGGGGACGCCATGGAAGGAAGGTGTCTGCGCGCGCCTCGGACTCGGCGAGCCGCGCGACGCGTGGCGGCGCATCCTGTCGTCCGTGCGGTCCTACGCCGACCTGGAGCCCTCGCTCGTCGGCGCGGTGGAGGAGCTGATCGACTTCGTCACCGACGTCGGTTCACCCTGACCCACCCCGGGTAGCGAGGGCACATGCGAGCAGTGGTGTGGCACGGGAAGCACGACGTCCGGGTGGACGAGGTACCGGATCCGAAGATCGAGCAGCCGACCGACGCGATCATCCGCGTGACGTCGACCGCCATCTGCGGATCGGACCTCCACCTGTACGAGAAGCTCTACGCGGCCATGAAGGAGGGCGACATCATCGGCCACGAGCCGATGGGCATCGTCGAGGCGGTGGGGCCCGAGGTCACGAACATCTCGCCGGGCGACCGGGTGGTCATCCCCTTCAACATCGCCTGTGGCACGTGCTGGCAGTGCGCGGACGGGCTGATGTCCCAGTGCGAGACGACGCAGAACAAGTCCACCCGCAAGGGGGCAAGCCTCTTCGGGTACACGCACCTCTACGGCGCCGTGCCCGGCGGGCAGGCCGAGTACCTCCGCGTGCCCCAGGCCCAGTTCGGCCCCATCAAGGTGGGGACAGACCTTCCCGACGTCCGCTACCTCTTCCTGTCCGACGTGCTGCCTACGGCGTGGCAGGCCGTTGCGTACGCCGACGTGCCCCAGGGTGGCACGGTCGGCATCTTCGGCCTCGGCCCCATCGGCCAGATGAGTGCCCGCATCGCGCTGCACCAGGGGGCGGGCAGAGTCATCGGCATCGACCGCGTGCCCGAGCGCCTCGCCATGGCCGAGCGGTGGGGTGTCGAGACGATCGACATCGACGCGGTGAAGGACATCACCGACGAGATCTGGGCCCGCACCCAGGGGCGGGGTGTGGACTCCGCCATCGAAGCGGTCGGCATGGAGGCCGACGGCTCTCTCGTCGACTCCGTGCTGTCCACGGTGAAGCTCCAGCCCGACAAGCTCGTCGCCCTGCACGGCACCTTCGGCATCGTGCGGCGGGGCGGCACGGTGTCGATCTCCGGTGTCTACGTCGGCAGCTTCCCCGCCTTCCCGATCGGCGACCTGTTCGACAAGCAGGTCACCGTGAAGATGGGCCAGGCGAACGTGAAGCGCTGGATCCCCGACCTGCTGCCTCTGGTCGAGGACCCCGCCGACCCCCTCGGCGCCGGCGACCTGATGACCCATGAGCTGCCGCTCGACGAGGCGCCCGACGCCTATCGAAAGTTCCAGGCCAAGGAGGACGGCTACATCAAGGTGGTCCTCAAGCCCTGAGCGCAGGCGTCGGGTACTCCCGGCGCTCGGCCAACCCGCCGAGGAGCTCCCGGAGCGCATCGGGGCCGGACACCGCCGGCTTCCATCCCAGCTCCGTCTCGGCCCGGGTGGTGTCGAGGAGCGGTGACTGCAGGGCGAGGTCGAGCCAGTCGGGCGACGTCGGCTGCAGCCGAGCCCGCCAGGACAGCGCGGCGCCGACCTTGGCTACGAAGGCGGGCACCGGCACCCGGGGCCCGCCCAGCACCTCGGACAGCACCGACGAGTCGAGCACGGGGCCGCTGGCCACGTTGTACGCCCCGCGGGCGGAGCCGTCCAGCAGGGCCAGCCGGAACGCCTCGGTCACGTCGGAGGTGTGCGCCGCCTGCACCGTCAATCCGGAGATCGCCGGGGTGATCGGCACCCGCCCGGGATGCACCAGAGTGCTCGGCAGCAGCGGTCCGATGAACAGCTTGCGGATGCCGGTCGCCGCTTCGGCCTTGAAGAACAGCGACGGTCGCATGCGCACCACCCGAATCTCGGGATGGTCCCGCTCGACCCCGTCGAGCAGGCGCTCGCAGTAGGCCTTGTGCCGGGAGTACCACGACGACACCACGCCGCCGGTCGGCCACGACTCGTCCACCGGCTCCTTCGGACCCGGCGAGTACGCCCCGACCGACGAGGCGTGTATCAGCGCGCCGACTCCCGCCTTCGCCGCCGCCGCGAACACGCGCGCGCTGCCCTCGACGTTCACCCGCCACAGCTGCTGCTCGTCGTGCGAAGGCTGCACCACCCAGGCGGTGTGGATGACGGCGTCCGCTCCACGTAGATGGGGCTCCAGGTCGCTGATGCTGATGTCGGCCCCGTGCCAGCGCACCTTGTCGACCGGGAGGTTCCCGGGTCGCCTCGACAGCGCCACGATCTCGCTCACCGAAGGCTCCCGGCTCAGACGCTCGACCAGGCTCGACCCCAGGTTCCCGGTCGCACCGGTGATGACCACTCGCATCCGCCCGTGCTACCCGCGCCGCGCCCCGGCGCACCGTCCCGTGCGCATTCCGGACGCGCACGCGGCGCGCAAGGGGCGCGAGCGGTACCGTTTCGCGGAATGGACCGCCCGGACCCCCCGAGGCTCGAAGCATGGCGCTCGCTGCTCGAGGCGCATGCCGCACTCACCGAGGTGCTCGAGGACGAGCTGCTGGCCGCCTGCGGCCTCCCGCTGGCCTGGTACGAGGTGCTGCTGCACCTGCACGAGGGCGGGGGCCGGTCACGCATGCAGGAGCTGGCCTACAGCGTGCTGCTGAGCAAGAGCGGCGTGACGCGGTTGGTCGACCGGATGGTCGTGGCCGGGCTCGTCGTGCGGGAGTCGTGCCCCAACGACCGCCGAGGCACGCTCGCCGTACTCACCGACGACGGGCGCAGCAAGCTCCGTGCCGCTTCCCCGGTGCACCTGCGTGGCGTCCAGGAGCACTTCGGCCGCTTCGTGACCCCCGACGAGGCGGAGGTGGTGAGCACCGCGCTGACGCGCGTGGTGGCGGGGCGGGACGGCGGGCGACGGTCACCGCGCTGTGCCGACGAAGGCGAGCCCACGGAGGGCGGCAGCCCGGGCCGATTTCCAGCGGTGGGTGACGCGGGCTAGGCAAGGTGGTACCGTGGTCGGAGCGTTCGGATGCGTCACGCAAGTCCGCTGCGCCGTTGCAGGTGTCCGCTCTTCGTGGTCTCCCGCAAGTCCGTGTGCGTGAGTCAGAAGGAAGTGGAACAGATGGCAGCAGGAACAGTGAAGTGGTTCAACGCCACCAAGGGCTTCGGGTTCATCACCCCCGACGGCGGCGGCGAGGATCTCTTCGTGCACCATTCGCAGATCGAGATGCGCGGCTACCGCGAGCTGGCCGAAGGCCAGCGCGTGGAGTTCGAGGTCACCAAGGGCCAGAAGGGCCTGCAGGCGTCCTCAGTCCGCCCGGTCTGAGCACCAGTCAGCAGCACTAGCAACGAGGAGCGGGCCTTGCGGCCCGCTCCTCTTCGCGTCGCGGCTCATTTCGTGCGTCCCTGTGACGAACCGGCCGCCGTGCGAGTCTGATCGCCATGGTCCAACCCGAGCTGCCGGCTACTCCCGCATCGAACCGCAACAGCTGGTACGTCGCCGCCGGCATCCTCGCCGTGGTGGCCCTGATCGCCGTGTTCCTCCTGTTCCAGCGGGAGAACGACGGAGTGGCCACCGGGACGTCGACCACCACGACCTCCAGCACGACGTCGTCCACGTCGACGACCACCACGACGGCGGCCTCCACGACCACGACCCGCGCCTCCACCACGACCACCGCCGCTCCGCCCGCCGCCGACACCAGCACGGCCGTCTGGCCCTACGCCGCCACGTCGACGAGGTTCTCCGATCCCGTGGCGGCGGCCCGCTCCTTCGCCACCGACTACGTGGGCTTCGCCGCTCCGGTGATGGGGGCGTTCCGGGCGGGTGACGCCCGCTCGGGCGAGGTCGACGTCCGGCCGCGGGCCAACGGCCCGGTCACCACGGTGCTGGTGCGCCAGCTCGGAAACGACGGCACGTGGTGGGTGCTCGGCGCCACCACCGAGACGATCCGCCTCGAGTCGGTCACGGCCGGGAGCCTGGTGCGGTCACCCCAGCGCCTCCAGGGCCGGGCCCAGGCCTTCGAGGGCACCGTCGACGTGAGGATCCGCCAGGACGGCTCCCCCACTCCGCTCGCCACCAGCTTCGTCACCGGCGGAGGCATCGAGATGGGGCCGTTCGACGAGACCATGGCCTTCTCCGCGCCGACCGCCGGCCACGGCGCGGTGGTGCTGTTCACCGAGTCGGCCGAGAACGGTCAGGTGTGGCAGGCGTCGGTCGTGAGGGTGCGCTTCAGCTGACCCGGCCGCTCACCGCTGGTCGTCGAGGCCGGCCTGGGCCAGGCGGGGCTTGATCTCGGACTGCCAGAAGGTGAAGAAGCCCTCCTGGTCGGGGCCGATCTGGTGGACGTAGATCTCGTCGTAGCCGGCGTCGGCGTACTCCTTGATCGACTGCATCCACCGCTCGGGGTCGGGACCGCACGGGAAGCTGTCGGCCACATCGTCCTCCTTCACCAGGGAGGCGGCCTGCTCGAAGTGGGCCGGGGTCGGGAGGTCCTGCGACAGCTCGCCGGGGACGCCCGCGTTCGGCCAGATCTCGAAGGCCAGCTTGCGGGCCGCCGCCTCGTCGGCAGCCCAACAGCCCTTCATGCCGGCCAGGGTCGGGCCGCTCCCGCCCTGGTCCTTGTACGACTGCACCATGTCCGCCGCCGGCGAGGTGTTCACGTACCCGTCGCCGATGCGGGCGGCCAGGGCGATGGCCTTCGGGCCGAAGCCCGAGATGTAGATCGGGGGCGGCTCGTCGGGGAGCGTGTACAGCCGGGCGTTCTCGACGGTGTAGTGGCGGCCGTGGTGGCTCCGGCTGCCCCCCTGCCAGAGCAGCCGCAACACCTCGATCGCCTCCTCCAGCATCTCGAGACGGATGTCGGCCGGTGGCCAGCGATCCCCGAGGATGTGCTCGTTCAGCGCCTCACCGGTGCCCACGCCGAAGAAGAAGCGGCCATCGGGCATCATGGCCGTGGTGGTGGCCACGGCCTGGGCCACGATCGCCGGGTGGATGCGCACCGTCGGGCAGGTCACGCCCGTGCCCAACCGGAGGCGGTCGGTCCTGGCCGCGATGCCGCCGAGCACCGACCACACGAACGGGCTCTCGCCCTGGCGGTCGACCCACGGATGGAAGTGGTCCGAGATCCAGGCGGTGGTGAACCCCACCTCCTCCGCTCGCACGGCATGACGCACGAGGTCGAGCGGACGGTGCTCTTCGCTGGACATGGAGTACCCGAAGATCGGCATGAACCTGCGCTACCCCCGCGCTCGTGGGCGCAGTCGCTACCCGCGAGCCTT
The DNA here is from genome assembly GCA_902805655.1 of uncultured Acidimicrobiales bacterium. GTDB lineage: Bacteria > Actinomycetota > Acidimicrobiia > Acidimicrobiales > CADCTF01 > CADCTF01. The sequence goes on from CADCTF010000127.1 coordinate 15,863, forward strand.
GGCCACGGCCCGGGTGAGGTCGTCCTTGTTCATCCTGGACCGGCCCCGCACGTCGAGCTTCTTGGCTTCTTGCAGTAGCTCGGCCTTGGTCGTGCCGACGTTCTTCCCCCGAGCCGTCGGGGTTCGACTGTCGATGGCCTCCTGGCCGCTCTTGGCCGCCTGCGGGTCGGACGGTCCCTTCTCCGCCTTCGGCTCCCAGTGGTCACCGACCTTCTCGAAGGAGTGCTTGAGGGCGCTGAACGCCACCCGGTGCGACGCCTCCGGATCACCGTCGTAGGTCTCGTTGGCGCTCTCGAGCGTCTCGGCGTACGTGCGCTGGGCCTTGGCCGGGGAACGCTGCAGCGTGCCCGGCAGGTCCTTCTGGTTGATCTTGTTCCGCTTGGTAGGCATGCCGGAGGTGTACCCCGGGCGCAGGCTTGCCGTGCACGGGACCACGGGTACAAGCGCGCGATGCCCGACGACGGTGTCACGGTCGGTGTCGAGGAGGAGTATCAGCTCGTCGACGCCGAGACCTTCGAGCTCCGACCACGAGGCGAGCAGGTGCTGGCGGACGCCCGAGATGCCCTTGGCGAGCGGGTGCAGGGTGAGCTCAACCTCTCCCAGATCGAGATCGGCACTCCGGTGTGCCGCACCCTCGACGACGTGCGCCAGTCGATCGTCGGTCTTCGGCGCGCGGTCAACGCGGCCGCCGGCGAGTCAGGGAGCCACATCGTCGCCCTCGGCACGCATCCCTTCAGCGAGTGGCTGGGGCAGGCCATCAACCCGGGCGCCCGCTACCAGCAGCTCGAGGAGGACTACCAGCAGCTGGCTCGGGAGCTGCTGGTGTGCGGGTGCCACGTGCACGTCGCCGTCCACGACCCCGACCTGGCCATCCGGGTCATGGACCACCTCCGGCCCTTCATCGCTCCCCTGCTGGCCCTCACCGTCAACTCCCCGTTCTGGCAGGGCATCGACACCGGGTACGCGAGCTACCGCAGCGAGCTCTTCGTTCGCTGGCCGGGCACGGGCTCGCCGCCTCTCCTCGGCGATCGGGCCGGCTTCGATGCGCTCGTCGCCTCGCTCGTGCGTGCCGGCGCGCTGGCCGATGCCTCGTTCCTCTACTGGGACCTGCGTCCATCCATCCGCTATCCCACCCTCGAGTTCCGCATGGCGGACGTGTGCCTTTCGGTGGACGAAGCGGTGATGCTGGCGGGCCTGGCCCGGTCGCTGGTGCGGACGTTCACGGATCGGGACGCGGCCGGCGAGCAACCCGTGCCCGTCTCGCCCGAGGTGCTCCGCTTCGCCCGGTGGCAGGCCTCCCGGTATGGCCTGGACGGCGACCTGGTCGACCCTGTTCGGGGTGAGCTGCGCCCCGCTGTCGCGGTGGTCGACGACCTGCTCGTGCTGGTGCGGCCCGCCCTCGAGGCCGCCGGCGAGTGGGACGTCGTGTCGGCCGCCGTCGAGACCGTCGTGCGTCGCGGCACCGGCGCCCAGCGCCAGCGGGAGGCCTTCGCCAAGCGGGGCTCCATGCGCGACGTGGTGGCGCTGGCCGTCGAGGAGACCGCCGCCGGTCTCTGAGCTCAGCGGGCGGAGCGGGCCACCAGGGAGTCGAAGAGTCGCTGCTGCACCGGGTCTTCGGCCGCGGTGCCTTCCGGGTGCCACTGCACGCCGACCACCCACGCGTCGTCCGACGCCACCTCCAGCGCCTCCACCAGGCCGTCGGAGGAGGTGCCCACCGTCCGCAGACCTACGCCCACCCGGTCGATGCCCTGATGGTGCCACGAGAGGCAGGCGTCGACTCGGGCCTCTCCGAAGACCTCCTGCAAGCGCGACGACGGCTCGATCTCGACGGGGTGGAACGCCGACCTGCCCTCACCGGGGTCACCGTGCACCAAGAGGTCGGGAACCTCGGGAAGGTGGGCGTGCAGGGTGCCCCCGAAGGCGACGTTCATCAGCTGCATGCCTCGACAGACGGCAAGGACGGGACGGCCGAGCTCGATCGCCGCGGCGAGCAGACCGAGCTCGAAGCGGTCGCGATCGGCATCCACGCCGTAGATCGCCGGGTGGTCGCCCGCCCCGGACCTCGACGGGTCGACGTCGCCCCCGCCGGGCAGCATGAGGCCGTCGAAGCGACTCAGCAGCTCGAGCGGATCGGTGTCCTGGATCGGCAGGATCGCCGAGACCGCACCGGCCCTCGCCAGGCACTCGACGTACTTCTCGGGCACGGCGTATCCCCCGGCGGGCCACCCGACGATCTTCTCCTGGGGCAGGTGGTACGAGGCGACGGCGATGAGCGGGGGATGGTTGGCCACGTCGTTCATCCTCGCCGCGTCCGGCCATGTCGGTCGACGTCGGGCCGTGCGCCCTGCATGAAGATGTCGACCGCGGCCCAGATCGTCTTCGAGAACGGATAGAAGACGATGGGCGTGACGACGGCTAGCACGACGCCCATGACGAGCCACGACAGCATCGACCCCTGCTGCGTCCCCTCCGTGGCGGCCAGGCGGAAGATGAAGGCGAACATCAGCAGGAAGACCGCACCCTCGGCGACCACGAAGTTCACGACGAAGGCACCGAGCCAGAAGCCCTCCTCGCGAGCGAAGAGGTAGTCGCAGCCGGGGCAGTGGTCCCTCAGGCGGAAGTAGCTCTCGAACAGCCTTCCGGAACCGCAGCGCGGGCAGTGCCGCACCGACGCCCGAGCCAGCATGCGGCCGAGACTCGGCCGGTTGCCGTAGTGGCTCGTCCCCGCCTCCGGCGCAGTCACCTGTCGTGCCTACCCCGGCAGCGTGTCCACGGCACAACGTTGAGGGTGCAACGATCTGGTGATGCCCATGGTGCAGATCCGTGACATCGACATCCATCACGAGGTTGCCGGCGAGGGTCCTCCCCTCCTCTACATCGGAGGCACGGGCGGCGACCTCCGGGTCAAGCCGAACGTCTTCGACGGCCCCCTGGTGCGCCACTTCACCGTCGCCGGCTACGACCAGCGGGGCCTTGGGCAGAGCTCGAAGCCGGACCGTGTCGCCACCATGGCCGAGTACGCCGCGGACGCCGCCGGCCTCCTCGACCACTTCGGGTGGACGAGCGTCCCGGTGGTCGGTGTGTCCTTCGGCGGCATGGTGGCTCAGGAGCTGGCGATCACCCGACCGGATCTGGTCGCCCGCCTGGTCCTGTGCTGCACCTCGAGCGGCGGCGCCGGCAGTGCCTCGTACCCCCTGCACGAGCTGGCCGACCTCGCCCCTGACGTGCGACGCCGCACCCGCCTGGCCATCAGCGACACCCGGCACGACGAAGCCTGGCAGCGGGCCCAGCCGGACCAAGCGGCCAAGCTGCTCGAGCAGATGGCCGCGGCCGAGGCCCCGCCGGGGGGCCGTGACCCCGAAGCGGCGATCGGGGCGCGCCGCCAGCTCCAGGCGAGGATCGGCCACGACACCTGGGAACGGCTGCCCCGCATCACCGCTCCGACCCTCGTGGCGGCGGGCCGCTACGACGGCATCGCGCCGGTGGCCAACAGCGAGGCGCTGGTGTCACGGCTCCCGGACGCGGAGCTGCAGGTGTTCGAGGGCGGGCACCTCTTCCTCCGGCAGGACCGCAGTGCCTGGCCGGCGATCGTTGACTTCCTCCTGAGGGGCCGGTCCTAGGCGGGGCGGCGCATGACGACGTACCGCTCGCGCTCCTCCACCGGTTCGAACCCGCGGGCGTCGTAGAGCGAGCGGGAGCCCCGGAAGTTCCGGCCGTCGTCGGGACGGGAGGCGACGAACGGGTAGGCCTCGATCCAGGCCACCCCTCGCTGTGGGGCGTCGGCGATGACCCGGTCGAGCAGCTTGCCGGCCAGGCCGTGACGGCGGTACGGCGGGGCGATGACGAAGCAGGACAGGCCGATGACGTCGCCGTCCGAGGTCGCGTCACCGGTGCGGAAGAGGGCGTAGTCGGATCGCTTGGAGGCATTGACCCAGCCGGCCGCACGTCCCTCGACGTAGGCCAGATACCCCTGTGAGCGGCCGGCACGCAGAAGGCCGACCATCGTCTCCCGGTTCTGCCGTCCTGACCGGTCGGCGCTCGCTTCGGGGGCCTTGGGGTCGAGGAGGTGAGGCTCGATGCAGTAGCAACCAGCCCATTCCGGCGTCCCGACGAAGCCGTCGTGGTCGAAGAAGTAGGCCCAGTCCTCCAGCCGGTCCTCCGTCACCGGGTGGATCTCGATGTCACCGATCCGGTCGAGCCGCTCGCTCCCACCGGTCAGTCGCTGCGTCGCTTCGGCATAGTTGCGGACGGCTTGGTCCGGGTACGGCCAGTCGGCGTGCAGTTCGCGCACGTGGGCCAGGAAGGCGTCGGACAGAGCGTCCAGCTCGGGGGCCTCGATCGTGCGCCCGCACTGGCAGTCCAGGTGGAGTGCCGTCATGCGCGGATGATCGCGCAACTCCCGGCTTGCGGCTCGTGAGATGTCAGCGGGCGGCCAGCACGACCACCGCGATGTCGTCGCGGGGGTGGCCGTCCTGGAAGGCCACGACGTCCGTGAGGATGCCCTCCGCCAGGGTGGCCACGGACGCGCCCGGGCCGATCTTCTTCATGGTCCGCAGCAGGCCCGCCTCACCGAAGAACCGCTCGGTGCCTCGCGCCTCGGTCACGCCATCGGTGTAGAGCACGAGGCTCGCGCCGGGCACGAGCTCGGTCGTCACGTCGTGGTGGTGGACCTCGTCGAGGGCCCCGATGAGGGAGCCGGCGCGGCCCACGGCGGTCACGGTGCCGTTCTGGTGGAGCACGAAGGGAAACGGGTGGCCGCCGCAGCTGACGGTGACGGTCCAGTGCCCGTCCGCTCGCCGCAACCGCAGCACGGTAACCGTGCAGAACCGGTCGGTTGGATGGTGGAGGAGCACCTTGTTCAGGTCCCCGAGCACGTCCGCCGGCGAGGTGAGGCGAACGCAGGACGCACGGATGGTGTGACGGGCGAGAGCGGTGACGATCGCGGCCTCGACCCCCTTGCCGAGCACGTCACCGATGGTCACCACCCAGTCGTCGTCACCGATCTCGAAGACGTCGTAGAAGTCGCCGCCCACCTCGTCGCCCGAGCCGGCCGGGCGGTACACGGTGGCGATGTCGAGGCCTGGGATCACCGGCGGCGCCGGGGGGATCAGGGTGCCCTGCAAGGTCTGCGACAGGAGCCGGGCCCTCGCCTCGGAGGCTTCGGCCCGCTCCTTGGCGCGCACGAGCTCTCGCTCGTACGAGCGCCGTTCGGTGGCGTCGAACACGGCCGTCCGGATGACGACGGGAGCCCCGTCGTCGTTGCGCTCGAGCACGGAGTTCACGAGCGCAGGGAGCCGGGTGCCGTCGGCCCGCACCACGTCCAGTGCGATCTCTCGTGCCATGCCGTGCATCTGGAGCATCGGCGCGTAGTGGGTCTCGTGGTAGATGCGCCCACCCCCGGTCAGGAGGCTCGCGAAGGTGCGGCGGCCCACGACCTCCTGGCGGTCGTAGCCGGTGAGGGTGAGGAACGTCTGGTTGGCCTGGATGATCGTGCCCTCGGGCGTGCACGACACGTAGCCGCACGGCGCCCGCTCGTAGAGGGCGGCCGGGTCGTTGTCCAGCAGGGCGGCATAGAACTGCTCGGTTGCTTCCTCGCTGCTCACCTGCTCCCCCGGCGCTCGGTCAGCCACGGACGAACGCCGAGATGGCCGCGGACGTGGCCTCCGGCGCGCTCAGGTTGGGGCAGTGGCCGGTGGCCTGGAGCATCACGAGGGAGCTGTTCGGCAGGGCGGCGTGGACGTACTCCCCGACGACGACGGGCGCGATGGCGTCACTCGTCGACTGGAGGACGAGCGTCGGCGTGGTGACGTGCGCGAGGTCGGCCCGGTTGTCGGAGAGGAAGGTGACACGGGCGAAGCGCCGGGCGATCTCGGGGTCGGTGCGGCAGAAGCTCTCCGTCAGCTCCTCGCCGAGCTCGGGCCGGTCCGGATTCCCCATGATCACCGGCGCCATGGCGGCGGACCAGCCGAGGTAGTTGCTGTCCAGCGAGTCGAGCAGCTCGTCGATGTCCTCGGCCGAGAAGCCGCCCACGTACGAGCCGTCGTCGATGTAGCGCGGCGAAGGCCCCACCATCACCAGCTTGGCGAAGCGCTCGGGATCGTCCCGCGCCGCGAGCGCCCCCACCATCGCCGACACCGAGTGGCCGACGAACACCACGTCCGTCAGCTCGAGCTCGCGGCAGAGCTCGACCACGTCCGTCGCGTAGCCGTGGAGGGAGGAGTAGCGCTCGGGGTCGTAGGCGCCTGCATCGGACCCGCCGGCGCCGACGTGGTCGAACAGCACCACCCGGAAGTCAGCCTCGAACTGCGGCGCTACGTACCGCCACATGTGCTGGTCGCAGCCGAAGCCGTGGGCGAAGACCATCGGTTGGGCGCCTGCCGGCCCGGTCACCTTCGCGTTCAGCCGCTTGGCCACGGTCATCCTGCGAGGCTAGGGGAAGCGTCGGCGGTGGCGGCCGAGGTGGACCAAACTGCGCCGACATGCTCTTCCCTGCGCACCACTGGGGCGGTCTGGAGGACGGCACGATCACCGTCGCGTTCCGGCGTTGGAGGCGGCCGACGGTGAGGGCCGGGGGGAGCCTCAAGTCGCCAGGCGGGCTGCTCGCCATCGACGAGGTGGCACCCATCGAGCCCGCCGACATCAGCGATGACGAGGCGCGTCGAGCGGGCCACCCGGACCGCGGCTCCGTGCTCGCGGCCCTGCGTCCCGAAGGCACCCTCTACCGCATCCGGTTCCACCGGGTGGGTGACGACCCGCGCCTCGAGCTGCGAGCGCGAGCGACCCTCGACGAGGATGAGCTGGCGGACCTCCGAACCGCCCTCGGGCGCCTCCCCTGGGCGGTTCCGACCTTGCAGCTCATCGGCGCACGGCCGGGCGTCGTGAGCACCGAGCTGGCGGAGTGCATGGGCCTCGAACGGCAGGTCTTCAAGCAGCGGGTCCGTCGCCTCAAGGAGCGAGGGCTCACCGAGAGCCTCGACGTCGGCTACCGCCTGTCGCCTCGCGGCGCGGCCGTGCTGGCGGTCCTCACCGCAGAGTCCTGACCCTCCTCTTCCAGCACCATCCGGGCCAGCCGCTTGGGCGCCACCATCGTGTAGCTGGTGCGCACCCACTCCTCGACCTCCCGCCAGCGAGCGGCTGTGGGCCGCTTGCCGATCTCGACGGACACCCAGCCGTGGCGGCCGAGCCCGTAGCCCGTCGGGGTCGCGCCGGGATCACTGGCCACCACTGCCGCCGCTTCCTCGACGGGCAGCTTCACGCTGATGCCGGCCGCCGCCTTGTCCGCGAAGACGAAGCTCTTGTTGGTGACGCGGAACGTCGGCTCCCCGTCCCACGCCTCGACGTCGACGCGCGCCGCCTCGGGCAGCCGAGCGACGATCGCTTCCAGCTTCTCCATGTTGCCCATGGCGCCCAGTCTTGTGCAGGCTGCCCACGTGCCGCAGGACAGCTCGGAGCCCACGCCGTCCGGCCTCTTCGAGCACGTCGACGGCCGGTTGCGGTGCTGGTGGTGCGCCTCGACGCCGGAGTACATGGCGTACCACGACGACGAGTGGGGCCGGCCGGTGCACGACGATCGGAAGCTCTTCGAGAAGGTCTCGCTGGAAGCGTTCCAGTCCGGCCTCTCGTGGCTGACGATCCTCCGCAAGCGGGAGGGCTTCCGCCAGGCCTTCGCCGGCTTCGACCCCGCGCTGGTCGCTGCGTTCGGCGACCAGGACGTCGAGCGCCTGCTCGGCGACGCGGGGATCGTGCGCAACCGGGCGAAGATCCTGGCCACCATCGCGAACGCCCGGGCCGTGCTCGAGCTGGACGTCGGCCTCGGAGAGCTGCTGTGGTCGTTCGCCCCCGACTCTCCGACGCCCCGCCCGCAGTCGCTCGCCGACGTCCAGGCCACCACCCCGGCGTCGGTCGCGATGGCCCAGGAGCTGAAGCGGCGGGGCTTCCGCTTCGTCGGGCCGACGACCGCCTACGCCCTGATGCAGGCATGCGGCCTGGTGGACGACCACGTCGAGGGCTGCTTCGTCCCGCGGTGCTGACGGTGACCGACGAAGCGCCAGGTCGAGCCGGGGCGCGGAGATGACCGAGGCCGTCACCGTCCGGCGGGTGGGCCCGGGACCCGGCGTCGCCGAGGCACTCGCCGACGTGCTGATCGACTGCGTGGAAGGTGGGGCGTCCGTCAGCTTCATGCTTCCGCTCGAGCGGGACCGGGCCGAGCGGTTCTGGGCGACCGTGCTGGAGAGCGCCGCCCGCGGGGAGCGGATCGTCCTGGTGGCCGAGGACGCGACCGGTGCGGTGGTCGGCACGGTGCAGGTGCTCCTCGCGACACCGGAGAACCAACCGCATCGTGGGGAGGTCTCCAAGATGCTCGTCCATCGCCGCGCTCGTCGGCGCGGCGTCGCGTCGGCCCTCATGCTCGGTGCTGAGGCCGCGGCGCGGACGGCCGGCAAGACGCTCCTGGTGCTCGACACCAGCAACGACGAGGCCGAGCGCCTGTACCAGCGGCTCGGCTGGCAGCGGGTGGGCTCGATACCCGGCTACTCGTTGTGGCCGGCCGGCGGAACGTGCGCGACGACGATCTTCTACAAGCACCTGTCCGGATGAGGGCCGACGAGGGGTTCACCGTCCAACGCTTCGACCGCACGTTCACGGTCGAGGGGCTGCTGGCACTGGTGCAGGACGCCTTTCGGGACCTGCCCATCGACCCGCCCTCGAGCGTGCTGGCCGAGACCGCCGCCGACTTCACACGGCGTCTGGAGTCGGAGGAAGCCCTCGTCGCCGTGGCCGGCGGCCGGTTGGTCGGCGGGGTCTTCTGCGCACCGCGGGAGGAGGGCCTGTACGTCGGACGCCTCGCGGTGCGAGCGGATCAGCGCCATCGTGGCGTTGCCGGCGCGCTGCTCGACGCGGCGAAGGTCGAAGCCCGGCGAATCGGTGCGGCCAGGGTGCTGCTGAGCGCCCGCATCGCCCTGCCGGGCAACGTCGCGCTCTTCGAACGCCACGGGTTCGTCGTCGTCGGCGAGCGGTGCCACCCGGGGTTCGAGACCCCGACGTTCTACGACATGGAGCTGCGCCTGTGAGCCGTGCTTCCACCTGTCGCCGAAACCCGACTTGACGGGTCAGGAATCGGTTCCTACGGTCGGACCAGTGGACACAGAGCTCCTCGAGGAATCCCAGGCGGAGCGACGGAGCCTGTTCTCGTTCCCCGACCCGGTCAACGAGGTATCCGCCCGCCTGGTGGCGGCCGGCGTGGTCTTCCTGGCCCTGGCCACCATCACCCTCGACCAGCGCTGGCTCACCGTGCCGCTCGCGTACGGGTTCGTGGCCCGCGTGCTGTCAGGACCGACGCTCAGTCCCCTCGGTCAGGTGGTCACACGCGTCATCACTCCCCGCCTGGGGCTGGCGCCGCGCCTCGTCCCAGGCCCGCCCAAGCGCTTCGCACAGGCCATAGGTGCGGTGTTCTCGGTCACGGCCGCGGTGCTGGCTCTGGTGCTCGACCGGCCCGGCGCGGCGTACGTCGTGCTGGGGTTCCTGGCGGTCGCTGCGTCGTTGGAGGCCTTCCTCGGCTATTGCCTGGGGTGCAGGATCTTCAGGCTGTTGATGCGGGCCGGCGTCATCCCTGAAGCGGTCTGCGAACGATGCTCGGCAGCCCTGTCGATTCGGGCCGGTGCCGTTCGTCGTTGAGGTAGAGGAACCCTTCCTCGCAGCACACCACCACTCAGGAGAGAGCAATGCGTACCCTCATCGTCACGGCGTTCGTGTCCCTCGACGGCGTCATGGAGGCCCCCGGCGGGGGTGACTACCGGAACGGCGGCTGGACGTTCAAGGACGTCGAGTTCGACGAGGCCGCCTACGAGATCAAGGGGCGGGAGCAGGAGGAGGCCACGGCCATGCTGCTCGGCCGCCGGACCTACGAGGAGTTCGCCCCGGTGTGGCCGTCGATGGACGACGTGTTCGCCCGGTACAACTCCTTGCCGAGGTACGTGGTCTCGACCACCCTCGACGCCGGCGACCCGGGCTGGCCGGCCACGGTGCTCCGCTCCATCGACGACGTGGCTGCGCTGAAGCAGACGGAGGGCGGCCCGATCTCCGTGCACGGCAGCGCCACCCTCGGAGCGGCCCTCGCCGACGCCGGCCTGGTCGACCGGTACCACCTGCTGGTCTTCCCCCTGCTGCTCGGTGCCGGCACCCGCCTGTTCAGCGAGTCCGACAAGGACACGACCCGGCTGCAGCTGGTCGAGCACGAGGTCTACGGGAACGGCGTCCAGAAGCAGGTGTTCGACGTCCTCCGGTGATCGACGCGGCCTCGTGACCGGGGCCGCTGGGACGACCACATCGAACGCTGCTTGATCGATTGTGGTCGCCCCCCTGGTCCTCGGACCCGCCTAGGTCGCCCTCATGCCGGCGACATCACCGGTGTGCATGGCCTTGCCGCCGATGCCCCACTCGCCGCTGGTGACCTCCTCGATGACGACCCAGGTGACGGGTCGCATCGCTTCGCCCTCCACGCTGACCATGGCGTCCGTGAGCTTCTCGATGATGGACGTTTTCTCGGTGGCATCGAAGACACCCTCGATGACCTTGACCTGGATGAGTGGCATGGTTCCTCCTGATTGGTGTTGGTGGTGGTGTGGTGTTCGCGACCGCTTCAGTCGCCGGCGATCGGATGACGTCCGAGGAAGTCCGCCATGGCGCCGGCGACGGGCTCCGGACGCTGGATGTGCAGCAGGTGGCCGACGCCAGGGATCGTGCACTCCTCGACCCGAGGGAGTGATGCACGAAGGAACCGCGCGACCTCGACCCACAGCGGTCGGGTGTCCGAGCCGAGAACGGAGAGGACCGGCTGATGTATGGCAGCCGCCTGTTCCGGACCCAGACACCACGCAGCCAGCGCAGGAAGCTCGACACCGAAGAATGTGTCGGCATCCTTCACGGCCTGGTTCGTCGCCCCCGGCACCCGTCGCTCGAGCTCTGCCTGGCACGCACCCCACTCCAGGCCGCTGACGAGGCTCAGGAACAGGGCCAGCGCGCCCTCGTGGTCTCTCCTGCTGTACGCCTCGAAGGCGGGGCCGGCCTGCTCGAGAAAGGTGGCGCCGCTCGGAACCGCGAACAGCGACAGCTCCAGCATGGTGAGGGTGCTCACTGCCTCCGAGTGGTCGAGAGCGAGCTGGGCGGCGACGGCTGCGCCGCTGGAGTGGCCGGCGACGTGCGCCCTCTGAACGCCCAGGTAGATGAGGAGCGCCGCAGCGTCGGCGGCGTGGTCCTCGACGCTCACCGGCTCATGGGTGTGGGTGCTCCCCGACCACCCGCGCTTGTGATAGCGGATCAGCTGGTAGCGGTCGGCAAGCGCCGGTTCGGCCAGAAGCGGGAGGAAGCCGTCAGCCAGCACGGGGCTGACGAGCAGCACGGGCTCGCCGAAGCCGGACACCTCGTACTCGAGCTGCACGCCATTGACCTCTGCAACTTCCATGAGCGGTCCTCCAATTGGTCCTCGAGGGCACGCTCGCCCCCACCAGAGATGCGTGAGCAATGCCGTTACGGCGGTAACTTCCACGGTTACGTCCGTCCCTGGAGGCCCGCATGACCGAAGGCGCAGCTGTCGGCCCGGTCGAGCGCGCCGGGAACGCAGCGGCGCGCGGAGCATGGGATGAGGCGTTCGCCCTCCTCGCCGAGGCCGACGCCACGGGCGCCTTGGCCGGACCGGATCTGCCACTGCTCGGTGGAGTGGCCTACGCGGCCGGCCGCCTGGACGTCACCATCGACACGTGGGAGCGGGCGTACGTGGTCTGCATCAAGGCGGGTGACGAGGTATCCGCCGCCGGGGCCGCCGTGCGCCTGGCCATGCACCTGCTGTTCGACACTGCCCTCATGGCGCCGGTGCGCGGCTGGTTGGCCCGGGCCGAGCGGTTGCTGGAAGGGCAGGGCGAGACCGCCCCCCACGCGTGGCTGGCCGTGGTGCGCACCTACGAGCGGCTGCTGACCGGCGACCAGGTCGGGGCCCGGCGGTGGGCTAGGAAGGCCGTGGACGTCGGCTCCAGGTGGGATCCGGCAGCGGCCGCCATCGGGCGGGTCGCCGAGGCCCGGCTGCTCATCCTGGACGGGAGGGTCGCTGAGGGTCTGGTGCTGCTCGACGCGGCGGGAGTGGCAACGACCTCGGGAGAGCTCGATCCCCTCTCGACCGGCGTGGTCTACTGCGAGCTCGTCTGCGCCTTGCAGGGATTGGCCCTCTACGACGTGGCCGAGCAGTGGACGGAGGCGATGGAGCGGTGGTGCGACACGAACGCCATCGGCAGCCTTCATGGGCGCTGCCGCGTGCACCGGGCGGAGATCTTGCGGCTGCGCGGCGCGTGTGACGAGGCCGAGCGGCAAGCCCTTACGGCTTGCGACGAGCTGCGGCCGTACCTGAGGCGCGAGCTGGGATGGCCGCTGAACGAGCTGGGACGAATCCGTCTGCACAAGGGGGACATCGCAGGGGCCGAGGACGCGTTGCTGGCCGCGCATCGCGCCGGGTGGGATCCTCAACCGGGCCTGGCCCTCGTGCGTCTCGCGCAGGGGAACGGTGCGGAAGCTGTGGCCTCCATCCGAGACGCCCTGGAGCTCCCGCTTCGTGTGCCCTGGAAGGAGCAGCCGCCGAACACAGACCTCCAGCGAGCACCGTTGCTCGAAGCTCAGGTCGAGATCGAGCTTGCATCAGGTGACATCGGCCGGGCGCGCCACGCCGCGGCGGAGCTGCAGTCGGTGGCCTCCCGCTTCGACAGCAAGGCGCTGGTCGCCGGTGCGGCGCTCGCCCGGAGCCGGGTGCAGCTCGCAGAAGGCGACGCCGCAGATGCCGAACGGTCGGCGTCCGAGGCCGTAGCGCTCTGGAACGACGTCGGCGCCCCGTACGAGGCGGCGGTGGCACGCCTGGTCCTGGCCGATGCCCACGAGGCTGCCGGCAGCGGCCACCGGGCCGTCATGGAACGTGAAGCCGGCCGCATGATCCTCGAGGGCATTCGCACCGGTGCCGTGAGGCCCGCACCGCGAGACGCCGGGGCGGCCGACGTCAACACCTTCCACTGCGAGGGCGACTATTGGTCGGTGTCCTTCAGCTCCCAAACGGTTCGGGTGCGCAACCTCAAGGGCATGCGCTATCTCGCCCGCCTGCTCGTCCAGCCGGCGAGGGAGCATCACGTCGTCGATCTGGTTGCCGCCGAGACCGGCAACGCCGAAGCCGTGTTGACCTACGGGCTCAGTGACGCCGGGCCGATTCTCGACGCTCGAGCCAAGGACGCCTACCGCCGACGCCTCGCCGAGATCGACGAGGACCTCGACGAGGCAAGCGTTCTCGGGGACGCCGACCGCGCGGCACAAGCCCAGAGCGAGCGTGAGTTCCTGGTCCGGGAGCTGGCGGGCGCCGTCGGCTTGGGCGGGCGGGATCGACGAGCCGCGTCCTCCTCGGAGCGAGCCCGGGCCGGCGTGACCCGAGCCGTTCGCCAAGCGATCGCGCGGATCAGCGAGCTCCACCCCAACCTCGGCGAACACCTCGACCGGACGATTCGCACCGGGACCTACTGCTCCTACGTCCCGGATCCACGCGTCCCCACGGCCTGGCGGATCTGACCGCGGCGGTCCCTTCGTCACGACCCGCGCGAAAATCGTTCCGTGGCCGCCGATGACTACTGCTACCTCACGACCACAGGCCGGCGCACCGGTCGGCGCCACCGCATCGAGATCTGGTACGCCGCGGACGGCGAGCGGCTGTACCTGCTGGCCGGCGGCGGTCGGTCGTCGGACTGGGTGCGGAACCTCCTCGCCGACCCGAACGTGCTCGTGGAGGTGGACGGCGAGGAGCGAAGCGCACGCGGCCGCGTCATCGAGGTGAGCGAAGATGCCGAGCGAGCTCGGTCGCTCGTGTTCGCCAAGTACGCGCCCCGCTACGACGGCGATCTCAGCGGATGGCGCGAACGAGCACTGCCGGTTGCGATCGAGCCGGTTCAGCCGTAACCGGTCACGCGGCGCGACTCTGCCAGCCGCAGGCGGCGAGCTGGTCGGCCATGGCCTCACCCTGCCGAACGCCTTCTGCTGCGGCAGCCGGCGCCTGGGCCGCATCCATGAGGTTCAGGCCGATCGTCGCCGCCGCCTGGTCGTCCGGCACGATCGTCTCCACCCTCGCTCCGCTCTCTGTCAGCACGACCAGCTCGGACTCCATCCGAGCGAGGAAGCGGGCCGCCCGGGGATCGTTCGAAGCGGCCGCCATGCGAGCGGGCGACATCAGCGAGACGAGTACCACCAGCTCGTGACCCTTGGCCAGGTCGGCGTTCGTGGCCGACCGCATCCCGCCGTCGATGTAGCGACGCCCGTCGATGGTGATCGGGGCGAAGATGCCCGGTACCGCGCAGCTCGATGCGACCGCCCGCTCGAGGGGCACGCGCGACTTGACGTCCCAGACGACGAACTCGCCCGTCTCGGCGTCGACCGCGGTGCAGGCGTAGCGCTCGGGCCAGGCATCGGTGCGCAGGTACCCGAAGCCGGCGACGAACTGCTCCTCCGGCAACGCATCGGCTCCGAGAGCGAAGCGCCCGACCGCAGCCCGGCCGGCGACCTCGTCCTCATGGGCGGCACCTTCGGCCATGACCGCCATGAGCCGGGCCATCCGGTCCGATGACGATTGCGCCGCAGCGGAACCGGCCGCGGCGGTGCGAGCCGCGGCCGACGTCCCTGTCGAGGGTTGCCGGTAGCGGGCGAGCCGCTCCTCCAGATCGGTGCCGAGGGCGAGCTGAGCGCCCACGGCCGAACCGGCGGAGGTACCCACGATGAAGTCCGCCGCCGCCAGCTCGACGCCCCTCCGGGCCAGACCCGCAGCCAGGCCGGTCTGCCAGGCGATGCCCACCGATCCCCCACCGCTCAGCACCAATGCACGTGTCATCCCACACCCCCAACCGGCACGGTACCCCTGGCGGGAGACAACAGTCGTGGCCGTGGCGATGAGATCGGTCGGCGGGATGCGTCGACCCAACGAACGACCTGGATGACCTAGGACCCGCCACGCGACGCCTTCCGGTCGCCACGCAGGGAGGAACGAGCGGACCCATGGACCAGCCAACCGCGGAAGAAGCGCTACGGCGGCTCGAACCCCTGATCGGCGACTGGACCTTCGAGGCCAGGTGGCCTGACGGGACGGAGTGGCCGGGCGGCGGAACGGTCACCTTCGAGTGGCACGCCTCTGGCGCGCACGTGGTCGAGCGCGGGACGGCCGAGCTTCCCGAGGCCCCGGCCAACCTCTCCATCATCGGATGCGATGCCGCGAACGGCACGTACTTCCAGCTGTACTCCGACGAGCGGGGCGTTTGTCGCATCTACGAGATGAGCATCGGCGACGGCGAGTGGAAGCTGTGGCGGCGAGGCGAGCCCTTCGCCCAGCGCTTCGCGGCGACCTTCAGCGAGGACGGGAACAGGATCAGCGGACGCTGGGAGATCGCTGAGGACGGCACGAGCTACGAGACCGACTTCGACCTCGTCTACCGCAGGGTCGACACGTGACTTCCGGCGGCGTGGGGGTCGGGCCCAGGGAGTCGGTTCGGCCGGCTCACGGCACGGATGCAGCAGCCACGAGCGTCCGTCCCGGCACGACGAGGCCCGCGTCCGTGCGATAGGGGCCCACGACCTCCGCAGCCGTAGCTCGCATCGCTGCCACCTGCTCGGGCGGGGCAGCACTGATGGCGGCGCCGAGCGGGCAGGCGAGGGCGGTGACGGTATCGAAGTGCTCCCTTGCATCGGCGTACGTCGACGGCGTCTCCACCTCCTGGATGGCGACGTCGACGAAGCCGGCGTCGACGAGAAGCCCTCGTAGCTTCGACGGCTCGGCCAGTGAGAACGGCATGCCCGGCGCCACGGGCGGAACGCTGGCGAGTCCGTGCATCATCGCGGCCATGCCCACCGCGACCATCCACGGGTTGTGCTCCGGGGCGGCCCATACGACGATGCCGGCCCGGCCGCCTGGCCGCAGGACTCTCCGGATCTCCCGAAGCGCCACATCGGGCTCCGTCAGCAGCATCAGGCCCATGCGAAAGACGACTGCGTCGGCCGACCCGTCCGGGAGATCGACGTCAGTCGCGTCAAGCCTCCGGACCTCGACGTTGCCGAGGCCGGCACAGGTGCCCGACAAGAGCCCGACCATCCCGTCGGCGACGTCGCTCGCCACCACACGGCCCGGCCCGACGATCCCGGCGATGCGGCGCGAGAGCTCTCCTGTGCCCGCGCCGAGCTCGACCACCGTCTCGCCCTCAGCGATCCGCAGCGCGTGGAGCAATGCCTCGGTGGCCGGCTGCTTCATCGCCTCCACGTGGACACGGTGCCGGTCCCATCCCACTGCGACGCTCGTCCAGTCAAAGGCGGTCATGGTCATGCCGGCTCCTATTCGATACAGTGCCTCTGTATCCATATCGACAGGATGACCGAAGCGGCGGACGGCGTCAACCCCCCCAGGCGCTACGACTCATCGGGGAGGAAGGATCGAGCTCGTCGCACGCAGCTCGAGATCCTGCGCGCCGCCCACGACCTGTTCGTGGAACGGGGCTACGGGCGGACCACCATCGCGGACGTGGCCGCGGCCAGCGGCGTCTCGTCCGAGACGATCTACGCCACCTTCCGGAACAAGGCGGGGTTGCTGCACCGGGTGTGGGACATCACGATCGGGGGCGACGATGCCGACGTCGTGTACCACGAGCGCGCCGAGGTCCAAGCGCTGAGGGACGAGCCCGACCTGGCCAGGCGACTCGTTGCTCACGCGGCACTCTTCACCCGGACGGCTCGCCGAACCACACCCTTCCTCATGGCGTTGCACGGAGCGGCCTCCTCCGAACCGGCCGCCGCCGAGATGCTCGAGGAGATCGGGCGGCAACGCCTCGTCGGGATGGGCGTCATGGCGGCCGCGGCCGCGGCGACAGGCCAGCTCTCCGTCACCGAGGAGGAGTGTCGTGACGTGGTCTGGGCCACGACCGACGGCTACCTCTGGCACCGACTGGTCGAACAGCGGGGTTGGAGCGACGAACGGTTCGCCTCATGGCTGGCCGCCCGGTGGATCTCGGCGCTGGTCCGCGCCTGACGGGTCGTCAACGTGCCGTTGCTCGACCCCTCGTCGTCGCACCGGGGAAGCGGGCGAGGAACCGCTGCTCCGACTGGTCGTCGCCGATGAGCACGAGCTCGGCGTCAGCGCTGAGCGCCACGTCCGGCTTCGGGTTGGCGTAGAGCTGGCCGCGAGCGACGACGCCGACGACGGTGCAACCGGTGGCGTCACGGACGTGTGACTGCTCGATCGTCTTCCCCACGAGCTCACGCGGCACGGGCACGCGGAACACGTCGAGGCCCTGCGCCAGCTGCAGGGTGTTGTCGTCACTCAGCAGGTTCCAGATGGCGTTGCCACCGGTCGCCGCGTAGGAGAGGACCGCATCCGCGCCGGCGCGGTGGAGGGTGCTCACGTTCCGGTCGAGACGGGCCCGGGCGATGATCTGGACGTCCGGCCGGAGGCGCCGGCAGTAGATCGTGAGGTACACGTTGATGTCGTCGTCGTGGGTCGTGACGATCACCGACGGTGCCTCGTGGATTCCGGCCCGTTGCAGCACCGCCAGGTCGGCCGCATCTCCGACCACGTAGGTGGCCGGGTCACGCACCCGCGACTCCTGCTGCTCGATGATCCAGTACCGCATGCCTGCGGCCGCGAGGGCCCGTCCAGCGGAGCGCCCGACCCGGCCGCCGCCGATGATGATCACCGGCGCCTCGGGCTGGCGCTGGGTGGCGAAGGCGTCGTCGTAGGCGTCGAGGTGGGAGCGGGTGCCGGCGAGCACGAAGGTGGACGTGACCGTCGGCACCGTCGTCGGCCGTGCCACCTCGAGCCGGCCCTTGTCCCACACGCCGCCGACCACCAGGCCCGTGCGCGCCCGGAGGCCGGAGTCGACGAGGGGCTTCCCGACCATCGCCGGTGGCGCCTGCGCCTCGGCGATGAGGAGGTCGCCGAACTCGCCGATCACCTGGCTGCGCCCGTCGGGAGCCAGCACCCGCCGGGCCAGGGCCTCGCCCAGCATCTCGCCGAGCTGCAGCACCTCGTTGCACCCGGCGAGCTGGAGGATGTCGACGGCCGCAGCCGAGTTGGCCGTGGCCACGAGCGGCACGTCCTCCGCGATCTCCTGCACGGTGAAGGCGATGTTCGTGTTGGTCGTGTCGGCGAGGGTCGTGGCAACCAGGGCGGCGCGGTCGGCGCCTGCGGCGCAGAACGTCGCCGGATCGTCGAGGGCGCCGACCATCACCCGGAACCCGAGATCGTGGAGCTTCAGGGCCTCGCCGAGGTCGGGGATGATCGCGTAGTACGGGATCGAGGCACGGTTCAGCCGTTCGATCAGTGACTCCTCGATCTCGCTGATCCCGGTCAACAGCACGTGGCCGCCGAGATCCTTAGGCAACGCGCGCGGCGCCCGGGACTGCGCCCGCGCCTCCATCCACGGAACGAACATGAACTGGATGAAGGTGAACGGCAGGAGGACCAGGATGAAGGCGGACCCCGACATGAGGACGATGACGGAGAACAGCCTCCCGAGGTCGGACCGGAAGGTGATGTCGCCGAACCCGAGCGTCGACATGGTCACCAACGTCCAGTAGACGGCGGTGGGCCAGCTGTGTCGCTGCCCCTCGTACTCCATGATCTCGTGGAACGCCGTGCTGAAGATCGTGACCATGGCGACCAGCAGCGCCAACAGCGTGGCCAGAATCCGAAGGTTGCGCCGCGTCTGGCCGGCGGAGAGGTAGCTGAGGATGAACCCGAGTGACTTCACCGTTCCGCCACGCTAAGGCGGCGCGGACCGGTGCTCAGCCTCAGCGTCCCTCGAACTGCGGCGGCCGCTTCTCACGGAACGCGGCCACGCCCTCGCGGACGTCGTCGCTCGGGTTGGTGACCATCACCGCCATCTGGGCGTCGACCAGCGAGCTCTCCAGCGGGGTGTCCATCGCCTTGGCCATCATCATCTTGGTGAGCCGCACGGCCAGCGGGGCCTTGGCCGCCAGGGTCTCGCAGAGCTGCAGGGCATGGGTCTCGAGCGCCGCGTCCTCGACCACCTCGGTGACCAAGCCGAGGTCCCGGGCCACCGACGCGGGATAGATCTCGTTCAGCAGGCTCATCTTCAGCGCCCGGTCGAGGCCCATGGCGCGGGGGAAGAGCCAGGCGCCACCCTCGTCCGGCAGCAGACCGAACTTGGTCGCGGTATCGCCGAGCCGGGCGGAGTCCGCCGCGATGCGAAGGTCGCAGGCGAGCGCCAGGGCGAGCCCGCCGGCCACCGCAAAGCCGCGGACCATGGCGACCGAAGGCTTGTCCAGCCGCCGCAAGGCGAGGACGACCGCCTGCATCCCGTCGCGCATCTCCCGGCCCTGGCCCATCGGCTGGCTGCGCACTTGCCGGGAGTGCTCCGGCTCGGAGCCGGAGATGTCTCCGCCGGTGCAGAAGGCGCGCTCGCCGGCGCCGGTCACCAGTAGCGCGCGCAGCCCGTCGTCGTCCCGGAAGCCGGCGATGGCCGCCTGCAGCTCCTGCGTCATCCGGAACGTGTAGGCGTTCATCTGCTTCGGGCGGTTGAGGGTGATGCGGGCCACGTGTGGCCGGGGCGTGTCGCAGACGAGGGTGTCGTAGTCGGTCACGAACATCGGACCCTCCTCCTACCGGCCTTGGAACACGGGGCGTCGCTTCTCCACGAAGGCTCGGAACGCCTCACGGGAGTCCTCCGAGCCGCCCAGCGCACTGTGCCGCTGCGTCTCGAACGGGATGAACTCCGACAAGCTCATCGCCTCCGCCGCGACGAAGTTCGCCTTCATGGTCGTCAGCGCGAGCGGGGCGGAGTCCTCCAGCCTCTGAAGGATGGATCGGAGCTCGGCCTCGAAGTCCGCGTCGGCCCAGACCCGGTTCACCAGGCCGATGCGCAGCGCCTCCGCCGCGTCGAACTTGCCGGGGAGCAGGTAGAGCTCGCGCGCCTTGCCGGCGCCGACGATCTTGGGCAGCGACCAGGGGCCGCCCATGTCGCCCGACAGCCCGACCCCGAGGAAGGCGGTGTTGAACTTCCCGGTGTCGGACGCGAAGCGCAGGTCGCAGGCCGCCGCCCAGCCGAGGCCCGCACCCGCGCAGGCGCCCCGGATCGCGGCGATGGTCACCGCCGCCATCTCGTGCAGCAGCACGGCGACCTTGAAGGTCTCGGGATCGGTTGCGCGCCGCTCGGCGGCGTAGTGCTTCACGTCCGCACCGGGACAGAAGTCGTGGCCCGCCCCGGTCAGCACCAGCACCCGCAGCGTCTCGTCCGCGGCCGCGGCGCTCAGGCAGGCGTAGAGCTCGTCCATCATCGTGGGCGTGATGCCGTTGCGCTGCTCGGGCCGGTTCAAGGTCAGCGTCCCGTAGGGCCCCTCCCGCCGCCAAAGGATGGTCTCGTAGCCCTGCGTCACCACCGGCCTCCTCCCGCCAAGATCGCCCGACGCTATCCGCCGCCAACGGAGGGACGCCGGGAGCGCGGCCAACGGAGCGCGCAGACCCGTCACAATCGGGAGGTGAGCACCCCGGTCGTCCCATGGCTTCGTCGGCCCGACGTGCGGCTCGGTACCTCCCTCCTGCTCACCGCCGGCATGTGGCTCCTCGCGACGATCGCCGTGGCGGTGTACCTCACGTCCTGGTCGGCCGGCTTCGACAGTGGCGAGCCCGGGGCGGGCGACCTCGTCGGTCGAGTGGCGCTGGTCACCGCCGCGGTGCTGTTCGCCGGGAGCGCTCCGGTCGCCTACTTCGTCGGGCGGCAGAAGTGGCTGTGGTCCCTGCCTGTTCTCGCCACGGCCGTCGGGCTCGGCGGCGTGGCCATCGCCGGCCTCACCTGATCTCTGTCCGCCGCCGATGACGACGACTGCGGCAGTTGCGGGGGAACGATCGCAGAGGCGCTCACGGTCGAGGGGCTGATCCCCGAGTTCGAAGGCGCATCGTCCTGCGAGCGCTACGAGGCGCGCCTCGCCGGTCGGCCCGCGCTGGTGCTCGTCGCCTAGGTCGACGGCCGGCTGGTCGGCTACCAGGTCGGCTACGGGGTTGAGCCCCTCGTCTTCTACAGCTGGCTCGGCGGTGTCGTGCCCGGGTTCCGCGGCCTCGGGGTCGCGAGTGCTCTCCGGCAGCAGCAGGAGCGCTGGGCGCGCGCCCGCGGCTACACCCAACTCCGGGTGAAGTCGAGGAACCGGTTCCCGCAGATGCTGCGCCTGTTGATCGCCGCCGGGTACGCGATCGTCGGCACTGAAGGGAGGGGTGACGACCTCAAGATCCACTTCGAGCTCTCCCTGGACCCCGGGCGGACGACTGCCAGGTGGTGCCTTCCCTGAAATGCAGGCGGGCCGCTTCGGCTGAGCTCAACGGCGAGTCACTCGTTGCCGGACGTAGCGCGACGCAGCGTCGGCACTGTGCGCGACGGCCACGACACCGTCGCACGCCGCACGCCCAACCTGCCCGGCCACGCCCTTCATCCGCTCGTAGGCCATGGCCGCCCATGCGTACTCGGTGCCCAGAATCCCAAAGCCGAGTGCGATGACGATGACTCCCGGACCCGGCAGCACCAGCATCGCAAGTCCACCGCTGACGACCGCTCCTCCGACCACCGAGACCACGAGTCGCTTCGAGCCGCGGGCGATGAGCCTGAGCACCGGCCATGACGCGCCTGCAGTAGAACTCGCCTCGGTCCTGGCGGCTGCCGGGCTCATCGCGTTGCGCCGGACATCAGCCCGCGACCGTGTCGCGCTCTTGCGAGGTACGAGGTCAAGGTGAGCGTCACGGCCGATCCTCCAGCGGGCGATGGTTGTGGACACACCTTGAACGCGGTCGCTGTCCGGTGGCTGACGCGCCGCTGACCCGCCACGTCAGCTGCCGCCCCCTGGCATGGCGGTGCGAGGGACCGGTGTGACAGCGATGGGTCGACGCACGTAGCCCTCGATGACCTTCCGAGTGACCGAGGGTGCGAGCAGGGCGTGCCAGCCGCGACGATCCGCACAGCGTGCACCAGCTCCTCCGGCGGGGAGCTTCTTGAGCAGGACCCCGCTGGCGCCCATCCGCCGAGCGTCGAAGACGTAGTCGTCGCGCTCGAAGGTCGTGAGGATCACCACTCTGGTCGGCATCGCTTCGTGGACGATCCGCCGGGTGGCTTCGAGGCCGTACTGGAATGCCCGCACGGGTCGAACCCTCGTCATCGCCAGCACCATGCATCCGGCACCAGCGGCCGCAGAAGCTGCTCTCGCCACCGCGACCGGTCTCGCCTTGTGTGCCAAGAACATCGCCGCGCCGTCCACCGCCCAGCGTCGGCGGCCGGACAGCCAGTATTCCGGCCCGGCCCGGCCCTGTTCCTCGGACTCAGGACCTCCGCTTCGGTATCGATCCTCGACAACGCGTGAACCCGTCAGCCTCCCTGGCGAGCCTCGGGCGCACCATGAACCAAGGCAAGCTCTTCGAGACGATGCCAACACACCGACCGACCGCGGTCGGCTGCGAGTGGCCGTCTGGCTGGCGGCGGGTTCCGGTCAGGGCCGTGACTCGGCGTCGGCGTGACGGTCGAGCAGCTCGAGCGCCTCGCGGGCCCACGCGATTCGGGCCCGAGCAGCGTGCTCGCCGGCGCTCAGGGTCATGAGCCAGTAGATCGCGTCCGGAGAACCCGGCTGCTCCTCTATCTCGGCTCGGACGCGTGCGAACTCCTCGCCGCGGCTCACCGCCGCGTCGAGCGCCTGACTCAGGCGCTCCTGAGTGAGCTCGGGGGGGACGTAGCGCCCGAAGAACAGTCGAAGGAGCAGAGGGTCACGTGGCGGCGGCGTGGTGAACGGCTCCGCCAGCAGCTCCCGAAGGCGCGCCTCGCCCGCGGCGGTGAGGTGCACAGGGCCGACCCCCGTCGTCGCCTCTCGCTCGAGGAGGCCCGCCGCCTCGAGGGCCGTGATGGTCGGGTAGATCTGGCCGAAGCTCTCGTGCCAGAAGTGCCCGAGCGTGTCGGTGATGGCCGCTCGAAGGGCGTAGCCGGTCATGGGCTCCACCGAGAGCGCGCCAAGCACCGCAAGTTCGGTTTGAGATGTGCGTGCCATGCCCTTGACTGTATCTGCTAGAGATGTCTATCTTCCAGATATGTTGACTCTGAAGCATGTGCCAGTCGGCGAAGCCGCTCACCCCCTTCCGCGCTCCCACCGCATCGTGGAGCACCGGATCACTCTCACGCTCCTGGCCGGTGTAGCGACCTTCCAGTTGGCCCTGGTGGCGGGCGCACCTTGGGGTGCCGCGGCATGGGGAGGGCAAGCGCCGGGTGTCCTACCGACGTCGCTCCGGGTCGGCAGCGCCGTCAATGTGCTCGTCTACGCAGCGCTCGCGGGGATTGTCGTCACCGACCGGCTGAGCTCCACCGCAAGGCGACGTGTGCTCACCGGCACGAGCCTGATCATGGTGCTCGCGACCGTCATGAACCTGGCGACCCGATCGCCGGTCGAGAGGATCTGGGCACCAGTGGCAGCAGGGCTCGCTGTGCTGCTGTGGCGTGGTCGAGAGACGCGCTGATACCTGGCACGTCCCTCCCGGCGAGGGGCCGACGTGCGGCACGCCGGTGACCTCGCCGCGGAGCTCGCCGAAGCCTGACGGCAGCGCCTCAGAGGCGGATCACGACCTTGCCGCTGGCTCGACCGTCGATCACATATCGGACAGCGGCTGCGGCCTCGGCCAGGCTGTAGGTCCGGTCGATCACCGGTCGGACCTGTCCGGACACGACAAGCTCTCGAAGCGCCGAAAGGTCGGCCTCGTTGGTGGACGAGATGAACGTGCCGAGCTTCTGGCTGACGAACGGCGACAACAGCATGGCCCGCACCTGACGGCCCGATCCCCCCAGCAGACGCCCGGACGTCTCGCCGCCCACGATGACGAGCGTCCCGCGAGGCGTCAGCAACCGTCGGAGGTCTGAGAGCCGGCCGTTGCCGCCGATGTCGAGGACCGCGTCGAAGCGCAGCGCTGCACCGGCCAGGTCCGTGCGGCTGTAGTCGATGACATCGTCGGCCCCCAGGGACCGGACGAAGTCGACCTTGGCCGTGCTGCAGACGCCGGTGACCTCGGCG
The DNA here is from genome assembly GCA_902805655.1 of uncultured Acidimicrobiales bacterium. Lineage (GTDB taxonomy): Bacteria > Actinomycetota > Acidimicrobiia > Acidimicrobiales > CADCTF01 > CADCTF01. The sequence continues at coordinate 39,950 of CADCTF010000127.1, forward strand.
CCGAACGCCTTGGCGATCTGCACCGCGAAGCTGCCCACACCACCGGAGGCGCCGATGACGAGCACCTTGTCACCGGCCTTCACCTGCGCTTGATCGCGCACCGCCTGCAGCGCGGTGACCCCGGAGATCGGCATCGTCGCCGCTTCCTCGAAGGACGCGTTGCCGGGCTTGACGGAGAGCTTCGCCGTCTTGGCCCGCACGTGGGGAGCGAACGCCCCGTCGCACTCGCCGAACACCTCGTCACCCACCTCGACGCCGGCCGCATCTGCACCGACGGCTTCCACCGTTCCGGAGAAGGCTCTGCCGGGGTTGAGGTGCTTCGGCTCCCGCAGCCCGAAGCCGGCGAGGCGGATGGGATAGGGAAGTCCGGCAAGGATGTGCCAGGTGCCGCGGTCGACGCTGGCTGCGTGGACCCGCACGAGCACCTCGTCGGCGCCCATCGTCGGCGTCGCGACCTCCTCCGGGCAAAGGACGGCCTCGGGATCAGGTCCGTACACGTGTTGCGCGATCGCCGTCATCGTCGACGGCCCGTCGCTGGGGAGCAGATCCTTCTCGTGGTGCGGAATGGCCTTCATGGCAGTGGTTCTCCTGGGGTGAGTCGATCGGTCGTCGGGGACACCGCCCACCATCTCGGAAACCCCTGACCTGAGGCTGCGTCGCCGCTGACTCGGCCGACCGCGTTGCCATCGAGATCGGCGTTCCTGGCGGAATGGCCCCACGGCTGTGTCCGTGGGCCGTGGGCCGTGGATGACGGCAACCCCGGCACGGACCGCCTGTTCGTGCGCCGCCGCCAGGTCGAGCACCTGGAACGCGATTGGCGAGCGCTCGGAGGTTCTACCGTCCTTCGACTCGTAGAGAGCAAAGTGCAGGAACGCGCCGTCGGTCCAGGACGCGGCCGCATGCCGGCCGTCGATCCACCGATCGGTCCCGTCGTGATCATCGACGTGCACTCGATCCCGAAGCCCGCAGAGCAGAGATGCGGGGACCGGTCGAGGTCCCGCACTTCGAGGACCACGGCAACCAGGTGCGGACCGGCCATACCTCATCGATGCCTCGAATACTGACTGTCTCGAGCCGGTGAGATGAGCCGACGCTCGAACTTCCTCTGTTTGACGACGGATCGAGCGGGCGCCGGCTGGTCCCGGCCCATGGTCACCGCCACCCCGACCTACGATGAGGAACGCCGTTACGCGCGGAAGCTCGCGCGGAGCCTGGCGTGGTAGTCCCGCCCTGGTAGCTCAGCGGATAGAGCAACCGCCTCCTAAGCGGTAGGTCGCCCGTTCGATCCGGGCCTGGGGCGCACATATGGCCTGGTCAGGGCGTTGCGGTGGTCGGCGAGCCGGTGACGGATGGTGCGCCCGGCAAGCGCTTCTCGCAGGGTGACGAGGTCGGTGTCCGCCCCGAAGGTGACCGGCTGCACCGTGGCACCGGCTACCCGTCCCGGGAGCACGCTCTCAGCGTGTGGGCGGACGAGGACGCTGTAGGCCCGGCGAGCCGCTCCGGGGCTGCCGAGGTCGAGCTCCTCTGCGACCTTCCGCCATGAGAGCGACTGAGCGTCCCGAAGGTCGGCGATCTTCTTAGCGGTGAATTCGTACTTTTCGGTGCTTGCCATTGTCGGCTCCTTTGTGGTGTGCCCCGCTGTGCTTGGACTCAACGTACGGAGCCCCGGACAAGAAGTTCAGCCCGCAGCGAGAGTCTCGATCTACCAGGAGAGATGTCCCACGATGGGTGCGTGTCGTGTCCGCTCCTCCCCTCACTCCTGCGGAAATAGCCGAAGACCGCACTCGCCGAGATCAATGGATGCTGTTACAGGACCTCGCCGCTGCTCATGGCGTCCCTATCAGTGCTCTTGTCCGCCAGGCGATCGACGACGCCTTGGCCCGTCTTGAGGAGCACGGTGGATTGGGAGGTGCCGCCCAACCCAGAGATCGTCAAGCTAATAATCAATGCCGCATTGGACCAACGGAAGGCCCGTAACCATGCACAGGAGTGAACGAGTTCGTGCCGCCGCCTCCCACTGCGGAGCCGACGGCGTCCCGCCCCGTTCCCGCGGGCAGCACCGGGCGCTGCTCGAGGCACCCGTTGCGCACGTCGCGCCTTGCCCGGCCGGCTGGCCGACACCCGGTCGAGGTCGAGGAGGATCACCGCCCCATTGTCGGCGCTTCTTCGAGGTTCGCGTATCGGCTGCCCAGTGCATCGACTGCAAGTCGTCGTATGCTTCGCGTGACGAGCGTCACACAACGGTCGTCTCCGTCACATTTGTGGTGACCGCACCCTTCGGGAGAGACATGAACCCACGCAGCGCTCGTTCGGGCACGCTTCGCCTCACGGCGCTGGTGGCCGCGGCCACCCTGGTACTCGGGGCCTGCGGCTCCGGTGGGGGCGGTGACGACCCCGGGGAGACCGGGAGCGGCGGCACGCCTAAGCCGGGCGGCTCCGTCAGCATCGGCCTGGAAGCCGAGACGGCCGGCTGGCAGCCCGGCAAGGACTCGTACGCCGAGTCTGGCGCCAGCGTCCACTATGCGATCTACGACCCGCTCCTGATGCTTGACAAGGACGGCGAGCCCAAGCCCTTCCTGGCAGAGTCGGTGTCCAAGAGCGCCGACCTCAAGGAGTGGACGATCAAGCTGCGTCCGAACATCAAGTTCCACGACGGCACGCCGCTCACCGCCGACAACCAGAAGGAAGCCTTCGACACGGTGCTGAAGGCGACCGGTGCCCGCACTGCCGGCATTCTTAACGGAGTGTCGATGTCGATCGTGGACCCGCTCACGGTCAAATACACCTTGACGGAGCCCAACGCGGCCTTCGGTGACGTGCTCACCGCCGCCTCCGGCTTCGCCTTCTCGATGGCCAACTACAAGGCCAAGGGCACCGACATCTCCGCCAACCCAGTCGGCACCGGGCCCTTCGTGTTCCAGAGCTGGACGCGTGACAGCCAGCTGGTGGTGAAGAAGAACCCGAACTACTGGATCCAGGGCCTCCCCTACCTGGACGAGGTGATCTTCAAGCCGATCCCCGACGAGGACGCTCGCCTGGCCACCTTGCAGTCGGATGGCATCAACATGATGCACACCCTGCGCCAGAGCCTGGTGAAGAAGGCGAAGGGCTCGGCCAAGGTGGATGGCTTCGTCGTGTACGACTTCCTCGGCAACAACAGCGGTTCGAACATCTTCAACACCGGCAAGCCTCCCTTCGACGACAAGCGGGTGCGCCAGGCCCTGGTGCTCGCGTCGGATCAGAAGCTGGCCATCGACGCCCTCGGTGGAACGGGCATGGTGCCGGAGTCGACGCAGCTGTACACCCCTAACTCCCCGTGGTTCTCGCAAAAGGCAGCTGCGACGTACCCCAAGCAGGACGTCAACAAGGCGAGGTCGCTGCTCGCGGCCTACGTGGCCGACCCGACTCGCTCCGACAAGAAGCCGGTGGGCACGCCGGTCTCGTTCCGCTACGACTGCCCGCCCGACCCGTCGCTCGTCGACCTGTCCCTCGTGTACCAGGGCATGTGGACGGCCATCGGTGCTCGCGTCGAGCTCCGTCAGGTCGAGCAGTCGGTCCACATCAGCGAGGCGGTGGGCAACCCCCCGAGCTACACCTCCGACTACGACGTCAAGTGCTGGCGCAACGGCGGCCAGGGTGACCCGGATGGCTCCTTGTTCAGCACGTTCGCGAACGTCACCGGGGCGGCATCCAACGTCACGGATTTCACGACGCCAAAGCTTCAGGAGCTGATCCAGAGGGGTCGCACCACCGCCGACATCGACGAGCGAAAGAAGGTCTACGAGGACATCAGCATCCTCTTCAACGAGGAGCTGCCGTTCATGCTCCACGGTGGCACCGCCTCGATCGTCGCCGCCAAGCCGTACGTGAAGAACGTCGTCGACTGGACCTTCCCCGACCGGACCACCAAGGGCCCGGCAATCACCCAGTCCGTCATCACCGTGCGGGAGCTTTGGCTCGACCGGTAGTCCCGTGACCCGGTAGCACCAGGCGTACGAACGTGAGCGAGCGGGCCTCCTGCTCGCTCACGTTCGCGTTCGCGTTCAGGCCGGAGTGACGGGTCCCGGCACGGCAGCCGCCGCAGCAGCACCGACCCGGAGGATGACGACACTGAGGATGAGGACGAAACTGAGCCTGTTGGCTCCGAGGAGGGTGCCGACGAGTCCGCAGGGGAGGACGGGAAGGAGCCGAGGACAAGGAGTTCACCTCGCCGAGGCGGAGGACCGGGCTCGACCGGGAGGCTCGCTACCGGGGTTCGGGCCAAGAAGAACCGGAGGGGAAGCGGCGGAGGCAGGTCTGACCAAGACGCGCTTGAAACTCGAGTTCTACCGAGCAGCGCTGGCGCATCCGGAGCGGATCAAGGATGTGGAGGCTGCCTTCAAGTTGGCGAACCTCAGCGGCATCAGCACAGACGGAGAGGACATCGCCGGCTTGGACACCGCTGTCGCCCAGGTCGTCGACCGCTACCCGTATCTGGTGAACGAGCACGCTCCGGTTCCGGTGCAGCGGGACGTACCTCTCGTCGCCACTGCCAGTCGCAGGAACCCGAAGCGTACGAACACCGACGGGTACGACACCGCCGAGCTCGTCAAGAGGTTTCAGGTGCTCGCCCGGAGGGTGGGTCGTTGACAGAGAGGCACAAGCGTTATTCGGGAGTCGCCGCCTCAAGACGGCTTGCGACCATTACGCCGAGGCCCGTGATGCCCCACTTCTCGTCCCCCGCCGCAAAGATCAACCCGTGGAACTCAAGGGTCCTTATGATCCCATAAGAGGCAGGCGTTGACCAATTCACCATGTCGCCGACCGTCCCGTAGAACCCTTCGCGCGGAGGGGGGTCCGGGTTATGCAATCTGCCTAGTGCGATTACATGAGCCCCTTCGAGATCTCTCAAGGCCCGAACGGCGAGAAGGTTCAGTGTGAACGAAACGTCATCCGTCGGCAACGTTAGCCCCGTTCGATCCGGGCCTGGGGCGCTGAAGGTTCACACGGGCTCACCGGCACGACTGACGGCTCGCATGGCGATGGCAGCCGCGGCGGCGAACAGGACGACCGAGCCGGTGAGGGCGACGGTGATCGACGCCGCCCCCGCGAGCACTCCGAGGGTCACACCCAACAGGATCTCGCCGAGGTTCTCGGCCTGCGAGAGGAACGAGTGCACCGTGGCTCGCACCTGGCTGGTGGCGCGCTGGTTCACCCAGATGACGCCCACGGCCCGGGTCACCGGCAAGGCGACGCCTTCCACCACGAGGACACCGGCCACGGCCGTGCGGGCGTCAGGTGCGTGCGCAAAGAGGAACAGCCCCACCGAGCCGACGAGCGCGGCGCCGGCGTAGGCACGCCGGGCGACGCCAGTGCCGTCGATGCGAGCCTCGACCATTCGCAGGACGACTGCGGCGACGGCCAGAGTCGACAGGGCGAGGGCCGCGAACCACACGATCGGGTCGGGTGCGACGGGAAAGCTCAGGTCGAGGAGCCGCCGCTGAAGAAGCCGTCCGAACGCCTCGCCGCCGCCGTTGATGAGCAACGTGGCCGCCAGCACGATGAGCACCACGTGGTCACCGCGGGCCAGGGCAACGCCACGTCGAAGGATGACCCACGCCTCCTGCCGACGACCCGACGGGGTGGCCACGAAGCGGTGCTCAGGGAAGCGGGCCACCTCCACCAGACCGAGCAGCACCATGGCCAGGCCGGCCACCACGACCGCCGTGGCCAGGTCTCCGGCCCACGCGAGCGCGCCGATCCCCACGATGCCGGCCGCCGCACCCACGACCTCCCGACGGGCCCGCTTGGCCAGCACCCGGTTGATCAGGTCGGGCCGGTCGAGCTCGTCGGTCACCCATGCGACGTCGGCCCCACTGGACAGCGCCCACCCGAGCCCCCACAGAGCCTGGGTGAGCACGAGGACAGGGAAGGCGGTGACGAGACCGGTGAGAGCCATGCCGCTGCCCATCACCACATGGGCGGCAACCAGCGTCCACTTGCGGCTCACCGTGTCGGCCAGCACGCCGGCCGGCACCTCGGCGAGCACCACGGTCACGCCCTGGAAGGTGCCCAGGAGCACGAGCTCGAGCGCCGTCAGGTCGGCCACGACCACGAGGTAGACGCTGGTGACGAGCCACCAACCGCGCGCCAGGGCGGCGCGCATCCAGGCCCACCGGAGGAAGCTGACGGCAACCGCCGGCAGCGGCGGCCGCCGCGAGTGGCGCGCGTCCGGAGTCATCGCGGCCCGGACGCTACGGCGCGACCTCCGATCGGAAGGTACGAATATCGCCCGCCGGACGGGCTAGGCCCCGGTCTGCTGCGACAGGTAGTGCTGCTCGCCGAGCTGCTTGATCAGCTCGAGCTGGGTCTCCAGCCAGTCGGCGTGCTCCTCCTCGCCGTGCAGGATGCGCTCGAGCACCTCCCGGCTGCCGTTGTCGCCCTGGCTCCAGCACATGGGGATGCCACGGTTCAGCCGCTCGATGGCGAGCCGCTCGACGTCGAGCGCCAGCTGCAGCTTCTCGGTCGGCGTCTCACCCACGCGCACGGTGCCCAGCCGTTGCAGGTTGGGGATGCCCTCGAGGTACAGGATGCGGTCGATGAGCGCGTCGGCGTCCTTCATCTCGTCGATCGAGTCCTCACGGAACTTGGAGCCGAGGCGCTCGTACCCCCAGTTCGACAGCATCTTGGCGTCGATGAAGTACTGGTTGATGGCGGTGAGCTCAGCGGTGAGCACGTCGTTGAGAAGCTCGATGACGTCGGCGTTGCCTTGCATGGTCCTCGAATCTGCAGAGATGGACGGTTGCGGTCAGGCAGCCGCGGACGCCTCGGAGTGACGGCTCGATGCGTCCGACGACGTCTGCTCGAGCAGCTCCGCCAGCACCGGCCAGCACCCGCCGCAGCGCGAGCCCGCCCGGCATTCTCGCGCGATCTCCTCGACCGTCCTGGCACCGGAGGCCACGGCGGCCTTCACGGCACGATCGGTGACGCCCCGACACGAGCAGACGTACATGCCGGACCCTACGACGCTTCCACGCGATGCGCAGCTTCGGTCGTCCGGCGCACGACCAACGGCGTGCCCTCGGCCGCCAGATCGGTGGCCGACGCCAGCGACACGGGGATGACTCGTGGGAGGCGATGGCCGACGCCATGAGCGTGCGCTCGCACGCCCGACTCGTCCACCGTGATGTCGATCCAGCTGATGTGGCGCATCCCGAGTGCTGCTGCGGTGACCATGCACACCTCGTGGTAGGTGGGGCGACCTCTGAAGGTTAGGGCACCCTAACGCTGCTTGCCAAGCCGGGCTTCCCGGGCCAACGGTCTCCCCGGACCCCGTTTCATTGCTCCACCGATCGGGCACGGCTCCGGGAAGCCGTATGAGCCGATCCGTTCGAACCGCAATCGCCACTGTCGTGGTGGCGGTCACGCTGTTGGCCGCGGCCGCTCCGGCACTGGCAGCCGAGACGAGACCACCGTCGCCGGGCGGTGACGACACGGCAGCGGCGACCAACGCCGAAGGTGGGTCGTCGGTCTTCGATCTGGCCTACTCCATCCGCCGGGTGGTGGACGGCGCGGCCGCCGACCAGGCGCGCACCAGTGCGGCCAAGACCACGTGCACCGACTGCCAGACCGTGGCGCTGGCCTTCCAGGTGGTGCTGGTCTACGGGGGCGCCACCACCGTCGCCCCCAAGGACCAGAGCACCGCTTCCAACGTGGAGTGCGCCGAGTGCGTGACGTTCGCATCGGCCACCCAGCTGGTGATCGGGGTGGACGGCCCCTCCCGCCTCTCGGGCGAGGGGGTCCGTCGGCTCGTCGCCCTCCAGCAGCGCCTTCGGGCCCTCGAGGACGAGGCCGCCGGTCTCACGCCGAACCAGCTCCTCGCGGCGGTGAGCGCGGCCGAGCAGCAGCTCGTGTCCATCTTCGATACCCAGCTCCTGCCCGTCGGGCCACGACGGCCCGAGCCCCCGTCGTCGACCACCACGACCACCGCCCGGCCCGCAGGATCCACGACCACCGCTCCTGTCGGTTCGTCGACGACGGTGCCCGGTCGGTCGACGACCACGACCACGACCACGACGACGCCGCGCAGCTCCACGACTACCTCCACCTCCACCTCGGCGCCGGCTGCGCCGACGACCACCAGCACCACCGCTCCGTCGCCGGCGTCGTGAGGTTCGGCCCGGGACGCTCGGCCGGCGGCGCGTTCGCGCTGGCCGTCGTCATGCTCACCGGGGGCTGCGGCAGGCTGGGTGGCGAGCCGAGTGCCGGCGAAGCGCTGCGCACGGCCGAGCGCAAGCTGGCCGAGGTGAAGCGCGGTGACATGGACCTCGGCATGACCGCCACGGCAGGCGAGGGCCCGACCGCGACGGCACCGGTGGGCTTCCGCCTGGCCGGCCGCTTCTCCGTCGATGGGCAGCAGCCGCTGCCGATCCTCGACCTCACCTACATACGGCTCCTGGGCGACGGGGAGCAGACCAGCGCCGTCCGCTCCAACGGTCAGGACGCACAGGTGAGCTCAGGGGGCGTGACGACTCGCGTGCCCGAGCGGATGGAGGCGGATCTCCGCGGCGGCACCCGCGGCGGCATGGTGCGACTGGCGTTCACGAGCTGGGTGGTCGACCCTCGGCTCGAGGATGGCCAGCTGGTGGACGGCGTGTCCACCCGGCGGATCACCGGTGCGGTCGACGTGGCTCGCCTGCTCTCGGACATGGCGGCCACCGACGTGCGCATGGGAGGCGAAAGCGCTCCTCTCGTGCTCGACGAGGCCGCCCGCCAGCGCATCAACTCGCGGGCGCGACGCACCTCGGCCACGGTGCTCGTTGGCAAGGAGGACGGCATTCCCCGGCAGGTCGAGGCACGGGCCGAGCTGGCCGGTGACGTCCCGCCCGAGCTACGCGCCGCGCTGGGCCGGGTCGGGAACGTCAGCCTCGAGGTGACCTTCGGCCTGCGCCGGCCGGGCCAGCCGGTAGAGTCGCCGACCCTCCAATGACCGCAGACGACATCACCGCAGCCTTCTTCGAGCGGACGGACGAAGGCCTGGCACCTCGGGCTCATGCTCGCAGCCCATGGTCGGAGGACATGCTGCACGGGCGGCTCCTCGGCGGCCTCGCCGCCGCCGCCCTCGAACGGGAGCACGGCGCCGACGACCTGCAACCGGCGCGCCTCACGATCGACCTGTTCAAGGCGGCGCCCATGAAGCCGCTGCAGGTGACGACGACCCGCGTGCGAGACGGTGGGCGGATCCGCGTGGCCGACGCCCTGCTGCGATGCGACGGCTACGACGTCGGTAGGGCCAGCGTGGTCTTCCTGCGTCGGGCGGAGCAGCCGTCCGGTGCCGTGTGGAGTGCCCCGGAGTGGGACGTGCCGCCGCCTGAGGAGGTGCCGCCGCCGCCGCCCAACCCGATGCGGCGCAACACCGCGATCGAGATGCGGCCGGTCGGCGGGGCGGGCATGGGCACACCCGGCCAGAAGCGCGTGTGGCTCCGCGATCGATGCCAGCTGGTGGAGGGCACGCCCTTGTCGCCCTTCGCCCGGGTCGCCGCCATGGCCGACTTCGCCAGCCCCCTCGGCAACTCAGGTGACACCGGCCTGCAGTTCATCAACGCCGACATCACGCTCTATCTCCGGCGCGCTCCGACGAGCGAGTGGATCGGGTTGGAGACCGGGAGCCACCTGTCCGAGGCCGGGGTCGCCATCGCGCACGCCACCCTCTACGACACACAAGGGGCCATCGGCTACAGCGACGTGTGCGCGGTGGCCAACGCCCGCGCTCCGCAGGGCTGAGGCCGGCGGCGGCTCAGCCGGCGAGCGCGTCCCGCAGCTCGGCGCCGAGGGACGCCAGCGCATCCCGCAGCGCCGACACATCCGGCCCGGCGGAGAGCAGGGAGCGGGATGCCGCGGGCAGCACACGATCGGGACACGCAGCGAAGCAGGCGGCAACGTCGTCGGGGGTGGCCCCCTGGGCGCCGAGGCCCGGCGCCAGGAAGAGCCCGCCCATCGCCGCCAGGTCGAAGCCCTCCGGTGGCTCGTGGGTCGGCGCGAACACCGCGCCGAAGGGCCCGACACCACCGTCCGACCCGACCACCCCTCGGTTCTCGGCGGCCAGCTCTTCGATCAACCGCTGCTCGACCGTCGAGCCGTCGGCGTGCCGGGCCGCCTGCACCGATCGGCCCTCGGGATTGCTCGAACGGGTGACCACGAACACGCCGGCGCCGGAGGCCGCCGCCCGGTCGAGCAGGCCACGGAGCGCGCCCAGACCGAGATACGGCGTGATGGTGAGGGCGTCGACAGGGATGCCGGCGTCCTTGCCGAGATAGGCCTCGGCGTACGCCTGGTTGGTGGATCCGACATCGCCCCGCTTGACGTCGAGCAGCACCAGCACGCCGTTCCCCCGGCACTCGGACGCAAGTCGCGACAGCGCTCGCACGCCCTGCCACCCGTGCCGCTCGTAGAAGGCCGACTGCGGCTTCACCACCGCAACCGATCCCGCCGCCGCCTCCACCACCACGTCGACGAACCGCTCCAACCCGTCGGCCGTATCGCCGAGCCCCCACTCGTCGAGCAGGGCGCCGGAGGGGTCGAGGCCGAACACCAGCGGGCCGTGCACCGCACGAGCCGCCGCAAAGCGCTCGGCGAAGGGAAGGGCGGAGGCCGCCGGGGTCATCGACACCGCTTCAGACTACGGCTGCCCCTGCGGCGGGGGTTTGGTAACGGACGTTCAGGAGATCACCAGGGACATGGGCATAGCGGCGAAGACCCGACATCTGGGCCGGTACGCGGAGCTCGGTCGGCTCCTGGTGAAGTACGGCCGGTCGGACCTCGTGCGGGAGATGGGGCTGGATCACGACCCCGAGCTGCAGGCCGGGACACGGGACGGCCGAGGCGCGGAGGCCGGCGGCGACGAGGTGCAGGAAGCGAAGGAGCTGGCTCGCGACCTCGAGGCGCTCGGGCCCACGTACGTCAAGCTCGGGCAGCTGCTGTCGACCCGCATGGACCTGCTACCGCCCGCCTACACCGAAGCCCTCACCCGGCTGCAGGACGACGTCGAACCGATCTCCTGCGAGGAGGTGGAGCGTGTCTTCGAAGAGGAGATCGGGGTCGACCCCGGCACGGCCTTCGAGACCTTCGATCGTGTCCCGTTGGCATCGGCCTCGCTGTCCCAGGTGCACCGGGCCCGGCTTCGCAGCGGTCGCGACGTCGTGGTCAAGGTGCAGCGGCCGGGCATCCGTGACCGCATCCGCGACGACATGGAGGCGCTCGGCGAGCTCGCCCACTTCCTCGACGGGCACACCGAGGTCGGTCGCCGGTTCGGGTTCGCCGAGCTCCTCGGCGAGTTCGACCGCACGTTGCGGGACGAGCTCGACTTCCGCCGGGAGGCGGCCAACCTGGTGCGGCTGGCCGAGATCGTGCGGCCGTATCCTCTGCTGGTCGTGCCCCAACCGGTGCCCGACATGAGCGCGGGCCGGGTGCTCACCATGGACTACATCGCCGGGCGCAAGGTCACCGACCTCCGACCGCTCGGCCGCATGGACCTCGACGGGTGCGCGCTCGCCCAGCAGCTCTTCCAGGCGTACCTCGACCAGATCCTGGTCGAGGGCTTCTTCCACGCCGACCCGCACCCGGGCAACGTCTCGCTGACGCCGGACGGGCGCCTGGCCCTGCTCGACCTGGGCATGGTCGCCCGGGTGTCACCCGAGCTGCAGGACAGCCTGGTCAAGCTGCTCATCGCCGTGAGCGGCGGCCGGGGCGAGCAGGCCGCCCGCGTCGCCATCGAGATGGGCAAGGAGCTGGAGCACTTCGATCCCGAGGCGTTCACGCGCGGTGCGTCGGACCTCGTCGTCCGGAACCACAACCTGGGCATGAGCGAGATCGACTCCGGGACCCTGGTGATGCAGCTGTCCCGCCTCTCGGCCGAGTGCGGCCTCCGGCTGCCACCGGAGCTGTCCCTGTTGGCCAAGGCGCTTCTCAACCTCGACCAGGTGTCCCGCACGCTCGACCCGAGCTTCGAGCCGAGTGCGGCCATCCAGAGCCACGCCACGTCGATCATGGAATCGCGCATGAAGCCGACGCGCGAGCGGCTGTTCTCCGCCGCGCTGGAGACCCGGGAGATGCTCGAAGAGCTGCCCGGCCGGGTCAACAAGATCATGGACACGGTGGCTCGCGGCGAGCTGAAGCTGAAGGTCGATGCCTTCGACGAGGCCCAGCTGATCCGCGGCCTGCACAAGCTGGGCAACCGGGTGACCATGGGGCTGGTGCTGGCCGCGCTGATCATCGGTGCGGCGATGCTGATGCAGGTCGAGACGGAGTCGCGGCTCTTCGGTTACCCGGCCCTGGCGATCGTCTCCTTCCTGCTCGCGTCGCTCGGTGCGGTGGCCCTGCTCTGGACGATCGTGGTCGGCGACCGCCGAACCGAGGGCAACGCCCGCCGCCGCTAGCGGTCCGGGCCTGGCACCCGCTGCCGGTGCGGCCCTCCTACCCTCGTCGCCATGGCCCGCCGCAACCGCCCGTCGTCAGCACGCGACGTCGTGCAGGGCTTGAGCGGGTTGGCGCTGGTCGGCGCGATCGCTTTGACTGCAGGGCCGCTCTTCGCGTCGGACGACGTTCCGACCTCCATCGCGGAGCCCCAGGCCGGGCCGGCGACCATGACCTCCACCACCACGACCTCCGCCGCCCTTCCCCCGTCTGCGCCGGTCACCGTCACGAGCGTCGAGTCGAACGGAACCGCTCCGCCATCCGACGAGCTGATCGCCGACGTGGCGGCCACGGTGCAGGGATGGCTGGAGGTGGCGTCGGTGCGCCCCCTCGGTTCGGCCCGGCCGGCGGGCGACCTGTCTCCCTACTTCACCGTCTCTGCCCTCAACCGCCTGGCCGCCACCCCGACCGACCGCGCCGCGCTGGTCGACGAGGGCCTGCCCCCCGCGTCGCAGGGCGTGGCGGTGGAGACGGCGGAGGTGGCGCTCAGCACGCTGGCCGGCCCGGACGGCCGGGTGGCGGTGGTGCTCGGCACCCTGAACCTCAAGGTTCACGCCGTGGGGCCGACACTGGATGTGGACATCGTGCGCACTGGCACGATCTCCCTCGCGTTCCAGGACGGGCGCTGGAAGATCGACTCCTACGAGGTACGCGTGTCCAGAAGCTCCCGCCCATGAGCCGTTCCTGGTTGCGGCGCTTGGTGCTGGTAGCCCTCGCCGGTGTGGTGGCGTCCGTGCCGCCCGCCTCCGCGGCCCGCGCCTCGAAGCCGGCGGCGATCGTCATCCAGAAGGTCGACGAGGCGAAGTTCGAACCCGCTCCCGGCGAGCCGTTCTTCCTGCTGCTGCTGGGCAACGACGGCCGCGCCGGTGTGAGCGGCCAACGGGGCGATGGGATCCACCTCGTGGGCGTCAACCCGTCCGCCGGCACGGCGACGATCCTCAACATCCCACGTGACACCTGGGCGGACGTGCCGGGACGGGGCTACGGCAAGATCAACTCCGCCTTCCAGTTCGGGGGCCTTCGGCTGCAGGCCGAGACCGTCGGTCGACTCGTCGGCGTGCCGGTCACGTTCGGCATCACCACCGACTTCGACGGCTTCCAGGGGCTGGTGGAGGACATGGGCGGCCTCGAGGTGAACGTGCCGTTCGACATGAACGACCGCAACTCCGGCGCCGTGTACCCCGCCGGGCCGATCCACATGGACGCCCACTACGCCCTCGCCTTCGCGCGCAACCGCTACATCCCGGGCGGCGACCTGGCCCGCACCGAGCATCAGGGGATCTTGTTGCAGACCGCGCTGACCAAGGTGCGAGCCGAGACGAACGGGCCCCTCGACACGATGCGGATGGTCGCCATCCTCGCCCGCCACACCTCGCTGCACGACGTCAGCCTGGCGGACCTGTACACGCTGGCCCGATACGCGACAGGACTCCCGGCCGAGGGCATCCGCAACATCACCATGCCTTCGACCATCACCACCATCGGTCGGGCGTCAGTGGTGCTCCCCGGACCTGGGTCAGCCGAGCTCTTCGCCGACTTCGCCGACGACGCGGTGCTGCAAGCCCACTAGACCCCGGCTGCGTACGTCTCGAGCGCCTCGGCGAGGGACGACACGACCACACCCGGCTCGGCCACGACGGCCTCGAGCCACGGTGGCCGGCCGACCGCGCACACGGCGATGGGGTCGGCCACCGGCGACAGGTGCGTCACCTGGCGGGCGAAGTTGGTGGCGTAGTCGGGCGGTCGGGGGTCCCGGGTGAGCTCGGCCAAGGCGAAGGGATCCGGCGGCGCACCGTGCGCCGGGTTGACGGCGATGACGCTCGGTGAGCCGGGTACGGGCCCCCCGCCGGCCAGGCCGGGACCGTCGAGCAGGATGGCACCGAGCACGAGGTCCGGCCGGCCACCGGCGATGAGCAGGGCGACGTACGCGCCGAGGCCCCGCCCGGCGATGGTGGCGGGGCCGACGTGCGCCAGGGCGGCGTCGGCGTCAGCCATGAGCAGCTCGCACGTGTAACCGCCGCCGAGGGGGATGGTGGAGTCGCCGTGGCCCATGAAGTCGAGGCCGTACACGGCGCCCGGCCACGTCTCGTATCCCAGGGGCAAGGTGGCCGGAGTGCGCTCGCCCAACCCGTGGAGCAGGAGGAGCGGGTGACCGGCCCTCGCGTCGGTGGCGCTCCGGATGGTGTGCAGGGCCAGGGACGCGCGCGCATGGGTGAGCCGCACCGGCGATGTCATCGCGGCGAGCCGAGGAAGTCGAGGACGAGCTCGGCGACCTCGGCGGTGCGCTCGATGTGCACGAAGTGGCCGGTGTCCTCGTAGGCGACGAGGCGCCCGCCCGGCGGAAGGTAGGGCGCCAGCTCGTCGGGTTCGGTGCCCCAGCCCATCTGCTCCGGGATGAGGCCGAGGAGGCCGATCATCGGCATGGCGAGCCCGCTGAGGCGCTCGAGCGACCAGGAGTTGCGCCAGGGCCCGAAGCCGCCCATTCGCATCGTCGGGTCGATCTTCCACCGCCAGCCGTCGACATCGTGCCGTGCGCCGACGCTGACCAGGTACCGCAACCACTCGTGGCTGAGCCGGGGGTTCATGCGGGCCCGGCGCTGGGCCAGCTCGTCGAGGGTGCCGGGCTTGCGCTGCGCGCTGGCCGCCGTGCGACGGGAGTCCAGCCAACCCGACAGCTCGCTGGCCATCAGTCGGGTTCGCTGGTGGTCGGCCACGTCTGGGTGGGGCCGGGGGGACGGCATGCCGTCGATGTTGACCAGCCTGGAGATGCGATGGGGGCACGACTCGGCCAGCTGCAACATGAGCGCACCACCCTTGGAGTGCCCGATGACGGCCAAGGGGCCCGGCCCCGTGGAGTCGAACACAGCCATGGCGTCGCGCACGTCGGCGTCCCACGAGCTGAGGTGGGCGTGCTCGGAATCGCCGTGCCCCCGGTGATCCCAGGCCACCACTCGCCAGCCCCCGGCGGCGATGAGGGGCGCGAACACGTCGAAGGTGCGAGCGAAGTCGAAGCCCCCGTGGGCCACCATCACCGGCGGCGCACCCTCGTCCCCCCACTCGTGCACGGCGATGCCGAGCCCGTCGGAGCTCACGGTGCGGGTTCGGTGCGGCGGGACCGCCCCGGGGAACGTCACCCGCTCCTCTTCCACAAGTTCCGTCACGCCCGCAGACTAGGCGGGGCGCAGAACGGCGAGAACCGCTCCGGCTACTTCGCGTCCTTGCCCAGCATCCGGTTCATCTTGGTGCCGCAGGTCGGGCAGAGGCCCTGAGCCGCCTTGCGCCCGTTCGCCATCTCCTTGACCTCACCATCGAACGTCCGCTTCTCGCGGCACTTCACGCAGTACCCCTCGTACTCAGCCACGGCTGCCTCCTCACTCCGGCCGACGGACAGTCCGCCGGAAACGCTCCATCATGGTCGCTCGCTCCGGCTACGAGGCGGACGCACCAGCGACTTGGCCGCGAGCAGCGCGGCGTCGGCCCGACCGAAGAGGGCCATCATGGTGGCGCCGTCTTCCGGGAAGGACGACACCCCCGCGGAGAAGGGCGGCGGGTCGGATCGCTGCAACCGGTCGACCAGGGCGGCGGCGCCTCGCGCGTCGGTTTCGGGCAGGAGGATCGCGAACTCGTCACCTCCGATGCGGTAGACGCCGTCCTGCTCGCGTGCCATCGAGGTGAGCGCGGCCGCCAGCGACCGAAGCAAGGCGTCTCCCGCCGGGTGGCCCTCGCGGTCGTTCACGATCTTGAGACCGTCGGAGTCGATCAGCACCAGGGCGAGGCTGCGGTCGTACCGGGCGGCACGCCCCAGCTCGATGCCGAAGTCGGCGTCGAACCCCCGCCGGTTCCCGAGGCCGGTGAGCGAGTCGGTGACGGCCTGGCGCTGCAGGTGGGCTGCGGCGATTCGGGCCGCTCCCCAGATGGCTCGGTCGACGACCATGTCGACACGTGCGTGCGTCTCCGCCTCCTCGTCACGAGGCACCCGACCGACCGTGCGCCGCCGCAACGCCTCCCGCAGGCAGACGAGCTGGCCGATGGCCACGTCGACCGCCTCCACGCCCTCGGCGAAGAGCTCGGTGACCTGCTGCAGGGCGGGGTCAGGACCCCACCCCAACGGCTGCGGGCGTTGGAGCGCCTCGGCGATGGCGGCCACCACCAGCGGCGCCGCGGGCGGGATGGAGTCGGGCGGCAGCAGCGGGTCCCAGCGGCACAGCTCGACCCACTCCCCCGCAACCGCATCGATGTCGCTGCGCAAGAGGCCCACCATGGCCAGCTCGGGGGTGCTGCCCGGGCCCACGTCGAGGGGCAGCGCGAGCCCCTCGAGGATGGCGGGGATGTCGCCCTTCTCGGCGCGCCGCACTCCGTGCGGCTCCCGCCCGTCGTCGAGGGTGGAGTGGATGACGATGGACGCCAGCGGGCACGCCGCCGCCACGTCGGGCAGCAGGGAGAGGCCGTCACCGTCGGGCAGCTCGCGATCGAGCACGATGCCTCGAAGGTCGGGCCTGAGGTGGGTGCGGGCTCGCGCCAGGTTCTCCGCGTCGATCACGGTGACGCCCTCGAGCTCGAGCGCCAGCCGGACCATGCGCCGGGTGGTCTCGTTGTCCTCCACCACCAGCACGACTGGGCGACGGTTCACCGTGGCCACACTACGTAACCGGGACGTTACGCACAGAAATGCCGCTACCAGGCGTAGACGGACACGACGAAATCCACGACGGTCTCGAGACGGGGCAGGTTCTCGACGCGAGTGCGGGTGGCTTCGTCCACATACCAGGCATAGGGAACCATGCCGAGCAGGCTCTTGACCTCATCCTCACTGGAAAGCGTGATGACGTAGTGCAAGCGGTGTGAATCGACCTTGCGGACCGCGTCGTTCACGGCCGCAACTGCGTCCAGGGGTCCTGCGCCGTCGTGCAGCTCGGGCTGCTCGAAGAGGTGGCGCTTCAGCCCTAGCAGGTGCTCCGGACCAGGGGTCGCGGTGATGAGCACGCCTCCGGGCCGCAGTACGCGGGCGATCTCCTCGGAGTGCACCGGGGAGAACACGTTGACCACCGCATCCATCGAGTGGTCGAGCAGGGGAAGGTCGTACACGCTCGCCACCGCGTAGTGGCAGCTTCCACTCCTCTGTGCGCGTCGGGCCGCCAGCCGCACGCCCTCCTTGGCGATGTCCACGGCCCAGACAATGGAACCGGGGCGCTGTTCGGGCCATCGGCGCGAGTACCACCCCTCGCCGCAGCCGGCATCGAGCAGGTGCCCCGCGGGCAGGCGCTGCTCGATCGCCTCGGCGAGGGCGCCGTAGTGACCGGCCTCTAGGAAGGAGCGTCGATGGCGCAACATCTCCGGGCTGTCCCCGGGCAGGCGTTGCCGGCGCTGGTGGGTGATCAGGAGGTTGACGTAGCCCTCGCGCGCCTCGTCGAAGGCATGCCCCGACGCGCATCGCCAGCTCCGCTCGTGCGGCGTGAGGGCGGCATGGCAGACGGGGCAGCGCCACACCAGCGATCAGCTCGGCGAGTCGAGCGAGGACGGACGACCGAGCGCCCCGAGCTGGGAGACGTCGCGCGAGAAGACGACCGACAGGGTCCAGTCGGTGACGATGCGGAGCCGGCGGGCCAGCCCGGGAACCATCAGCAGGTGGTACGACCGACCCATCCACCAGGCCAGCGGCCCGGTGAACACCAGCTGCTTCACCTGGGCGGTGCCCTGGTGCTTGCCGAGCGTCACGGCCAGCCCGCGGTTGCGGTAGCGGAACGGTCGTTCCTCGCCCGCCCCCAGGCCCGCGGCCGCGTTGATGCCGGCGATGCGGCCCTGCCGCAGCGCGTGCTGGGCCGTCGCCGGGCACAGCCCGCCATCCGGGTCGGGCACCGCGGCCGCGTCACCCACGGCGTAGACGTCGGGCCGGCCGGGCACTCGCATCCACTCGTCGACGGGCACGCGACCTCGCTCGTCGGTGGGGAGACCGGCCTGCGCCGGGAGCGGGCTCGGGCGCTGGCCTGCCGTCCACACGATGGTGCCCGACGGGTACGGCGCCATGGTCGGGTCGGACAGACGCACGACGCCGCCCTCGCAGCTCTCCATGCGGGTCGAGAGCCGTACCTCGACGCCCCGTCGCCGCAGCTGGCGCTCCGAGTACCCGGCCAGGCGGCGGTCGAGCCCTGGCAGCAGCGCGTCGGTGGCCTCCACGAGCACCCACCGGAAGTCGCTCGGCCGGATCCGGGTGTACGTGCGCACGGCGTCCCGGGCGAGGGACTCGAGCTCGGCGAGCGCCTCTACCCCCGCATAGCCGCCCCCGACAAAGGTGAAGGTCAGCAGCTCGCGTCGGAGTCGGAGGTCGTCGGTGCTCTCTGCGGCCTCGAGCTGGCGCAGCACCCGGTTCCGGAGCCAGATCGCGTCGGCCAGCGTCTTGAACCCCACCGCATGCTCGAGCAGCCCGGGGATGGGAAAGGTCTGAGGCACGGAGCCCGGTGAGAGCACCAGCGTCCGGTAGGCGACGTCGTGGCGCTCGTGGTTGAGATCCTCGACGACGGCCGTGCGAGCAGCGGGGTCGAGCACCACCACCTCTCCTGCGATGAGCTCGGTGCGAGGGAGCAGCTGTCGCAGCGGCAGCACCGCGTGTCGAGGCTCGAGCGTGCCGGAGGCAGCCTCCGGCAGCAGTGGGGTGAAGGTCAGGAAGTTCTCGGAGGCCACCAGCAGCACGCGCTCGCTCCGCCCCGCGAGGCGCTGCTCGAGGGCCCGTGCGGCGGCCGTGCCGCCAAAGCCACCACCCACGACCAAGACGTCCACCTGGAGCATGTGAAAAGTTTCACATGGCCCATGAGGCTTGTCAACGGATTTGGCGCTCGCCCGTCAGCGGCTCGCGGCCACCCGCTTCGAGGCGTCGTCGACGATCCGCAGCAGCGGATAGGGGTTCACCGGTGGCCCGCCGCCGGGATGCACCTGGAAGTGCAGGTGCGCAGGCGTCGTCAGGGCGTTGCCCGTGTTGCCGACGTAGCCGACGACCTCACCGGCCTCGACCACCTTGTTCTCCATCACGCCTTCGGCGAAGGCGGAGAGGTGGGCGTAGTAGTAGCGGGTGCCGCTCGCGCCCACGAGCCAGAGCTTGGTGCCGCCCAGGGTGTCGGTGCCGACCCTGATGAGCACCCCGCGCTCGCAGGCCAACAGCGGCGTGCCGGAGGCGGCGAAGATGTCGGTGCCCTGGTGGAGATGCTCGTACTGGGTTCCCGTCATGCGAGGTGCGCCGTACGAGTCGCCGTAGGAATGCGGGCCGCCGACAGGGAACACGAAGCCTCTGGCCACCACGTCACCGCCGGCCCGCACGGCGGCATAACGAACCTCACTGGCCAGCAGCGTCGCCTCGGCACCCTGGAGCACGAGCGTGGACACGGCGAGGGTGGAGCGGGTCCGGTCGGCCCAGTCCACCACGTCCGCCAGCTCCTTGCTGATGGCCGCCTTGGCCGCCTCGTAGTCGTCCACTCGCTTCTTGTCGGCCCGTACCACCGCGTCGAGCAGCTCGAGCCGCCGGCCGAGGTCGTTGACGTCGCCCGCCTCCAGCAGCTGGTTCACCGGGGCCGACGGTGACCTCACGTAGCCGGCGATGGCACGGTCCCGCAGCACGAGCTTCGCCTGCTGGTAGCGCTTCACGGCCGCCGCCTCGTCGGCCTGCAGCTGGACGAGTCGAGCCTGCAGCGCCTGGAGCTGGCTGGAGAGGTCGGCGACCTGCAGGGCCGCCTTCTGGTGCGCATCCTTGGCCTGGGCGAGCGACCTCTGCACCTGTCCGGCGGTGATGCTCGCCACCTCGCGGAGGATGGCGACGCTCGGATCGGGCGCCAGGGGCACCACCGGTTCGGGCACCATCACCGGCTGCTGAGGCACCACGTCCGGAACACCATCCCCGTCCGGGCCGCCGGGCGGCACCGCCGGTTCACCCGGGGGCCCAGGTGCGGGCGCAGGCGCAGGCGGCGGGAGTGGTGCCGGCGGGATCGTCGGCACCGGTGGCGGGGAGGTCGACGTGGTGCTGGTGCTGCCCGACGGCGCCTGCTGAGCCCAAGCTGGGGCGACCCCGGTCACCAAGAGCCCGGAGGCCACCAGCAGCACGGGCGCGAGGCGCCGTATCGCCCGCAATCGCCGTGCCACCAAGCCGTCCCCCACGTGCACTGTCGTGCGCCCACGGTAGTCGTGCCAACCGAATCCGCAGTCGCGGATCGGCGGCCTTCAGCTCGGACCGGCGTCCTCAGCGCGGCGCTCCCGCATGCGGCGCGCCGCGTTGCCGATGCGCTCGATGCGCTTGAGCAGCTTGCGGCGGGCCTCCTCGGCTTCGGGAGTCAGACCCTCCAGCGCTTCCACCTTCCAGTGCCGGACGATGACCGGCACGAGCACCTGGTCGTGGAAGAGGCCGTAGTCGTAGATGCCGGCGTTGGCGATGGCGTTGGCGTGGGCCGTGAAGTCGGGGATGCCGACGCCCGGCATCTCGAAGTCGCGCACCTCGGCCTCGGCGGCGATCACCACCGCCGAAGGGTCGACCTCCAGGGCCGCCGTGGTGGCGTCGCGGTAGAAGAGGTAGTGCAGGTTCTCGTCGGCTGCGACGCGCTTCATGATCTCGTAGCCGTAGCCATCGTCCAGCAGCTTGCCGGTGTTGCGGTGCGAGATGCGGGTGGCCAGCTCTTGCAGGGTGACGTAGACGAACCCCGCCACCGCGCTCTTCGGGTGGGGGACGATGCCGCCGCCGACCTGCTGCATGCGGCCTCGCTCGAGCGCGACCGGGTCGATCATGCGCGTGACGGTGAGCCAGTCGCGGATGACGATGGAGTGTCGCCCTTCCTCGGCGGTCCACCGACGGGCCCACTCGCCCCACGCCTCGTCGACCCCGAACATCGTCTGGATCTCCATGGAGTAGTACGGCAGGTTGTCCTCGGTGAGCAGGTTGACGAAGAGCGCGCTTCGCACCGCATCACTCGGACCGCCCTCGAGCGGCTCCCACTCCTCGTCGGGCTTGAAGTCACGCCCTTGGCTCCACGGCACCATCTCGTGCGGGAACCACTCCTTGGCCGTTCCGAGGTGGCGGTTGAGGAGTCGCTCGGCCGTCGGGCGGAGCTCGTGCAGGAGGGCGACATCGTCCATCCCCGTAGCCTACCGACAGGTCGGTAGGGACGAAACCGCTCTGCCCCATATTGACCGAGGGGTAGGAGCCTGGCGTGCCACGGAGCCAGAAGCCATCCGCCGCCCCACTGCTACCCGCTTCCCGGACACTCGACGCTCTACGCGACGCTGCCGCCGGTTGCCAGGCTTGCCACCTCTGGCAGGTCGGGACGCAGACGGTGTTCGGGGAGGGCCGCGAAGAGGCCAAGGTGATGCTGGTAGGCGAGCAGCCGGGGGACCATGAGGACGTGGAGGGCAAGCCGTTCGTCGGCCCGGCCGGGGCGTTGCTCGACCGGGGGCTCGAGGCTGCGGGCATCGACCGGAGCGAGGCCTACGTCACCAACGTCGTCAAGCACTTCAAGTGGAAGGCCGCCGGCAAGCGCCGGCTGCACCAGAAGCCGAACGCGGAGGAGATCGGCGCCTGCAAGCCGTGGCTGATGGCGGAGATCGAGGTCGTCCGTCCGCAGGTCGTGGTGTGCCTGGGTGCGACGGCCGCTCAGGCTCTGCTCGGCCGCAGCTTTCGGGTCACCCAGCAGCACGGGCAGTGGGCCGACTGGCCGCACGAGCCGAAGATCACGGCCACGGTGCACCCGTCGTCGATCCTGCGGGCGCCCGACGCCGAGGCGCGTGAGGCGGCCTACGCGGGCTTCGTGGCCGACCTCACCGTGGTGGCCGCAGAGCTCACTTCGAGTTGAGCGGGGTGATCAGATCCCCGTCGTTGTTGCGCACCGAGCTCACCCGGGTGCTGACGGGATGCATCTCCATCTCCCGGGGGTCCGCCGGCACGAGCATCGCGCGGAGCGCGTCGATGTCGCGGTTCTCGCGGTCGAGCCAGGCGTCCCACCGCCAGGCCGGAAGGAGAACCGGCATCCGGTCGTGGATGCGACGGACGAGGTCGTTGGCGTCGGTGGTCACGATGGTGCACGTCCGCAGGAGCGCGGCGTCATCTGGGCCCGCGGGATCCCGCCACGTCTCCCACAGGGCGGCGAAGGCCAAGGGTGCACCGTCGGCCCGCCGGATGAACCAGGGCTGCTTCGTCTTGGAGCCCTCGACCTTCTCCCACTCGTAGAAGCCGTCGGCCGGCACCAGGCAGCGGCGCCGCTCGAACGCAGGTCGGAACTTGCTGGCGAGGGTCTCGGACCGAGCGTTGATCATGCGGGCCCCGACCTTGACGTCCTTCGCCCAGTGAGGCACGAGGCCCCACCGATAGCTGCCGAGAAGCCGCTCACCGTCCCGTTCGGCGACGGCGTAGACCGGGTCCGTCGGCGCCACGTTGAAGCTCTCGTCCAGGGCTTCGGTGCGCACGTCTGCGACACCGAAGAAGTCGGCCAGCACCGCCGTCGGCGAGGTCGATACGAACCGTCCGCACATCGTCACGGAACGTACCCCTTGTTTGGCCACTCCATTTGCCCCAACATGGAGGGACTAGCGGACGCTTCAACCAGCGGACGTGAGCAGCACCTAGGGGGACAACTGAATGGCTACGAACACGAGCAGTCGCCTCGACTCGGAGTTCCACACCCCCGGAAACTGTACGGCGTGCGGGTATCAGCCCCAGACCGTGTCGCCTTCGGACGCCGTCGTGGCGCTCCGGTCGTTTCCGAGGCGGTTCCGCGCCGCACTCGCCATCCACCTCGACGACCCGGACCCGTCCGGCACGCTGACGTCGGCGCCCTACCCCGGCGGGTGGTCGGCCCTGGAGCACGCCGGCCACGTCCGCGACATCCTGCATGCCCTCGACCTGCGGCTGCACCGGGTGCTCCGCGAGGACACGCCCACGCTGCCGGAGACGCCCCAGACGCCGCCTGGCGGCGCCAACGAGCAGGGCCCCGAGGTGGTGCTGGCCGCGCTCACCGTCAACGCCGAGCAGCTGGCCCGCACCGTCTCGGCCGTCCCCGGCTCCGACTGGCTCCGGCGGGCTCGCAGGGGCGGGCAGGACGTCACCGTGCTCGAGCTGGCCCGGGAGGCGGTGCACGAGGGTGTTCACCACCTCAAGGCGCTGCAGCAGGTGCTCGACCACGTGCGCCACACCGGCGTCTGAGGTCGCTCCGGAAGGTCTCCTACGGCCTCTCGCCGGGCGGCGGATCTTGGCCGGCCGAGGTCAGCTCGAGCACCTCGGGCAAGGGCTCGGTGTGCACCACCACGAGTCGCTTGGTCGCCCGGGTCAGCGCGACGTAGAGGGCGCGAAGGCCCTGGGCTGACTCCGCGGCCACCGCGGCCGGCTCGACCAGCACGACACCGTCGAACTCGAGGCCCTTCACCGCAGCCACCCCGATCACCGACACCGGCGCCTCGAGCCGCACCTCGGTGGCCGCACCCACCGCCTCGGTGAGAAGCCCCACCAGCGAAGCCGGCGCGATGACGGCCACGGTGCCGCCGATCTCCTCCTGCAGGGCAACCGCCTCGGCCCGGCTCGTCTCGGCCAGCTCTCTCGGGTCGGCGGCCAGGCGCACATCGGGAGCCCGGCCGCCCGAGCGCACCGACGTGGGCGGCCGCAGATGGGGCGCCGCCGCGGCCAGCACGCGGTTGGCGACCTCCATGATCTCGAGCGGGGTGCGGTAGTTGACGGTGAGCTCCACCAGCCGTGACGGCTTGCGCGCCGGCAGGTGGCTCAGCACGTCGTCCCAGCTGTCGGGCGAGCGGGGGCCCGTCGCCTGGCCGATGTCGCCGACGATGGTCATCGAGCCGGCGAGCGAGCGCCGCGCCACCATGCGGAGCTGCATGGGGGTGAGGTCCTGCGCTTCGTCGACCACCACGTGCCCGAAGGTGCGGATGAGCGGCGGGTCGTCGGGCCGGCGGCGACGTCGAGGACCGAGCAGCACCGACGCCTCGTCGAGCAGGGCCACGTCGGCCACGGTCCAGCTGATGGCTTCCAGCGACTCCGACCGGCTGCGCCGCAACGCCTTGCGCTCCGCTTCGTCGAGCCAGCGGCGCCCGGCGAGCTCGATCAGGGCACGGGCGCCGTAGAGGTCGTGCAGCAGCTCCTCGGGCAGCAGGAGCGGCCACATCCGATCGAGGGCGAGGCGGACCTCCGGAAGGTGACGCACGTCCTCGGCGAAGTCCTCGAAGTCCATCTCGGCCGGAGACTCCCGTAGGCCGGTGCGCGCGGCCCGATCAGACGCGAGCTCGAGCTGTTCGAAGAGCCGGCGGAGCACCAGCCCCTCCACCTGCCGGCGGCGGGCGTTGTGGGGCCCCGGCCGGCGCTTGACCGACTGCACGATGTCGGCCGAGGCGGCCGCGCTGAGGCGCAGGCTGTAAGCGCCGTAGGGCACGCGCAGGTCGGCGCGGAGCCCCCGTTGGCGGTCTTGCACCGCTCGAGCCACCACCTTGGCCATGCGGACGTCACCCTTCACCCGGGCGGCGAGCGGACGATCCACGCCGACCGGCCGGTGCTGCTGGTACAGGCCCGAGATGGTGGACAGCGTCACGCCCGTCTCACCCAGCGACGGGAGGACGTGCTCGATGTAGCGGAGGAACAACGGGTTGGGCCCGATGACCAGCACTCCCTGGCGCTCCAGCGGGAAGCGGTGCGTGTAGAGCAGATACGCAGCCCGGTGGAGCGCCACGGCTGTCTTGCCCGTGCCCGGACCACCCTGCACCACCAGCACGCCGGGGAGCGGGGCGCGGATGATGTCGTCCTGCTCGGCCTGGATCGTGGCGACGATGTCGCGCATGGTTCCCGACCGGCTGCGCTCGAGCGCGGCCAGCAGGGCGCTCTCGCCCACCAGATCCGACTGCTCGGCGGCATCGATGTCGAGGATCTCGTCCTCGATGCCGATGATGCGGGCGCCCTCGGTGACGAAGTGGCGGCGGCGCACCAGACCCATGGGAACGCGCCCGGTGGCGCGGTAGAAGGGCTCGGCCACCGGAGCCCGCCAGTCGACGACGAGCGGCTCCTGGTCGTCGTCGGACACCGCCAGGCGGCCGATGTGGAACGCATCACCGCTGAGCTGGTCGACCCGGCCGAACACGAGGGCCTCGCTGCCGAGCTTGAGCTGCTCCTCCCGGGCCAGGCTGGAGCGCACGATGACGTCGCGCTCCTCGCGGGCCTGGTGGGTGCCGCCCCGGCCGTTGGCCAGCACCTCCTGACGGCGGGCGGCAGCGGCGGCACGCATTGCCTCGACACGGGCGTACGCCCGGTCGATGTGGGCCTGCTCGCTCTGGATGTCGGGATGAGCCGCCATTTGAGGGAAGCCGACTCTACCCGACGGGTTCATGGGGCCCTCGCCGGGGCTCGGTCCATCGCGGCAGGTCAGGGCGCGTCGCGATGGGCACTGACTCGTGGCACCGGCCACAATCGTCCCGTGCCCGACCTCGAGAACAGCCGTTTCCTCCGGGCCTGCCGGCAGCTGCCGGTGGACGCGACTCCCGTGTGGTTCATGCGCCAGGCCGGGCGCTCGCTGCCCGAGTACAAGGCGCTCAAGGGCACGACCAACATCCTCGACGCCATCGCCGAGCCCGAGCTGGCCGCCGAGATCACGCTGCAGCCGGTGCGCCGCTATGGCGTCGACGCCGCCATCCTCTACTCCGACATCGTCGTGCCGGTGCAGTCCGTGGGCTTCGGTGTGGAGATCGCCGCCGGGGTCGGCCCGGTCATCGAGCGGCCGTTCACGTCCGCCGACGACCTCGACCGGCTCCCCGAGTTCGACCCCGCCGAGCACACGCCGTACGTCCTCGAGACCGTTCGCCTGCTGGCCAAGGAGCTGGCCGGCTCCACGCCGCTCATCGGCTTCGCCGGGGCCCCGTTCACGGTCGCCAGCTACCTGCTCGAAGGCCGTCCGTCGCGGGACTACGTGCAGACCCGGAAGCTGCTGTGGTCCGACCCCGGCCTCTTCCACGAGCTGCTCGACCGACTCGCCCAGTACTGCATCGCCTCGCTGCGCGGCCAGGTGGCGGCCGGCGCCTCGGCCATCCAGGTCTTCGACAGCTGGGCCGGCGCGCTGACCCCGGAGGACTACGCCGAGCACGTGCTGCCGTCCACCCGGAAGATCTTCTCCGCGGTGGCCGATCTGGGCGTGCCCCGCATCGCGTCGGGTGTCGGCACCAGCGAGCTGCTGGGGCACTGGGCCGACGCCGGTGCCGACGTGGTCAGCGTGGACAGCACCATCACCCTCGACGAGGCCCGCCGGCGCACCGGTGGGCGCACGGCCGTGCAGGGCAACCTCGACCCGTGGGCGGTGGCGCTGGCCTCCTGGCCGGTGGTCGAGGCGAAGTCGCACGCAGTGCTCGCCTCCAACGCCGGCCGGCCCGGCCACATCTTCAACCTGGGCCACGGCGTGCGACCGGAGACGGCCCCCGCCACCCTGCAGCGCGTCGTCGACCTGGTCCACGCTGCGCCGGTCGGCTCGCATGCCTGACGGCCCGGTCGCCCGGCAGCACGTCGGGCAACAGCACGGTGTCCTCGTCATGGCCTACGGCACGCCCGAGCGCACCGAGGACCTGGAGGCCTACTACACCGACATCCGCCGCGGCCGGCCCCCGACGCCCGAGCAGCTGGCCGACCTCCGCCGCCGATACGACGCCATCGGCGGCATCTCCCCCCTCGCGGCCCGCACCCGGGCCCAGGCAGCCGGTCTCCAGCGCGCGCTGGATGAACAGGACCCTGGCCGCTTCCGGGTGGAGCTCGGGCTCAAGCACGCCGCCCCATCCGTGGAGGACGGTGCCCGAGCCCTGGTGGAGGCCGGCTGCTCAGAGACGACCACGCTGGTGCTCGCTCCCCACTACTCCGAGCTGTCGGTGCAGCAGTACGTCGATCGCGCCGAGGCGGTCTTCAAGGCGTCGCCCGAGGCCACCGGCAACACCGCGGTCTACAGCTGGCACCTCGAGGAAGGGCTGATCGAGCTCCTCTCCGAGCGCGTGCTCGAGGCCATGGCCCGCCTGCCTCAGGGGCTCCGGCGGGTGGAGGTGCTCATCACCGCCCACTCGCTGCCGGCACGGGTGATCGAGATGGGGGACCCGTATCCCAAGCAGCTGGCCGAGACCGGCGAGGCCGTGGCCAAGAAGGCCGGCCTGCGTCACTGGCGTCTGGGGTGGCAGAGCGCGGGCCGCACGCCGGAGCCCTGGCTCGGACCCGACATCCTCGAGGTGATCCGAGCGCTGCCGGCCGAAGGGGTCGACGGCGTGGTCGTGTGCGCCGCAGGGTTCACCTCCGACCACCTCGAGGTGCTCTACGACGTGGACATCGAGGCGAAGGCGGTTGCGAACGAGGTGGGCATCGCGCTCGAGCGGACGGCGAGCCTCAACGACGACCCCCGGTTCCTGCAGATGCTGGCCAACGTCGTGCGAGCGGGATGACCGCCTGATGCGAGCCGTGGTCGTGGGCGGGGGCATCACCGGGCTGGCAGCTGCCCACCGCCTGGTGCAGGGCGGTCACCAGGTCACGCTGGTCGAGTCCTCGAACCGACTGGGCGGCAAGATCCGCACGTCGAGGTTCGCCGGGCGTCCGGTGGAAGAGGGGCCCGACGCCTTCCTGGCCCGGGTGCCGGCGGTGGCGGCCCTGACTCGTGAGGTCGGCCTGGGAGGCGACCTCGTCTCCCCTGCGGCCGGCTCGGCCTACCTCTGGACGGACGGAGCGCTCAAGCCGCTTCCGACCGGGCTGGTGCTCGGAGTGCCCGTCGACTTCGAACCCCTGGCCGCAGCCGGCATCCTCTCCGAAGCCGGGCTGGCTCGCGCCCGGCAGGAGCCCGACCTGCCCGGTGAGCCGATCACCTCCGACGTGAGCATCGGAGAGCTCATCGCCCGGCGCTTCGGGCCCGAGCTGCAGGAACGGCTCGTCGACCCTCTGCTCGGGGGCATCAACGCCGGACGCACCGAAGAGCTCAGCATCGACGTTGGGGCCGCCCAGCTCGCGGCGGTGGCCCGGCGCCACGGCAGCCTGGTGGCCGGACTGCGAGCCCAACGGGAGGCGGCGCCGCCTCCGAGCGGCGAGCCGGTGTTCTGGTCGGTGCGGGGCGGCCTGCAGCGCCTCGTCGACGCGCTGGCCACCTCGCTGGTGGAAGCCGGTGTCGAGGTCCGTTGCGGCGCAGCGGTCGAGTCCGTCGACTCCGTCCCGGCCGTGCACCTGGCCGGTGGCGTGACGATCGAGGCCGACGCGGTGATCATCACCGTCCCCGCCTTCGCCGCGGCACCGATGCTGCGCGACCTGAGCGCGGAGGTAGCCCGCGCCCTGGACGCCATCGACTACTCGTCGGTCGCACTGGTGACACTTGCCTACCGGCGGGACGCGGTGCGGACCTCCCTGGACGGCAGCGGGTTCCTCGTCCCCCGGCCCGACGGCCGGCTGCTCACGGCCTGCTCTGTCTTCTCGAACAAGTGGAAGGACCTGGCGGATCCGGACACGGTGCTGCTGCGGGCGTCGGCCGGCCGCTGGAAGGACGGGCGCGCGCTGGACATGGACGACGCCGACCTGGTGGCTGCGGTCCACGGCGAGCTGGACGAAGCGCTCGGGCTGGCGGAGGGACCGACGGAGGTCCGGGTCAGCCGGTGGGTCCGCTCGTTCCCGCAGTTCTGGCCGGGCCACCTCGAGCGCGTCGCCCACCTGGAGTCGACGCTGGCGCGGGTCGCCCCACGCGTGGCCCTGGCCGGCGCGGCTCTTCGGGGCGTCGGCATCCCCGCATGCGTCACCGGTGCGCAGTCCGCGGCTGAGCACGTCACGGCCTGAGGTGGCCGAGGCCGGTCGGCTGCCGCAAGGCGTGGTGCCCATGCTCGCCACCTCGGGGGAGCTGCCGCCGGACGAGGACGGCTGGGCGTTCGAGATCAAGTGGGACGGTGTGCGGGCGCTGGCCTACGTCGAGGACGGGGCGGTGCACCTCGAGAGCCGCAACCTCAATGACATCACGCCCCGGTACCCCGAGGTCACCGGCATCGGGGGCACCCTGGCCGGTCGGGCCGCCCTGCTCGACGGCGAGGTGGTGGCCTTCGACGAGAGCGGTCGACCGAGCTTCGGCCGGCTCCAGGGCCGCATGCACCTCGCCGGCGAACGGGCGGTGAGCGGGAGGATGGCCACCGCCCCGGTGCTGTACCTCATCTTCGACATCCTCCACCTGGACGACACGTCGTTGCTCGACCAGCCCTGGACCGCCCGCCGGGCCGTGCTCGAGAGCCTCGAGCTGGACGGTGCTGCCGGGGGGAGCTGGCGCGTGCCCGCTGCGCACCTCGCCGACGGCGCCGCGCTGCACGCGGCGACCAAGAGCCAAGGGCTCGAAGGCATCCTCGCCAAGCGGCAGAGCTCGCTCTACCTGCCCGGGCGGCGAACGCGCGACTGGCTGAAGGTGAAGAACGTGTGCCGGCAGGAGTTCGTGATCGGCGGCTGGCTTCCCGGTGCAGGAAACCGCCTGAACCGCATCGGCGCGCTGCTGGCCGGGGTCTACGACGGCGACGACCTCCGCTTCTGCGGCAAGGTGGGCACGGGCTTCACCGACAAGGAGCTGGTGGCGCTCAGCTCACGACTCGCCCCGCTGAGCCGGAGCGACAGCCCGTTCGCCGACCACGTGGCCTATCGCGCCGCGCGCTTCGTGGAGCCGGTACTCGTGGCCGACGTCGACTTCACCGAGTGGACCTCGGGCGGCACCCTGAGACACCCGTCCTACAAGGGTCTCCGGGACGACAAGGCAGCTTCCGAAGTCGTGCGCGAGCCGACGCCGGGGACCTGACGTGGTCGCCCGCTCTCACTCGACCAGATCCGCGGCGGCGGCCGGGAAGGCCGAGAACACGGCGACGTAGGGAGTGGCGTCGCCCTCCCACGCGAAGCTGCGCACCTGCTCGAGGCTGCGCCGGCCGACGAGCGCCCGCATCAGATCGAACCGCTCGGCCGTGACGGTGGCGGCGGGGTCGCCCTCGCCCACCAGCCACTCGTCCTCACCGGCCCGCAGCCGCAACGCCGGCAGCGTCGCCCGTCGTACGCGGCCTCCCAGCGCGGCGACCAGCATCTGCAGCGCGAAGTCGACGCCGGCCGACGTGCGGGCGCCAGGCATGGCGATGGCTCCGCGAGCGTCGTGCTCGTGGGTGACGACGTCGACCACCAGCGGCGTGGCCGAGCGCCCCATGGCGAGCATCCGGGCCTCGACCTCGGCGCCGCTCGACGCCCACTCCTGCAGGACCTCCGCCATCGTGCGAGCTTTGCGGTCCTCCACCTGCCGGGCCGTCCACGGGTCGGTGGCCAGGCCGTCGAGCCTGCCGGCACAGACGTCGGCCGCCACACCGGCCAGGTGCCCGGCCAGATCCTTGACGCTCCAGCCGGGGCAGGCGGCCACGGGCCGGGCCAGCTGGGGCTCCGTGAGCCGGCCGAAGAGGTCGGCCAGGCGGTGTCGCGTCTCCGCGTAGATCTCGGCCGCGTCCACTTCCCGAACCTACCGCCGCGTCGCCGGAGCCCCTGGGCGGCTGCGACGATGGCCGTCCGCCCGTGACCACTTCCGCCGCGCCACCCCCCGCCTCCCGACCGCGACGTGGCGCCGTCGCTCTTCCCAGCGTCCTTGCCGGCGTGCTCACCGCGCTGTCCGTTCCACCTTGGGGCTTCTGGATCCTCGGCCTGGCCGGGCTGGCGTTGCTCGCCTGGCGGCTGCAGTCCCTTCCGAACCCGGCGTCCCGGCTGGCGGCCGGACTCTGCTTCGGCATCGGCCAGTTCAGCCTGACCCTCTTCTGGATGACGGAGTTCCACGCCATCGGCTTCGTCGCCGTCGTCGTGTCCGAGGCGGCCTTCTTCGCCGTGGCGTTCCTGGCGCTCCCGGGCGTACAAGGGCCCCACTGGCTGCGGTTGGTCGCCTTCCCCGCCGCCATGCTGCTGGCCGAAGCGGCTCGGGGGGCCGTGCCCTTCGGCGGGCTCCCCATGGGTGGCGTCGCCCTCGGCCAGGCCGTCGGCCCACTGGCGGCCGTGGCGCGCCTGGGCGGCTCGCTCCTCCTGGTCGCAGTGGCGGCCGCGATCGGTGTCGCGGCGGTGCTGGCCGGTCGCCGGCAGCTGCGCCCGGCGGCCGTGCTGGTGGTGCTGCTCGTCGGTCTCCTGGTCGTCGCCGGAGCCGCCCCGGCCGGTACCGTGCGCGGCACCATCGACGTCGCCGTGGTGCAGGGGGGCGGGCCCCGTGGCTTCCGGGCCGTCGACTCGGATGCCGACGCCGTGTACGAGCGCCATCTCGCCGTCAGCGATCGGCTCGAGCCGCCGGTCGACCTCGTGCTCTGGCCGGAGAACGCCATCGACGTCGAAGCCATCGAAGGGTCGCGGGAGGCGGCCGACCTCGGGGGACTGGCTCGACGACTCGACGCCACCGTGGTGGCGGGCGTCACGCAGGACGCCGGCCGAGCCGGCTTCCGCAACGACGCGGTGGCCTGGGCGCCCGACGGCACGATCGTCGACGTGTACACCAAGGCCCATCGGGTGCCCTTCGGCGAGTACGTGCCGGCCCGCGCCTTCTTCGAGCGGCTGGCCGATCTGAGCGTGCTGCCGCGCGACGCGGTCGCGGGCGAGGGGCCCGGCGTCCTCGACACCCCCGTCGGTCGCCTCGGCGTCGCCATCTCCTTCGAGGTCTTCTTCTCCGAGCGGGCACTGGCGGCGGTGCGCTCCGGCGGCGAGGTGCTGCTGGTGCCGACCAACGCATCGTCCTACACCACCAGCCAGGTGCCGACCCAGGAGATGGCCGCCGCGCAGCTGCAGGCCTGGTCGACCGGTCGGTGGGTCGTCGCCTCGGCGCCCACCGGCTACGGCGGCATCGTCGACCATCGCGGCCGCGTGCTGCAGCGGACGACGCTCGGTCGGCCGGAGACGCTCGTCGGTGGCGTGGATCTGCGCCGGGGCTCGACTCCCTACGTGAGCGTCGGGGACCCACCGTTCGTCGTCGTCTCGCTGCTCGTGCTGGCCGGCGCATGGCTGATGGCCCGGAGCGGGCGCCGTACCATCCCACCGATGGCCCCGAGACCGACGTCCGGCGCCGCTCGTCCTGGGTCGGAAGGCTCATGAGCGAGGCTCTCGACGGGTTGCTCGAGCTGCTCGACCTGGAGGCGATCGAGGTCAACCTCTTTCGCGGCCGCAGCCCCGAGGAGGATCGCCAACGCGTGTTCGGCGGCCAGGTGGCCGGCCAGGCCCTCGTGGCCGCCGGTCGCACCGTCGCGCCCGACCGCCGGGTGCACTCCCTGCATGCCTACTTCCTCCGCCCGGGTGACCCTCTCGTGCCGATCCTCTACCAGGTCGACCGCATCCGCGACGGGCGCTCGTTCACCACCCGGCGCGTGGTCGCCGTGCAGCACGGTGAGGCGATCTTCCACCTCTCCGCGTCGTTCCACGTGGAGGAGACCGGTCTCGATCACCAGGCACCGATGCCGGCGACCGTCGACCCCGAGACGCTCCGGGACTGGCCGACGCAGATGGCCGAGCTCGGTGACGCCGTTCCGGCGTGGTTCACCCGCCCGCGTCCGATCGACACGCGCCACGTGACGGAGCCCTGGCGGGCCACCACGCCCGCCGACGAGCAGCGGGAGCCGACGCAACAGGTCTGGATGCGGGCCGACGGGCGCCTGCCGGACGACCCGATGCTCCATGCCTGTGTGGTCGTCTACGCCTCGGACATGACGCTGCTCGACTCGACCGTGCTGCCGCATCGGGCCGAGGTGCAGAACCGCGAGCTCATGATGGCCAGCCTCGATCACGCCATGTGGTTCCACCGTCCGTTCCGCGCCGACGAATGGTTCCTCTACGAGCAGGCCAGCCCCTCCGCCTTCGGAGCGCGAGGGCTGTCGATGGGGCAGATCTTCTGTCGTGACGGCACCCTGGCCGTGTCGGTCGTGCAGGAAGGCCTGATCCGCCTGGTCTGATCCGCCGACCGGGTCGGTGCAGTGACTTAGTGTGCGGCGATGCCGGAGGGCTCGCCGCGATGGGGCCGTTCGGTGACGGCGTTGCTGGTGAGCGTGTTCGGCGGGTCGGCGGCCGCCCTCGGCATCGTCACCGCTCTGGGCAAGCAGGTGTACGACCTGACCGACAGCGAGCTCGCGCTGGGCCTTCTCGGCCTGGCCCAGTTCGCACCGGCGGCGCTCCTGGTGCTCGTGACCGGCTCGGTCGCCGACCGGTTCGACCGCCGCCGGGTGGTTGCTCTCGGCTCGCTCGGGCAAGCGGTCTTCGTGGCCGGCATGGCCTGGTACGCCGGCACGGACCCGACGTCGGCCACACCCATCTTCCTCCTGGTGCTGGGCTTCGGCGTGGCTCGCGCCTTCGCCGCTCCTTCCGCCCGATCGCTGCCGGCGGACGTCGTCGCGCCCGAGGGCATGCCATGGCTCGTGCCCCGCAACTCCGCGACGTGGCAGTCCGGCACGATCGTCGGACCGGTCGTCGGCGGCGCCCTGTACTCGATCAGCGAGCCGCTGCCGTTCGTCGCCGGTGCGGTGCTGTTCCTCGTGACGGGCGGCGCGGTGCTGCTCATCCGCTATCACCCGAGCGCGACGCCATCCATCGTGGCCGTGCCCGTGCCGCTGGGAGACAGCGCGGTCGCCGCCTCGGACGACCATGGCATCACCGGCCCGCGCCCCAGAGCCACCCTCTCCGATGCCCTCGAGGGCCTGCGGTTCATCCGCCACCATCCGGTGCTGCTCGGCGTCATCTCGCTCGACCTGTTCGCCGTGCTGTTCGGCGGGGCCGTGGCCCTGCTCCCCGCCATCGCCGAGGACCGGCTCGGTGCCGATGCGGTCGGACTCGGCTGGTTGCGGGCCGCTGACGGCATCGGTGCGGCGCTCGTCACCCTGGTGCTCACCCGCCGCCCGGTCGGACGCAACGTGGGGCGCACCCTGTTGGTCGCGGTCGGCATCTTCGGGGCGTTCACGGTGCTGCTCGGGGTGACCCGCAGCTTCCTGGTGGCCTTCGTCGCTCTCGCCATCCTCTCCGGGGCCGACGCGGTGAGCGTGTTCATCCGCGCCACCCTGGTGCCGCTCGTGACGCCCCGGGAGAAGCGCGGCCGCGTGCTCGCCGTGGAGAACGTCTTCATCGGCGCGTCCAACGAGCTGGGCGCGTTCGAATCGGGCGTGGCGGGGGCGGTCATCGGCAGCTCGGCCGCCATCGCTCTCGGGGGCGCGGCCACCGTCGCTGTCGCCGCCGGCTGGTGGGTCTTCTTCCCGGCCCTCCGCGAGGTTGACCGCTTCCCCACGTCGAGCGAGCCGCCGTAGCCCTGTCAGCCGGTGATCAGGTCGCGGCGGCGGAAGCCGGCGAAGCCCAGCGCCGTCAGCCCGGCGGCGGCGGCGAGCAGGCCCACGAGCGGCCCGGCTGTCCACTCCTCGAGCGGCCGCGTCGGCGTCCACGCGATCGGGGACAGGTCACCGACCCACTGCGGCCAGTCGAACGACTCGGCGAACATCGTGATCAGCAGCAGGACTCCGACCGCGGTCCAGGCCAGCGCCTGGGCCTGGCGGGGAACGAGGCCCACGAGCACGACGGCGACCCCGGCCACGACCCAGATGGCCGGGACGTAGGCGGTGGCGGCGGCCAGCATCCGGCCGAAGGCGGAAGCCTCACCGGTCTGTGCTGCTCGCACCAGCCCGGTCGTGATTCCCGACGCAGCCATCGCCAGGGCGGAACCGAGCAAGGCGACGGCGACGTGGCTGCCCAGCCAGGCGGCGCGGCTCGTGGCCGTCGCCAGCACGGGCTCGGCCCGGCTCCCGGACTCCTCGGCGCGGACACGCAGCACGGCCGAGACGGCGTACGCCGAGGCGAGCAGCGCCGTGACGGCGAAGGTCGTGGCCAGGTAGGCGTCGACCAGCTGGTCGACGTCGGGGTTGCCGAAGATCATCAGCGCCTGGTCGTTCTCACCGATCAACGTCTCGACCGACTCCGCGAGCGCTCCGTAGACCAGCCCGAGCAGCCCCAGGCCGACGGTCCAGGCGAGCAGTGCCCCGCGGTGCAACCGCACGGCCAGACCGAGGGGTGACAGCAATGTCCTCGGGGCGGCGGGGCGGCCGGGCCGTGGCTGGAGCAACCCGGAGCCCAGGTCGCGGCGGTCGAGCAGCAGGAAGCCCGCGGCCACGAGGGTCGCAGCCACGAAGACGCACAGCACCAGCGGCAGCATCGAGTCGTCCGTGAAGGGATGGGTGGCTTGCGCCCAGCCGATCGGAGAGGTCCAGACCACCCAGCTCCGCTGGATGTCGCCGACGGCCCGCAGCACGAACGCCACGGCGAACAGGCCGCCGACCAGGCCGTAGACGGAGCGGGTGTGGCCGGTGGCCTGCACGGCGACGGCCGCCACCCCCGTGAAGACGAGCCCGCACGCGCCGACCGAGGCACCCAGGACGAACGAGCCGAGGGCGGGGAGGCCCGATGCGGTGGTCGCCGCACCGATGGTGAGGGCGATGGCGACGCAGGCCGCCGAGGAGAGGAGCACGGCTGCCAGCAGAGGGGCGTGGCGGCCGACCCGCGCTGACCGGATGAGCTCGGTGCGACCGGCCTCCTCGTCGGCCCGGGTGTGCCGGGCGACGGTGAACATCGCCATGAGCGCGGCGATCAGCATGACCGTCGCCGAGATATCGAAGGCGACGGCGCCGGCGACGGTGTCCAGGCCGACCGGCGGCCCACCGAGCGCGATGGTCGCGGCGTTGCTGCCCACAGACGCCTGGTAGGCCGCGAGGTCATCGGCGCTGTCATAGAGCGCCTGGCTGCCGACCGACTGCGTCACCACCATGAACGTGCCGGCGGCGATCCAGACCGGCAGCCGGATGCGGTCGCGGCGCAGCGCGAACCGGAGCAGCGCAGCGGTCCCGCCGACCGTCGTCGACCCGGCGCTCACGAGTCGTGTGCTCATGACCGCACCGGCTTCCCGCGGCTGGAGACGCCGTTGTCGACTTCCTCGTTGCCGTAGTGGCGCAGGAAGAGCGCCTCCAGCGTGGGAGGGGCGCTGGTCAGGTTGCGGACCCCGAAGCTCGTCAGGTGCCGCAGCACGAGGTCCAGCCCGTCGGCATCGACGTCGAAGTAGACCTGCCCGTCGTCGTGGCGCAGGTCGTCGACGCCGGGCAGCGACTCGAGCCCACTGACCGGGCGCTCGGTCCGCGCGACGACCGACGTCCGCTGGAGGTGCCGCAGCTCCGTCAGGCTGCCGCTCTGCACCGTCCGGCCGTGTCGGATGATGCTCACCCGGTCACACAGGGCTTCCGCCTCGGCGAGGATGTGACTCGAGAGCAGGACGGTCCGGCCCTCGGCACGGACCTCGCGGATGCACTCCTGGAAGACCGCCTCCATGAGCGGATCGAGCCCCGACGTGGGCTCGTCGAGCATCAGCAGCTCGGCGTCGGAGGCGAGAGCGGCCACCAGGGCCACCTTCTGACGGTTGCCCTTCGAGTACGTGCGGGCCTTCTTGCGCGGGTCGAGGTCGAAGCGCTCGAGGAGGCCGGCCCTGCGGCGCGGATCGAGGCCGCCTTGCAGCCGGCCGAACAGGTCGATGGCCTCTCCGCCGGTGATCTGCGGCCAGAGGGTCACGTCACCGGGCACGTAGGCCAGCCGGCGGTGCAGGGCGACGGCGTCCCGCCAGGGGTCGCCGTCGAGCAGTCGCACCACGCCGGAGTCGGCTCGGAGGAGCCCGAGCAGCACACGGATCGTCGTCGACTTGCCGGACCCGTTCGGGCCGAGGAAGCCGTGCACCTCACCGGTGGCGACCTCGAGGTCGAGACCGTCGAGAGCCCTGGTGGCGCCGAAGGTCTTCACGAGCTTCGACACCGAGATGGCGGATGTCATGACTCCAGAACGTACACGTATTTCACACATTTCTGAAGTGATTTGCATCTGCGGCGCAGAGTACCCTTGACGCTGTGCCGGTGAGCGAGGACGCAGATCGGACGGCGCTGCTCCGGTACGTGGAGCGCTTCGCCCTGGTGCTGCGGGCGTCAGGCATCGCCCCCATGCCGGCCCGCGTGTTCGCCTTCGCCCTGGCCGACGACGCCGACCGCTACACCGCGGGCGACCTGGCTGCGGGTCTGCAGGTGAGCGCGGCGGCGATCAGTGGCGCCGTGCGCCAGCTGGTGCAGTGGGGCCTCCTCGCTCGGGAGCGCGAGCCGGGCACGCGCAGCGACCTGTACGTGCTCGACGACCACAACCTCTGGACTCGGTTCGTCGGTGCGGAGCTGGACACGCTCGAGCGGCTCGAGGAGACGGTGGCCGCCGGGATGGAGATCATCGGTGTCGACCGCCCCGGCGGGCGCCGGCTGGCCGAGACGCGCGACTTCTTCGCGTTCCTGCGCCAGGAGCTGGCCGACGCGGTCAGCCGGTGGCCGGCCGAACGCGACCGGCTGGCCGCAGCCCGCTCGTCGTCCACAAGGGCACGGCCGGCAGGCCGGTCGGGCTGACCCAGCTACGACACGAGGGCGCTGGGCACGGCGTCGGCGCGGTCGGGGTGCAGACGGCCGGCCATCTCCAGCACATCGGCCGAGATGCCACGGCGAGGGGAGATCACCTCGTCGATGATCCCGTACTCCTTGGCCTCGCCCGCGGTCATGTAGTAGTCGCGGTCGATGTCCCGCTCGACCTCGTCGGTCGAGCGACCGGAGTGGTGGGCGATGATCTCCACCATCCGCTTGGTGGTGGAGAGCACCTCACGAAGCTGGATCTCCATGTCCCGCGGGGCGCCCTGCGACCCGGCCGAGCCCTGGTGGATCATGATCTTGGCGCTCGGCAGCGCCATCCGCTTCCCCGGCGCACCGGCGCAGAGGATCATCGCCGCCGCGGACATCCCCATGCCGACGCAGATGGTCGACACCTCCGGGCGGACGTGCTGCATCACGTCGTAGATCGCCATGCCTCCGTAGGCGAGCCCACCGGGCGAGTTGATGTAGAGGTTGATGTCCTTGTCGGGGTCCTCCGCCTCGAGGTACAGCATCTGGGCCACGAGGAGGTTGGCGATCTGGTCGTCCACCTGCTGACCCAGGAAGACGATGCGCTCGTGGAGCAACATGGAGTAGATGTCGTAGGCCCGGTCGCCTCTCGACGTCTGCTGCACGACCGTCGGGATGATGGACTGTCGCATGGTCATCTGCCGCTCCTCGCTGACCGTTCACCGACGGCCTGCCATATCGAATACGAGATACTGTATGAGAGATAGCGACGCTGTGAGGCGCAAGCGGATGAAGAGCTGATGCAGAGCCGACAAGCCGCCGGACAGGGATCGCCACTATGAGCGCGCGCCGGCACGATCCGGTCTTCCCCGGCTTCAGCGAGATGGCAGAACGGCGCAAGGGCGTCGTCGCCGCACTGGTGGAGCGGCGCGTCGAGCTCGGCCTGTCCCAGACCGAGGTGGCCGCTCGCATGAGCACCTCGCAGTCGGCCGTGGCGCGGCTGGAGAGCGGCTCGGCTGACCTCCGCCTCTCGACCCTCGAGCGCTATGCGGCCGCGCTCGGCCAGCGCCTCGACGTCCGCCTCAGCAAGGAGACCGACCGATGACCTGGTTCCCACCCGGCTACTCCCCCTCCTCACACCCCGGCCTGGTCCCTCCGGTTCGGCCGCCAGTGGCCGTCCCGTGGCCGGAGCAGCTGCGCCAGCAGCTCCTCGAGCACCGGATCGTGCTGCTCGTCGGCCCGCTCGACGACGCCATGGCGGCTCGGTTGGCGGCCGAGCTCATGGGCCTCGACGCATCGGGTGACGACGAGATCGAGCTGCGCATCGACTCGTCGGGGGGAGCGATCGGCGCCGCCTTGGCCGTGATGGACGTGATCTCCCTCTCCGGTGTCGACATCCACGCCACGTGCACCGGTCGCGCCGACGGCCCTGCGCTCGGCGTGCTGGCCATGGGCCACCGACGCTCCGCCGTGCGCTCGGCACGGTTCCGGCTCCGGGAGCACCTGCCGACCACCCCCACCGGCCCGGTGCCCCTCACCGATGCGATGAGCGCGCTCGAGTGGCGGGCCAAGGAGCTGGAAGCGTTCAGAGGCCGGCTGGCGGAGCGCTGCGAGCAGGACGAGCAGGTGTTCGCGGACCTGCTGGCCTCCGGCGCCGACTTCGGGGTGGGCGACGCGCAGCGGCTCGGCCTGATCGATGCGGTGCTCCTGCCCGAGCAACCGCCGGCCCCCTCCCGACCGCTCGGCTTCCTCCCGGCGGCGAAGCGAGCCCCCTGAGCGACGCGCCGCTCGGCCCGCCCCGCCGCCGGTACGGATCGGCGCGCCCATAGGGTCGACGGGTGAAGCGCTTCCCCCTCGCAGTCATCACGCTCGGCCTTGGCCTCGGTCTCCTTGCCGCGTGCGGGTCGGACACCCCTGTCGACCCACCCGCGTCAGCCGGCAGCACATCGACCACCACCACCACCGGCGCCGCTCCGGCGGGTGGCGCCTCCTCCACTTCGGTGCCCACCGGGCCGGTGCGGCTCGAGGCGCAGGACGTGGCCACCGGTCTGGACACCGTCTGGGGGCTGGCGTGGGATCCGGCAGGGGCGCTCTGGTGGACAGAGCGCGGAGGCACCTTGACCAAGCAGGGCAGCCGGCCCATCACCATCGGCGGCGTGTCCCAGCAGGGCGAGAGCGGGTTGATGGGTCTCGAGTTCGATCGGGACGGCCGCATCTACCTGATGTACACGACCGCCTCCGACAACCGGATCGTGCGGCGCGAGAGTGACGGCAGCGGTGAGCGTGTCCTGGTGGACGGGCTCCGCAAGGCGGCCATCCACGACGGTGGACGGATCAAGCTCGGCCCCGACGGCGCTCTCTACGCCGGCACGGGAGACGCCTCGGACACGAGCCTCCCCCAGAACGACTCGAGCCAGAACGGGAAGATCCTCCGCATCGACCCGCAGTCCGGATCGACCACGAACTTCGCCAAGGGCTACCGGAACTCCCAGGGCCTGTGCTTCGCCCGCGACGGCCGGTTCTTCACGACCGAGCACGGCCCCTCCCGCGGCGACGAGATCAACCTCATCCGACCCGGGGCGAACGGCGGCTGGCCCGACGAAACAGGCAACGGCATCAAGAACTGGACGCCGACCATCGCGCCGGCCGGCTGCGTGGTCTACGAGGCCGACCTGATCCCGCAGTGGAAGGGCTCCCTGCTGTTCGTCACCCTGAAGGAGCAGGACCTGCGGCGCCTGACCTTCAACCCGGACGGGTCGGTCGCCGACGAGGAGATCCTCTACGACGAGCAGTGGGGCCGGCTGCGCGACGTGGCGGTCGGGCCCGACGGCGCCGTCTACCTCGCCACGTCCAACAAGGACAGCCGAGGCGCCCCGAAGGCCGGCGACGACCGGATCATCCGGCTGGCCCCGGCCCGGTAGCCCCTAGCCTGACGCCGTGCCACGCCGATCGACTGCCGCCGCCCTCCTTGCGCTCACCCTGGCCGGCGCGTGTGGTGACAAGGACCCCACAGGCCAGGTCGCAGCCGCCGACTCGCCCTCGTCGACCTCCTCGTCCACCTCGACGCCGACATCGACCACGACCACCACCGCAGCACCGGCGACCACCTCCACCACGCCGATCCCCTCTCCCCCCACGACGGTCGTCGCACCGGCCACGACCACAGCCGCGGCGCCACCCGCCGCGCCGGCCCCATCGCCGGCGGCGCCCGTTCGCCCGACATCGCTCGGGGCTGAGGCGGCACGATTGGCGGGTCAGCTCCAGACCGCCCACGCCACCATCACCGACCCGGGGGCGCCGGCGGACGCGATCGCGGCGGCTGCGCACCTCGAGCAGCAGGTGTTTCGCCTCGTCGTCAACCAGCCGGACCTGGTCGGGCCCTTCTCCGCCGCCGTCCCGGCCGAGCTGCGGGCCTACGCCGAAGGGAACGTCACCGCCGGCACGCGCCTGCGGGCGATGACCACTCGGCCGCGCGAGACGTTCCCCGACTGGCGCATCGTCCCACCGGCGCCGGCCGGCGAGCTGCTCGGCTACTACAAGCAGGCGGAGGCGACCTACGGCGTGCCGTGGGCCTATCTCGCCGGCATCCACCTGGTGGAGACCCGGATGGGCCGCATCCGCGGCCTCAGCTCAGCCGGTGCGCAGGGTCCGATGCAGTTCATGCCGGCGACCTGGGCCGCCTTCGGACAAGGTGACGTCAACGACAACCGCGACGCCATCATGGCCGCCGCCCGCTACCTGAAGCGGAACGGCGCTCCCGACAACATGCGCAACGCGCTGTGGAACTACAACCACGACAACCGGTACGTCGATGCGGTGCAGCTCTACGCGCTGCAGATGCAGGCGGACGAGCGGAGCTACTACGGCTACCACGGCTGGCAGGTGTACTACGTCATGGTCGGCGGAGACGCCCTGCTGCACGAGGGCTGGTCGAAGGCCGGCTGAGCACCGGCGGCTGCCGGTGCTCAGGGCATCAGGTGCCGTGCCTAGGCGCTCAGGGGCGCTGGTCGAGCGGCACGTAGCTCCGCTCGTCGGCGCCGATGTAGAGCTGGCGGGGCCGGGTGATCTTCTGGTCCTGGTCGAGCAGCTCGACCCAGTGCGCGAGCCACCCGGACATGCGGGGGATGGCGAACAGCACGGTGAACATCTCGATCGGGAAGCCCATGGCCTGGTAGATCAGGCCTGAGTAGAAGTCGACGTTCGGGTACAGCCGGCGGCTGATGAAGTACTCGTCGCTCAGCGCCACCTCTTCGAGCTTCAAGGCGATGTCGAGCAGCGGGTTCTTGCCGGTGACCTCGAACACCTCGTCCGCGGTCTTCTTGATGATGGAAGCGCGAGGGTCGTAGTTCTTGTAGACGCGGTGGCCGAAGCCGAAGATGCGCCCCTTGCCGGCCTTGACGTCCTCTACGAAGGCGGGGACGTTCTCGATCGAGCCGATCTCGGTGAGCATGTGGATCACCTGCTCGTTCGCTCCACCGTGGCGCGGCCCGTAGAGGGCGGCCGCCGCGCCGGCGGCGGCCGAGTACGGGTCGGCGTGGGCCGAGGCGATCGTGCGCATCGCGGTGGTGCCGCAGTTCTGCTCGTGGTCGGCGTGGAGGATGAACAGGATGTCCATGGCCCGGGCCAGCACGGGGTTGGCCTCGAAGCGGGGCTCGGCGATCTTCCACATCATCGACAGGAAGTTGGTCGGGAAGTCGAGCGAGTTGTCCGGGTAGATGAAGGGCTGGCCGA
This sequence comes from uncultured Acidimicrobiales bacterium, assembly GCA_902805655.1. Classification (GTDB taxonomy): domain Bacteria; phylum Actinomycetota; class Acidimicrobiia; order Acidimicrobiales; family CADCTF01; genus CADCTF01. The sequence continues at coordinate 82,535 of CADCTF010000127.1, forward strand.
CGCTGAAGCGGTGGCAGGCAGCAGCCAGGGTCGGCATCTTGGCGATCAGCCGCACGATCTGCTTCTGCCGGCTCGACGGGTCGTCGATCTCCTTGGCCTCCGGGTAGAAGGTGGAGAGGGCGGCGATCGCCGATACCAACATGCCCATGGGGTGGGCGTCGTAGTGGAAGCCCTCGAGGAACCGCTTCCGCATGTTCTCGTGGATGAAGGTGTGGCGCGTGATGTCGCGGACCCACTCCTCGTGCTCGGTCGGGTTCGGCAGGTTCCCATGGATCAGGAGGTAGGCGACCTCGAGGTACGTGGAGTGCTCGGCCAGCTGCTCGATCGGGTACCCGCGATAGCGAAGGATGCCCGCGTCCCCGTCGAGGTAGGTGATGGAGGACTCGCAGGCGGCGGTGGCCATGAAGGCCTCGTCGAAGAACCAGATCCCCGGGGCGTGCTTGCGCCAGATGTCGGCCGACACGCCCCCGTTCTCGATCGGTACCTCGAAGCTGTCGCCCGTGCGGTTGTCGGTGATCGTGAAGGTGTCGGCCACGTCTTGCGATGCTATCGACGCCCGCAGCCCTGCGATGCACTCGGCCGGCCGGCGCCGGGGCCGCGCGGAATGGTGGCGTCAGGCGAAGCGCGAGTTGCTCAGTAGCTCCATCACCGCGTCCAGCCGGTTCCAGGAGAGGGTCATCGCGGTGGCGTCCCCGTCCACACCCTGAAGCATGGGCTCCAGCCGGGCTCTCGCTTCGTTCTTGGTCATCGGGTCGCCCCGCCGGCGGGCGGCATCGATGAGCGCATCCCGGAGCACGTTGCGGATCTTGCTGTGCGGGCGCTCGGTCAACATCGCCGCCGCTCGCCGGCCAGAGGCCAGCTGCTCTCCGTCCACCCGGGTGGCCACCACGATGGCGAGGTCGTTCGTGGGCGCACTGCGCAAGTAGCGCAGGCGGTACTTCGCCTCCAGGCTCCGCTGCAACCGGTGCTGCCCCACCTCGCCGGCCAGGTTGGGGTGCCGGTTGGGCACGAGCACCGCCACCGCCGGGGCGTGGACGGCGAGCAGCACGCGAAGCAGCAGGGGGCCCGGGTCGTGGCGGAGGTCGACGATCGCCGCCCCCGGCGCCGGCCGGTTCTGCGGCTGCGGCAAGGGCGGCGCCAACCGTTCGGACAGCGCGATGCCGTTCACGCCTTCGGGGAGCCCGCTCGCCCACCGAGATCCGACCGCATCGGTGAGCCCGAAGCCCGACGCGGTGGCCGCCTCGACGAGCGCCTCCTGCGTCGCACGGGCCAGGTCGCCGTGGGCGGCCTCGATCGATTCGGTGCCGTGGGTGTAGAGCACGGCGGACGCAGCACTCCCGCCTCGGGGCCGACTGCTGGCCCGCGCCGGGCGCAGGATGTAGAGGTTGCTGGCGCTGCCCACGGCCTGAGCACCCTCGTAGCGGTTGAACGCCGGGTGGACCGCCTCGTACACGAGCCCGAGCTCTTGGAGCGCGTCCTCCACCTTGGCGCCGAGGGCAGGCTGGTCCCCGTAGCCGTAGGCGAGGACGAGGCGACCGTGCTGCGCGTTGGCTAGGGACTCGAGGGCCCGCGCTGCGAAGAGGCGGACACCGTCCCGTGTGTACGGCGGATCCGTCACCACCAGATCGGCCCACCCCCTCATTGCGTCGGGCAGCGCGGCCCGGAGGTCTGCGAAGAGGCACCGCACCTTCCAGCCGTGCGCCACGGCCGAGGTCTCGATGTGGTCGAGCACGTCGTCATCGATGTCCACGACCGTGATGTCCGCATCGGGCTGCACGGCAGCCAGCGCGAGGGAGGTGAGGTCGTGGTCGCCGACGAAGAGCACGCGCCCACCCGCCAAGGTGAAGCCGGCCTCGAGGAAGAGCGCCCGGCGCACCACCGTCTCCGGCGTGGCCGCCACGTGGTCGAGGTGGCGCTTGGCTTGCGGCGCCCGGGCCACCAGGTCGGAGACGAGCGCGAGGAGGTCCACGGGGAGGGGCTGGATCCCGGGCACGACGAAGGCGGCCGGGTTGGAGCTCGTGCGGGCATCCAACCGCAGCGCGGCGCGATAACGAGGTGCCCGGTCGGGGCGCAACCGCCACCCGTCACCGCACGGCTCGAGGTCATCGCCGAAGGCCTGCACCAACGCCTCCACCGCTCGCAACGGGAGGGCCGACGAGCGCACCAGGTCCGGCATCGAGCGGCACCCGGAGAGGAGCTCGGAGACAGCCGTGAGCAGCGGCGCGGCCACCGCGCGCCGCTCGGAGACGAGAGCCGAGACGGCCTCCAGGGCTCCGACGGGGCCGGGGGCCGGCTCGGGCTCCTGCGCCTTCCGGGGTTCGATCACGCCGATCGCAGCCTACGGTTCCGACCTGAGCTTGCCTGCCCGTGCCGGTCGAGGCGCCACGGGCCGATTCCCGCTCCCGGCGTTGCGGCCTCTACTCTGGGTCCACGGAGCCGCCGGGCTCCGGCAGCACCCGTAGGCGTTCGCCGCTCCTCGCGCGGCTGGTCGTCGTGCCGAGGATGGGAGAGAGCTCATGGCTTCACAACGGAGCAGCTTCAGCAAGTTGCAGCGTGAGCGCGACAAGCAGGCCAAGGCCACAGCCAAGCGGGAGAAGCGCCAGGACCGCTCCAAGGGCGGCGACGAAGAGGTCGAGACCGAGCTCGACGTCGTCGGTGACGGCAGCGAGATCAGCCCCGGTGACCTCCTGAAGATGGTGGAGACGCTGCACCGCGACTTCGAGGACAAGAAGATCGACCTCGAGACCTTCGAGGAGAAGAAGACCGAGCTGCTCGGGCGCATTCGCGTCGACTGAGCGCTCCGCTCGGCATCTCCTCAGCGCAGGTGCTCTGACGGCTCGCTCGGAGCCGAGAGCTCGAACGCCTTGGCGATGAGCTCGTAGCTTCGCCGCCGGGCCTGATGGTCGTGGACGATCGTCACGATCACCACCTCGTCGGCCCCGTGGGCCTCGGCCAGCTCCTCGATCTGCGTCCGCACCTCGTAGGGCCCGCCGAGGATCAGGCGGCCGGGCGGACGGAGCAGGTTGCGTGACGTCCGAGGGTCCTCGGGCGGCTCGGCCAGGGCCTCGGCGACGGATGGTACGGGGCCGGGCCGGCCGGCTGCCCGCCGCCTGCGCCACACCCGGGAGCTCAGCGCGAGTCGCTCGGCATCGTCGTCGTCCTCGCCGCAGATCACGCTGACCGCCAGCGCCACCCTCGGCTCCCCGCCATCCCTCCGGTCGAACGAGGCCCGGTACTGGGCGGTGACCTGCTCGCTGTCGGCCGGGCTGATGAAGTGGGCATGGCAGAACGGGACCGCCAGGTGGGCGGCGTAGGCCGCGCTGAACCCGCTGGAGCCGAGCAACCAGAGCTCCGGCCCGCCGGGGGCCTGCGGTGACGGGTCGATCGCCGCGAACGGGTGCCCAGGGGCGAAGCGCCCCTCCAAGAAGCCGATCAGCTCGCCCAGCTGACGGGGGAAGTCGTCCTCCCCGGCCGAGCCGTGGTCCGGCCGAAGGGCGCGGGCCGTCAGCTGGTCGCTCCCCGGCGCCCGGCCGATGCCCAGGTCGATGCGGTGGGGGAAGAGCGCGTGCAGCACGCGGAAGTTCTCGACGACCTTCAACGGGCTGTAGTGGGAGAGCATCACGCCACCGCTGCCGACCCGGATCCGGCGAGTGGCCGCCGCCACCTGGCCGATCAGGATCTCGGGGCTCGAGCCGGCGAGGGACGTGCTGTTGTGGTGCTCGGCCAACCAGTAGCGCGTGTAGCCCAGCTCGTCGGCGTGGGCGGCCAGGTCGATCGAGTTCCGGAGGGCGTCGCCCGGCGTGGAGCCGCTGGGTATCGGGGACTGGTCGAGCACGCTCAGGCTCAGCACCCGGGGATCGTACGGGGCCGCTAGACACTTCAGTGATGGATCACGCCTCCAGCCGACGCCGTCCCGCCTGATGCCGGTCGTACCGGTTCGGCTCGACCCGCGGGTCGATCTGGCCCAGGGCTTCGACGCCATACGGGCCGAGCTCGCCGTGCCGGACGAGTTCCCCACCGATGTGCTGGCCGAGGCCGGCGAGGCGGCTCGCCGGGGGCCTGAGCCGCGAGCCACCCTCGACCTCCGGGAGATCCCCTTCTTCACCGTCGACCCCCTGGGAAGTCGAGACCTGGACCAGGCCGTCGCCCTCGAGCGGGACGGGTCGGGCTACCTCGTGCGGTACGCCATCGCCGACGTCAGCGCCTTCGTCCGTCCCGGCGGGCCCATCGACCTGGAGGCACGCCGGCGGGTCGTGACGATCTACCTCCCCGACCGGCGCACGCCGTTGCACCCGCCGGAGCTGAGCGAGGGAGCGGCCAGCCTGCTGCCGGGCGAGGACCGCCAGGCGCTCGTGTGGCACCTGCGCCTCGACGGGGCCGGCGCCCTGGTGGACGCCCGAGTGGAGCGGGCGCTGGTGCGGAGCCGTCGGGCATGGAGCTACGCGGAGGCGCAGGCCTCGCTCGAGGCGGGCACCGCGGAGGAGCCACTGGTGCTGCTGGCCGAGGTGGGGCGGCTTCGAGAGCAGGAGGAGGCCGACCGGGGCGGCATCAGCCTCAACGTGCCGGAGCAGATCGTCGTCGAGGCGGCCGGCACCTTCCAGGTCGGGTACCGGGCGCCGTTGCCCGTCGAAGGCTGGAACGCCCAGATCTCGCTGCTCACCGGCATGGCGGCGGCGGCGATCATGCGCGAAGGGGCCGTCGGCATCCTCCGTACCCTGCCCGCGCCCGACCAGGGCGCCATCGACATGGTGCGCCGCCGGGCCCGTGCCCTGAGCGTGCCGTGGCCCGAGTCCGGCGGGTACCAGGCCTTCGTGCGCGCCCTCGACGCGCGCGTGCCGGACCATGCCGTACTACTGGTGCAGTCGGCCCGGCTCCTGCGCGGCGCAGGCTACGTGGCCTTCGACGGTGAGGTGCCGCCCGACAGTGACCATGCAGCTGTTGCTGCTCCGTACGCCCACGTCACCGCCCCGCTGCGGCGGCTGGTCGACCGCTTCGGCAACGAGGTGGTGCTGGCGCTGTGTGCCGGCGGCCGCCCGCCGGCCTGGGTCACCGATGCCCTCCCGGAGGTACCGGCCCTCATGCAGCTGGGGCGCCAGCGCGAGGGCGCAGCCGACCGCATGAGCGTCGATCTGCTCGAAGCCGTGACCCTCTCGGCCCGGGTCGGCTCGACGGTGCACGCCCTGGTGACCAACGTCTCCAAGGGCAAGGCCCAGGTGCAGGTGGTGCACCCGGCCGTGGTGGCCACGGTGGACGGGGCGGATCTGGCCCTCGGTGACGAGGTGCGGCTTCGCGTCGCGTCAGCCGACCCGTTGACCCGGCGGGTCGTGCTCGAGCCGGTGCGCTGAGGTCGAGCCCGCGAGGGCCAGGTGCCACCATGGCTGGGCCATGCCGCCCCGCCTGATCCTCGCATCCGCCTCGCCGGCCCGCCTGGCCCTGCTCCGCAACGCCGGTCTGGCCCCCGAGGTGATGGTGAGCGGGGTGGACGAGGACGGCCTCGACCATCTGGCGCCGGCGGACATGGCCCTCGAGCTGGCCCAGCTGAAGGCCGCGGCCGTCGCCGCCCGGCTGGACGACGGGCTGGTGGTGGGCTGTGACTCGGTGCTCGAGCTGGACGGCCGGGCCCACGGCAAGCCGAGCACCGCCGAGGAGGCGACTGCTCGCTGGACGCACATGCGCGGGCGCTCGGGCGTCCTGCTGACGGGCCACTGCGTGATCGACGTCGCCTCGGGGCGCGCCTCGTCCGCCGTGGCCTCCACGGTCGTCCACTTCGGCTCCCCGACCGACACCGAGGTGGGCGCCTACGTGGCGACGGGAGAGCCGCTCGGAGTGGCGGGAGCCTTCACCCTGCAGGGTCGCTCGGCCCCGTTCATCGACGGCATCGAGGGTGACGCCGGGAACGTGATCGGCCTCTCCCTCCCCCTCCTGCGCCGGCTCCTGAGCGAGGTCGACGTCTCGATCCTCGAGCTGTGGTCGTGAAGATCGGTCCGATCGAGGTCGACCCTCCCGTCGTGCTGGCGCCCATGGCCGGCGTGACCGACCTCTCGTTCCGCCAGCTCTGCCGGGGCTACGGAGCCGGGCTGTACGTCAGCGAGATGATCGCCACGAGAGCCCTGGTGGAGCGGAACCCCAAGACGCTGCACATGCTGGCCTCGGACGACCAGGAGCCGTTGCGCAGCGTGCAGCTCTACGGCGTCGACCCGTCCGTCACCGGCCGGGCGGTGCGCATGCTGGTGGACGAGATCGGAGTCGACCACGTCGACCTCAACTTCGGTTGCCCGGCGGCCAAGGTCACAGGCAAGGGCGGAGGGGCCGCTCTGCCCCTGCACCACCTGCTGTTCCGCTCGATCGTGCGGGCCGCAGTGTCTGCCGCCGGAGCCGTGCCGGTGACGGTGAAGCTGCGGATGGGCGTCGATGCCCACCACCTCACCGCAGTTCCCGCCGGGCGAGCGGCCGAGGAGGAGGGCGCCGCGGCCGTCGCCCTGCACGCCCGCACGGCTGAGCAGCTGTACTCAGGACCGGCCCGGTGGGAAGCCATCGCCGAGCTGAAGTCCGCGGTGCGCACAGTGCCTGTGCTCGGGAACGGCGACATCTGGGAGGCGGCCGACGCCCTGCGGATGATGGCCGAGACGGACTGCGACGGAGTCGTCATCGGGCGCGGCTGCCTCGGGCGTCCGTGGCTGTTCAGGGACCTCGCCGACGCCTTCGCCGGTCGCTCGCTGCAGACGCCGCCGTCACTGGGCGAGACGGCCTCGCTCGTACAGCGCCATGCAGAGGCCCTGTGCGATGCGTTCGGCGAGGAGGCGGGCATGCGCCGCCTCCGCAAGCACACCAGCTGGTACCTCACGGGCTTCCCGGTGGGGGGCGAGCGCCGCCGCTTGCTGTCGAGGGTGGCGACGCTCGAGGAGCTGGCCACCCTGCTCGGCGACCTCGACCCCGAGGTTCCCTTCCCGCCGGAGGCGCACCGCACCACGAGAGGGCACTCGCACGGACCCCGCCCGGTCGCACTCCCGGCCGGTTGGCTGGAGTCCGCCGACGACCCCACTCCCCCGGTGGGTGCCAACGACGCCGTCTCAGGCGGCTAACCCTGCGCCAGCCGGTGCAGGACGGTCCCACCCAGGGCGTCGGCGTCGATCGCCTCGCCGTTGCGGCTGGCCACGGTGATCCTGGGGTGCGCCCCGGAGAGGGACAGCTCGACCGACAGGCACAGGACCAGGCCGGCGCGACGAAGGCCGTCGTCGAAGTCCTCCGACGGCTCGGAGAGCGCAACCAGGCGCCCGCCCTCGTCCATCACCCGGCCCGCCTCCCGGCAGAATGATGCAGGGTCGGACCCGAGCGCTCCGGACGGGGCGGCCTGACGACCCCATGGCACGTTGGCGACCATGCGCGCGACAGAGGCCCCGGCCAGGGGGAGCTGCCCGGCGTCGGCCCGCAGCCAGCTGGTTGCCGAGGTCGAGCGCGCCGCGTTCGACCGAGCCGCATCCACTGCCGCGGCGGTGATGTCCGACCCTGAGGCCAGGAGCTCGGCCTCCAGCGCGGCGGCCTCGAGCACGATCGTGCCCGCACCGCACACGGGGTCGTACAGCACGGCGCCGGGGCGCAGGCCCGCGAGCAGGGCCATGGCCGCCGCCACGGGCGGGTGCAGCGTGCCGGGCACGGTCGACGTCTTGTACGCCCGGCGGTGCATCGGCGCTCCTGACAGGCGCAAGCCGATCAGCAGGCGTTCACCGTCGAGGTGCACGCGCCACCCCTGCGTGCCATCGGGCGGGCGCTGGTCACCGCGACGCGACCAGTAGCGGACGCCGAGCGACCGGGACAGAGAGGAGCCGACGGCGTCCTCCACGTCGAAGCGGCTGAAGTTCCTCTTGCCGAGGAAGCTGGCGGCCACGTCGATGCCGACGGTGTCGGCCGGCGGGGCCGTTGCGGTGGTCAGTGCCCGACGCGATGCTTCGGCGGCGGTGGCGCGGTCGCCCTCCACTGCATGCGCCAGCTCGGCCAGCCCACTGCGGTGGCGGCCGACGTCGGGGAGGTCCACGACGAGGACGCTGAGGTCATCGACCGTCCGCAGCCCCATCAAGCCCGGCTCGAGCTCGTCGGTGGCCACGAGCAGCGTGCGGTGGCGCACCTCGGTGAGGGATCCCATGCCGCCCATCTCCAGCTCAGCAGCCACGAGCGGTTCAAGCCCGCGAACGCAGCGGACCCAGAGCATCGTCATCTCCGCATCAACGGCATGATCCCACGCCCGTGTCACCACGAACGCCGCCTCCTAGCATGCGCCGCCGATGAGCCGGGCGGCGACGGAGCCTCAGGTCGAACCGTTCGATCCCCGCGCCAAGCGGACGGTGGGCGGGGCCTTTCTGGCCATGTTCACCGTCTTCGGGGTGGCCTACAGCTTCGGCGTCTTCTTCGACCCGATGGCCGCCGAGCTGGGTGCCAGCCGATCGGCCACGTCGGCCGTGTTCTCCATCACCGCCTTCGCCTACTTCTCGCTGGGCATGGTGAGCGGCCGCCTGGTCGACCGGGTGGGACCCAGGAGGGTGCTCGTAGCCGGGGCGATGGCCATGGGGATCGGTCTGGCCCTGACGTCTCGCGTCGAGGCGATGTGGATGGGCTACATCACCTACGGGGCGGGAGTCGGCATCGGCGTGGCGTGCGGGTACGTGCCGATGGTCGCGGTCGTCGGCGGCTGGTTCGACCGGGGCCGAGCGTTTGCTCTGGGCGTCGCGGTGGCGGGCATCGGCCTCGGCACATTGGTCGTGCCACCCATCGGGGCGGCTCTCGTGGACGCCCACGGATGGCGCACGACCTACGTGATCTTCGCGACCGGCAGCGCCCTCGCCATGCTCTTGGCCGCCACCATCACCTCCCCCCCGCCCGTCATGGCGCTGGGCGATCCACCCAGCCTCAGCGCCTCGGTGAGGACGCCGGCGTTCGCCTGCCTCTACGCCTCGGGCCTCCTCATGTCGCTGGCCATGTTCCAGGTGTTCGTCTATCTCGTGCCGTTCGCGGAGGACGAGGGCGTCCAACGGGTTCCGGCTGCGGCGCTCGTCGGCATCGTCGGGGGCGCCAGCATCGTCGGGCGCCTCGGGCTCGGATTCGTCGCCGAGCGGATGGGACGAGTGCGGGTCTACCGCGCGTGCTTCTTCGTGATGGCGGCGAGCTTCGGCCTCTGGCTCCTGGCTGACGGCTACCCCGCCCTCGTGTCCTTCGCCGTCATCTTCGGCGTGGGCTACGGGGGCTTCATCGCGCTGTCGCCGGCAGTGGTGGCCGAGCTCTTCGGCCCGACCGGCATGGGAAGCGTCGTCGGCACCCTCTACACCAGCGCCGCGATCGGCGGGCTTTTCGGGCCGCCCTTGGCCGGCGCAGTGATCGATGCGGCTGGATATCCGACGGCGATCACCGCCTCGATGGTCATCGCGCTGGCCGCATGGGCGGTGCTGATCCCACTCGGACGCAACGGCACTGAGGTTCGTCGGCCGTCATAGCTCCCCGTGGGCAGTTGATGCCTCTTGGGTAGGGTGGGTCCGATGGACGAAGAGAGCACCAACCCAGCTGCGCTCGGTCTCGTCCTGATCGTCGCGGCGCTGCTCTTGGGAGCCGGCTTGCTGGCCAGCTTCCAGTTCGGTGACCGCACTGGGGCCGGCGATGCGACGGACTCCGTGCGATCGGCCGGCGGAGCCGACGCGGACACCGTCCGGCTCTCGCAGACAGGGCAGCCCGCGCCGGTGCCGCCGGCGACGATCTCCCCCGACGCCACCGCCCCCACCTCGACCACGACACGTAGGCCCGGTACCACGATCCGAGGGGCGGTGCCCACCGGACAGGCCGAGCCGGCAGGCGGCTCGCCGTCGACGTCGGCCAACCCGACGCCATCGGGCACTCCAGGGGCGTCCGTCCCGAGCATCCCCGCCGTGGGCCTGGCGCCCCCTGCGACGACGAGCCGCGCTCCCGCAGCGCCGGCCCCGGCACCGGCCGCGCCATCCGCAGCAGCCGGGCCGACGACCGCGGCG
>CADCTF010000128.1 GCA_902805655.1 uncultured Acidimicrobiales bacterium
TCTGCAGCAACAACGGGACGTTGGCATTCCCCACGAATCGAATCGGCTCGATGGGGGCCATCGCTCGCATCCAGGCGACGCGCCTGGCACACGGAAGGCCGGCAACGAGCTTGGAGCCGACCGGACCGGTGGCGTGCGAGACCTGACCGCCGTGTCCGACGACGAGCACCGCCGTCCTGAGGCGCCGTTCGATGCCGACGAACAGCGCACCCGTCGCGCCGCCCCAGCTGAAGCCCACGAAGGCGAGGCGGTCGTCGTCGACGTTGGGGCGGGCGCGCAGGACGTCCACGGCGCGCTGCAGGTCCTTCACCACCTGGATCTGCTCGGTCCGATCCTGCGCGGTGAACGTCAGATAGGGCGGTGCGGCGCGGTGATTCCACGGCGCATCGATCGCGATCACGACGGCACCGTGCTGTGCGTAGTACTGCGCGCTGCCCGCCAGGTTGGTCGAGCTGCCGGGCAGGCCGTGCATGAGCAGCATGCCGGGACGCAGCCCCGAGCGCGTGACCGGGTCCCACATCCGTCCGGTCGCCACACCGCCGTCCGGACTGCTGAAGGAGATGCGGCTGACCTCCACGCCACTGGTCGTGGACTCGACCGTTCGCTGCAGGTTCAGCGGTGCGTCGACGTCGTAGGCGAACAGGGCGCGGTCCGCGGTGGTGGCCGCCCCGCCGAAGTCGGGACGTGCACCCGAACAGGAATCGGCGAACACGCGAACCCGGACGGAGTCACGCACGTCCGGGCGGTCCGGGAGCGTGGCGACGACGTACGTCGAGCCGACGCCCACGGCGCTGACCGCGCCGTCGGCAGTGACGGTCGCCACGCCCTGGTCACGCGAGACGTACTGGAGAGCGACGTACTGGACTGCCCCACCGGCGTCGCGTACCGTGGCGCTCAGGGGAGACGATCCGTACACGCCCACGACGACGCTGTCCGGGGACAGGGTGAGGCGCGGGACGTCGTCCTGCCAGAGCGGGTCCTTGCCGCACGCGAGGCACGCGGCTGCCGCCAACGACACGGCGGCGATCGCCTTCACCGTCATCGGAAGGTCGCGAACAGGTCGTGCGCCGGAAACGATGTGCTCTGCGCGAGCGCCGTCCACAGCGCGGCATCGAGCTCGGCGTCGAAGCCGGCGGTCGAGGAGCGAGCGTTGAACAGCGCGACCCACGAGAAGTTGTGATACGAGCGCACGAGACGGCTCGTCGTGCCGGGCAGCGGCGGCCACCTCCTCGGGCAGCGGCCAGGCGTTCGGGAGGCAGCCCTGCAGCTCGGTGGACTGCTGGGACATCACGAGGGCCGGCTTCCCGGGCTCTGGGCACTGCGGAGCCGGGGGGTGGTGGCGGCCGAGGAGGTGGCCAACTTCGTGGTTCACCAGCATCTCCCGGTAGGTGGCGAGGTCACCCGTCCACTCGGGTGTGGCGGTGCGCCAGCGGTCGGCATTGATGGCCACGACGGGGCCGTTCTGGCAGGAGTACTTCCCGACCGTGCGGTACGGCCGGCAGAGGTCGTCGACCTCGGGACCTTCGGCCAGCACGACCAGGTACGGAGCCTGCAGGTCATCGAAGAGGAGCTCGAAACCGGCCTGCGTCCATCCCCGCGCATCGGTGAGCGTCGAGCGCACCACCGCCTCGAAGTCGGCGGTAGCCGGGTCGGCGACCCGCCGCTGGATGCGGATCGAGATGATGACGGGCGCCGGCGCCGGCGCCGGCGGTGCATCCGGCTGCGGCTGGTCGGCCACGGGTGCGGCCGGGGTGTCGCGGCTCGGGGAAGAGGGATCAGAGGCCCCTGAGCCTTCACGGTCGGACGTGGCTGTGTTGCAACCGGCCAAGGTCATCAGCACCAGGAGCACGACGAGCGGCGACGGCCGCGCGATCGGCAAGCCCGCGGCTCAGCGGGGACGGCGCGGGATGACGATCCAGAGCACCAGGTACACGAGCTCGCCCGCACCGACGAACCCCGCTACCACGAACGCAACCCGCACGAGCAGGCGGCTCACACCGAACCGGTCAGCCAGCGCGGCGCAGACGCCGGCGATCATGCGGCCCTGTGCCCGCCCTGGGCGCTCGAGGCTCCTGTTGGCCACCATGGGTCTCCCTCCCGCTGGACGCAGCTGCGCCACAGCACGTGCTCGCAGTCTCTCAGGCGACCAGCTCGCGAACCTGTGCCTTCCCTCCCGGCAGATCGGGCACCTGACGCTCGATGGCCCCTGTCCTCGTGCAGAAGACCAGCTTCGCCTCGGCGACCACCAGGCCGGTGCTGGCCTCGAGGGCGACGGCGTAGGCGGCCGCCTGCAACCGGTACCGCTCCACCTTGGCGTCGACCTCGGCTTCGCCGGCGATCGCATCGGTCTTGTAGTCGACGAGCACCAGCCCATCGGGAGTCTCGTAGAGCAGGTCGATGTAGCCCTCGATGGCCCGATCGCCGAGGGGCGCGGCCACGTACACCTCACGCCAGCAGCGCTCGGCGGCGTGCGCGGCCACCACGCTCGGCGAGCGCAGGGCCGACCGGGCCAGGGCGGCGATGGTGTCCACCGCGTCCGGCACCGCCTCCACGTGGGCCTGCTGGGAGGCCAGCTCCCCGATGCGGCCGTCGTCAGCTGGGTCGCCGACCATCTGGAGCACGGCATGGACGGCTCGGCCGATGGCACTGCCCGCTCGCCCCCTGCGCCACGGGATCTCGCGTCGGGCCGCGTCTGCGGCGCCGGCGGTGTCGTTGTGCTGAGCATCGTCCGTTACCTCCGCCACCTCCAGCGGATCGGCTTCGGCGGCGGCCCGCGGCGAAGCGCCGGCATCGCCGGCGATGGTGGTCGCAGACACGAAGCGAGGCCGGCGTTGTGGCTCGAGCATCGCCTCTCGCCGGGCCAGCCACTCGTCGCGGTCCTGGAGGAGCGGGGCGGGGCCGGCCGTGGCGGCACCCGCAGCCGCAGGTGTCGCGGCCTCCTCGGGAACCTCTGTGTCGGACTCCTCTGCCTCTGGCAGGCGCCGCCAGAGCGTGTCCGCCGCGCCGATCGACGCGTTCGTCAGCCACTCGCCGTACGAGTCACCGAACGAGCCCGGCCTCGGCTTGGTCCTCGGCTTGTGGAAGGTCGAGACGACCAGATGGTCGCGAGCACGCGTGCAGGCGACGTAGAGGAGGCGAAGCCGTTCGTCGACGTCCATCTCGGCCTCGATGTCGGCCAAGCGGTTGAAGTTGTCCGTCGTCTGCCTGCTGAGCTTCACCTCCGGCACCGAGCCTCCCCAGATGACCTGAGGCCCTCGACGGCCGGTGGTGGCCTGGGTGGTGGCACCGCTGAGCACCGTGATGGGGAACTCCAGACCCTTTGCGCCGTGGATGGTGAGGATGTTCACCGCGTCGTCGTCGAGCTCGGCCAGCAGCGGTTCGTGGACGCGGGTGCCTTCCGTGCGCTGCAGATCCGCCCAGCGCAGGAACGCTCGAAGGCCGCCTCCACCGGACTCCTCGAACGCTCGCGCCTGGTCGACGATGAAGCGCAGGCGGCGCCAGACCTCACGGGGACGCCGGCTGCCGAAGGCGAGCGCGAACGCGTCGCGCTCGCGCAGCAGCCGGTCGAGCAAGGCACTCGGCTCGTTCCACCACCGAAGGGCGGCGAGCGACTGCAGGTGCTCCAGGGCACGGGCCACCGGGTGATCCGTCGGCACGCCTGCGGCCCGCGGGCCGAGATCCCATCGACCGCCGGCCTGGTGGTACGTGAGCAGATCGACGTCGGAGCAGGCGTAGAGGGGTGACCGCAAGGCGCTGACGAGGGCCAGCTCGTCGCCGGGGTCGTCGATGGCCTGCATGGCGTCGAGCGCCTCGCGCACCTCCTGGGTGTCGAACACGAGTGATCCCGTGGCCACCCGGTAGGGGACGCGCTGGTGGTCGAGGGCGTCCTCCAGCTGGCGCAACGACGTGCGGGTCGGGAGGAGGATGGTGACGTCGGACCACTTCGGGTCGCGCCAGTCGTCGGCGCCGCGGTCGAACACCTTCCACGACTGCGGGTCATCTCCAACCGAGCGCACGGTGCGGGCGACCGCCGCGGCCTCCTGCGAGCGGATCTCACCGGCGCTGCCAGTCGCCGCGCCACCGAGCAGGACGACCCGATGGTCGGCGTGCGGCGACGCGGACCGATGCGCCGACAGCGGCTGGTAGGCGGCTTGGCGGTCCGGGTGCTCCGTCATCAGCCGGCCGAAGGCATGGTTCACCCACTCGAGCACCGGCTCGACGGTGCGGAAGTTCTGGCGCAGGAGCACCGGGCCGTTGGCGGCGAAGTGGGCACGGGCGCCGAGGAAGAGCTTGATGTCCGCCCGCCGAAACCGGTAGATCGACTGCTTCGGGTCGCCGACGAAGAAGAGCCGCCCAGGCAGGGGGGCGATCTCCTGCCACGACCGGTCGACGTCGCCGCCCTCCACCGCGGCCGCGATCAGCACCGCCACCTCGATCTGGATGGGGTCGGTGTCCTGGAACTCGTCGAGGAGCAGGCGCTGGTAGCGGCCGTGCAAGGTGGTGCGGGCATCGGGGCTGTTGCGCAGCAGCCTGCGAGCGAGCACGAGCAGGTCGTGGAAGTCGAGGCGTCCGGCGGCTCGGCGCTGCTCGGCGGCGTCACGGGTGAAGTGCGCCAGGCGGATGCTGAGCTGTCGGAGGACGTCGTTGGCTACGCCCTCGTGCACCTCTTTGGCCGCTAAGCCCACCGCGTTCACGGCCGCCCTCGCGGTGACGACGTCCGGCCAGTTCAGCCGGCCGCCGAGGCCGCTGGACCTCCAGCGCGCCTCACCACTGCGGAGCAGGCGGAGCTGACGGAGCGGATCAGCTTCGGCCAGGACCTCGTCGACCATGGTCTCGACCTCTGCGCACCGATCCAACAGCAGGTCCTTCGGATTGGTGTTGGTGGCCTTCACCTCGCGCAGGGCCCGCATGGCGCGAACCACCGGCTCGAGATCGACCGGCGCCAGGCCGGTAGGCGCGGTTGCAACGAGCCCGTCCAGCCGATCCCAGCTGTCCTCGAAGATGGATGCCACGTCCTTCAAGGAGGCCTTGAGCTTCGACTGCGCGTCGATCTCGACGCCCAGTGCCCAAGCACGCAGCACGAGCGCCTCGCTGGCCGGATCGTCGTAGATCCCGTCCACGAAACGGGTCCACCGCTCCTCGAAGGCCAGCTGAGAGGAGACCTCGTCGAGGATCTCGACGCGCGGAGGCAGCTCCACGGCCAAGGCGTGCTCGCTCAGGATGCGCAGGCAGAAGCCGTGCAAGGTGCCGATCGCGGCCTGGTCGATGTCGGCCAGAGCCCTTTCGCAAGCTTCCCTGTCGGGCTCGCACAGGTGGTCGGCCAGGCTCTTCTCGAAGGCCTCGCGGATGCGGTCGCGCAGCTCGGCCGCCGCGGCCTCGGTGAAGGTGATCGCAGCCACTGCGGACAGAGGGACTCCGGTCTCGACGACCAGGTTGACGACCCGTCGCACCAGCTCGTGCGTCTTGCCCGTGCCCGCACCTGCCTCGACGAAGAGGGTCTCGCCCAGCCCGGTCCGCGCCACCCGCTCGCGTTCGGCCTCGTCGACCAGTGGGGACGTGTCGACCGAGGTCATGCGCCCTCGGTGCGGATCCGCAGGCGCTCGAGCACCGTGAGCTGCGGGGCGTCCGCTGTGGCCCGTTGGTGGTCGTCTCGATCTCTGGGGCAGATGCGGTCGAAGTCGCAGTGGCCGCAGCTCTGGTGCGAGCCCCAGAAGGAGTCGAACTCACCGGGCTGCGCCGGGAACACGCCGGCCTCGATGCCGTCGACGATGGCCGCGGCCACGTCGAGGAACCGCGTGCGGTGGTCCGGCGTCCACTCGTAGCCGAGCTTCTTGTACTCACCGCGACCGGAGATCATCCAGTAGTAGGCCTCTACGACGTCTGAGGACCTGGCCGCCTTGGCCGCCTCGGCATAGACGCCTAGCTGCAGCGCCGTACCGGCCTTGACCGGATCGTCCCCCAGGCCCTCGTAGCTCCGTGGGCTCCCTGTCTTGTAGTCCAGCACGACGAGGTGCCCGTCCTCTCCCACATCGACCCGGTCGGCCATGCCCCGGAAGGTCAGCGCCTTCCCCTTGGGCAGCTCGAGCGTGAGCGGCGGCTCACCGTGCATGCCGAAGGACATCTCGGCCGCCGCCGGCGTCACGCGGTTGTCCCGCCGGTGGATGTCGTCTCTGGTGAGGAACTCGTCGAGGTCGGCGAGCACCTCGATCTGGGTGCGTCGCCAGGGCAACGGCCGGCCCGTCAGGCCTTTGCCTTCCACATCTGCGAACGCGGCTCGGGCCAGCTCGACCACGCGATCGCGGTCGGCCCGGGTCCACGGCGAGTCTGGGGCCGGCGGGCCGGCCGGCCGGGCGAGCACCTCGGTGATGAACTGCTCCAGGACCGCGTGGATCAGGGTGCCCTTGTCGGCCGGGCTGATCTCGACGATGCGCTCGGGGTCGTCGCGCTCGCTGAGGTGCAAGACGTTGGCCAGGAAGTACTTGAACGGGCACGCGGCCCACGCCTCGAGCCGGCTGGAGGACAGGGGCACCCCGGTGGCGGGGGACGGGAACGTCTGGCCGGCCAGGTTGCCGTCCCACTCCGTGAAGTCGGGACCGGCCCGGGCCCGCCGGGCCGTGAAGCCACGCGCCAGGTCACCGGTGACGAGCGACGACGTGGAGGCGTCGGGGCCCGCAGACAGCAACGCGGCCACATCGCGCTCGGCGGTCGAACCGTGCACCTCGGCCCCGGCTACACCGCCGGCGAAGGACGCCACGGTGTGGACGACCTCCGGCCCGAGGCTGGCGAAGGTGCTGCTGAAGACCCGTCGTCCCTCGGTGGCGCTGGCGGAGTCGAGCAGCCAGCGGGATGGCAAGCGGTCTCGCCGGCCTCGCAGGTCCCCCCGAGGGAAGACCAGGGTGCGGAGACGGCCGCCGGCGGCCAGGGCCGCGAGGTAGTTGCGGTGCTGGGTGCGCAGCCGCTCGTCCTGCGTCACCAGGTCGTCGTCCTCGGCGCGTTGACGGTCGGCGTCGGGAAGCAGCGCCTCGTCGCGCCGGAAGGCGGGGCAGGTGCCTTCGGCCATGCCGAGGATGAAGACGGCGTCGAGGTCATGGCCGACCGCGGAGGCCAGCGGTGCGACCAGCACTCCCTCGCCGAAGCGCCCGGTGCGGCCGACCGTGACCTCGAGCTCGGCCGCGACGGCCAGCTCGAAGGTGGCTCGAGAGGGGTCGGCATCCAGGTGGTCGAGGGTCGCCAGCCGGGCCAGCGCGTCGTCGACGCGTGCCGCGGCGGTGAGCTCGGCTTCCGGCCACGCAGCTCGGAGATCGTCTGGGCCGAGGAGCGAGTGGACCAGGGTGCGGGCCGCCTGGGCGCGCTCCGCCCACGTCGTGGCCCCGTCGAGGGACGCCACGCGGCCGGCCAGATCCGACACGAAGGCGGCCAGGCGCCGGGTCGTGTCGAGGTGCTGGCCCGAAGCATCGCGGCGTGGACGACCACCCGATGAGGACGCCCCACCCGAGGAGTCCGCGACGGTGGCCTCCAGCGTGGCGATGAGGTCTGCGAGCTTCGACTGCCAGTCGGCCAAGCCGCCGACCACGCCGGCCGACCGCGAGGCGTCGTCCCATTCACGAGCAGTCGCCGAGCGACCGCCGGACACGACGGGCGCTCCGGCGATCAGCCCGATCACGTCTCCGCGACCCCAGCCGTTGCGGGGCAGGGCAAGGGCGCTCAGCAGGGTGCGGCCGGCCACGGTGTCCGAGAGCCGCCTTGCTGAAGGCCCGTTGTGGGGGATGCCGGCACCCTCCAGATGGTCGATGATCGTGCGCTCGTACGACCCGGCGGTCGGCCGGAAGATGGCGATGCGATCCAGGGGCGTGCCGTTGGTGACGAGCTGCATCACCTCTCGTACGACCTGGCGAACCTCCTCGTCGGCGTCGGAGGCGCTGACGAGGCGGGTGGCGAAAGGCTGCGACACGGACGCAGTCGTCACCGTGCCGCCGACGACGACGCCTGCACGCGCGGCGGACCCAAGGACGGCGGCGTCCGCTTCGGGCACGCCGGTCAGCGCCACGATGGCGGCGGCGGCCGGCTGGGCTCGGGCGAGGGCGGCACCGACAAGGGACCCCATGGCGGGCGAGAGCCGGCCGGGAAGGTGCCAGATCAGCGTTCCGAGCTGCTCGGCGGCAGAGGAGTCGCCCAGCAGGCGGGCGGTGGCTGCCGCGGCCAGATCGTCCTCGTCGTAGTAGCCGGTGAGGCGCGCCGCGGTCTCTTCGACGACGCGGACGACCTCGGCGCCCCGGGAGCTGCCGGCCGCGATGCGGGCGCGGGTTCCCGCGGCGGCCCGACTCAGCTCGCTGTAGACCGAGGCGACTGCGGACTGGGTGGCGTGGTGATCGGCCACGGCGGCGAACATGCCCGGACGGGCGCTCAGCGTGGCCCGCACCGCGGCTGCGAGCACCGGGTTGGTCAGCGGTCGTCGATCGCCGACGTGGGCGGACCCGAGCAGCTCGGCGAGCCGGAACGGCGTGACGAAGGAGACGTTGGCCAGGTTCACCGGCCGGAGACCCGTGCTGGTGTCGCCGATGGTGAGCAGCCGGCGGGCTGCGAGGCCGGCGGTGTTCGACGGTACGACCACGGTGATCGGGTCGAGCGGGTGGCCGGTCGACTTGGCGTCGGAGATGTGACGGGCCAGCGCGGACGTGGCCGGACGGCCGTAGCCGACCACGTCCACCGCAACCCTCGAGCGCCGGGTGTCGGGCTCCGCGTTCACCATGTCCACGACCATAAGACCCACCTGTGACAGCGGCAGGGCACAGTCGTGTGCCAAGGCGATGGTTGCAAGCTCGAACCATTTGGTTGTACGGTCGAACCATGTCCGAAGCGGAGCGCTTGGCCGACGCCGTGTCCGCGTTCGTGCGCGGCTTCGGCCTGCATCGGCCGGAGCAGACCCCGTGTGGCTTCGAGGCTGGGGTGGCTGACGCCCATGCGCTCCGGGAGCTGGCCGGTGGCTCCCTCCGTCAGTCGGAGCTGGTCGTGCGCCTCGGGCTTACCAAGAGCACGGTGAGCCGGCTCGTGGACGGCCTGGTCGAGCGGGGTTGGGCCGAGCGGCAGGCGGTGTCCGACGACGGTCGTGGTGTGCTGGTGGCGCTCACCGCCGATGGTGAGGACGCCGCCGCCCGCCTGGCACGGGCCCGGGCCGCCCGGATGGCGAGGCTCCTCGACGCCGTGCCGGACGACCGGCGTGGCGATGTCGTCGAGGTGCTCCAGCTGCTCGAGGAGGCGGCGCGTGCCAGCGACCCCGGACGCGCCTGAGCCCACGGTCCGGCCCAGCTGGAGCCACCGCCGAACCTTCCTTCCCGGGATGGTCGCCGCCGTGCTGGTGCTGGCGTTCCTGGGGGTGTCGGTGGCCTCGTCGGACGAAGGAGCGCAGCGGCGGCAGGCGGCCGTGGCCGAGCGGGGCCGCCGGGTGATGCCGTTCGACCTCGACGCCACCACGCACCGCTTCGACAGCCACGCCGCCGGCGGGGTGCAGAGCGTGGTGGCCGACGACCCCGGCGACGCCGGGCAGATCTCGCTGATCCGGGGTCATCTGCGCGAGGAGCTGGCGCGCTTCCGCGCCGGCGACTTCGGTGATCCGGCCGCGATCCACGGGGGCGGGATGCCCGGCCTGGCCACTCTGCAGAAGAGCGGTACGGCCATCGACATCCGCTACCAGGACCTGGTCGACGGCGGCCGGTTGACGTACCGCTCGGAGGAGCCGGTCGTCGTGGCTGCGTTGCACGAGTGGTTCGCGGGCCAGGTGTCCGACCACGGCCGGCACGCGGAAAGCGGCAACGCCCCCGGCGGCTAGGGCGTCCGGCGGTGGAGGGTGCCGCCCAGCTGCTGGGTCGGGTAGCGCTCCATGGCCAGGCGCTCGTCCCGGTGTGGGTCCTCCTCGGCCCGGGGATCGACGTCGAAGAGCATCACCGTGCGGCGCTCGAGGTCGTACGGAACCCACGCGGGGATGGCTGCGTTGTTCGGATCACCGGTGCGGGCAAAGGAAAGCCAGCTCTCGCTCATGGCACGGGCCAGAGCCGCCGTCTCCTCAGTGGCAGGGCCGACCATGGTGACTCCCTTGGAGACGTTGTCGAAGACGAACGGCAGGTCGAGGGAGTGCGGAGTGATGCGCCGGCCACCCTCCACCGGTGTCCGCCACATCAGGCGGTACGAGTACACGGGCGCCCCACCCTGGGCCGCTTTGGCTTCGGTCTGGAGGACGCTGTCACGCCAGTAGCCGCGGGCGGTGGTGATGTTGAAGAAGAGCTCGGAAGGGCCGACGCCCGGGCTCGACCGGCGGAAGGTCTCGACGAGGTCGGCGACGTCCTCCTTGGGCACGTATGACTCCAGGCGTTGGGCGAGCCCTGCGTCGTCCAGGTCGAGGGTCGTCGGGTCAGCGTTGCCCACCTGGTTCGAGAGCTCCGTACGGCAGGTGCCGACGATCATCGGGATGGCGGCCGACAGCGCCGGCGCCTCCGGGTCCCAGGGGTGGGAGTCGAACACCGTGTGGTCGATGGTCGGCGAGAACCGTCGTCCCGTCGCCTTGGCCACCGCCCGGTTCCCCTTCAGCAGTTCGCCCATCGGCAGCGTCTGCAGACGTCGGGCATCGCCGGGGCCGAGCTCGAAGTGGCGCAGCAGGTGCTCGGTCAGGTCGGCGGCCTGCTCCTGGGTGAGGAGGCGGAGGTGTGATCCGCTCTGGACGATCCCTCGGTGGAACAGGCCCTGAGCGGCAGGCGACGCCATGGCGATGCTCACCTTCCGGCCGCCTCCCGACTGGCCGTAGATGGTGACGTTGCCGGGGTCGCCACCGAAGGCGGCGATGTTGTCCCGCACCCATTCCAGGGCGGCGACGACGTCGAGGAAGCCGGCGTTGGCGGAGCCGGCGAAGTCGTCCCCGGCGATGTCGGCCAGCGAGCAGTGGCCGAAGAGGCCGAGCCGGTGGTTGATGCTGACGGCGACCACGTCCCCGCGCCGGCAGAGGTTGACGCCGTCGTAGAGCATGCTCGAGCCGGAGCCGGCCTCGAAGCCGCCCCCGTGCAGCCACACCATCACCGGCCGCTTCGCCCCGTCGACGGCTGGTGTCCAGACGTTGAGCCGCAGGCAGTCCTCGCCGATCGTGGGCCGGTTGCCCGGCGTGCCGCCTTCGGAGAGCGGGCCGGCCCACTGAGGCGCAGTCTCCCCGTAGTCCAGCGCGGCCCGGACGCCGCTCCAAGGTGCCGGCGGCTGCGGCGGCCGGAACCGGTTCTCGCCGCTGGTAGGCGCCCCGTACGGCAGGCCCCGGAAGACGTTGATGCCGCGGAAGACGTAGCCGCGCACCCGTCCCTGGGCGGTCTCCACCACGGCGCTCTGCGCCAAGGCGGCATCAGGACCGGCGGGAGCTGCGGTCTGGTGGCTGGTCATGTCGTTCCCCCGAACGTGCGATTGCCGGCACCTTAGAAGGCCGGCTGGGCCGGATATCGGCTTGCGACGGGTCGGTCGGCGCCCGAGAGTGCACTGCGTGATGCCCGAGCTCCGGCCGACGACCGACGGCGTGGTGACGATCCGACCGCCCGAGCCGGGCGACGCAGGCGTGCTCGTCGCCGGACGGGACGAGGTCTCCCGACGCTGGCTCGGAGCCGGAGTGCCGGACCCGAAGCCGACCGGGTGCATCGTCGTCGACGGGGAGGTCGTCGGCTGGGTGGACTACGACCTCGACCGGGCGTGGCTGCGGCCCGGCGAGGTGAACCTCGGCTACAACGTCTTCGCCCCGCACCGGGGTCGGGGCTGTGCGACGCGAGCGGTGCAGCTGCTGATGCACCACCTGGCGGTCGGCACGGCCCATCGCACGGCCACGCTCCTCATCGCGCCGGGCAACGAGCGCTCGCTGGCGTTGGCGGCACGCACCCGGTTCTCGCCGAGCGGCGATCTCGACGGCAACCCCTACTTCAAGCGGCCGGTGCCACCCCTCACCTACACGGACGGCCGGGTGACCATCCGGTGCCAGAGCGAGTCGGACCTGGACGCGGATCTGGAAGCCAAGGACGACCAACAGATCGACTGGCTGTGGCTGCCGGGCCAGCGAGAGTCGTGGGAAGCCATGTCACGGGACGAGCGGCGGGGCCATGCACGACGTGGCCTGCTGGCCAACCAGCACGCGTTCGGAGCCGGCCCGAAGTGGACGTTCGCAGTGGACGCTCCGGACGCCGCCTACGTGGCCTACGTCGACTGCGACCTGGCCAACGAGCACGTGCCACGCGGTGAGGCCAACGTCTCCTACTCGTCGCACCCAACCCACCGGGGCAGGGGCTACGTGAGCGCGGCCGTGCGGCTGGTGGCGCAGTTCCTCCGCGACCACACCGGTGCCAGCACCGCCCACATCCTCGTGGACGCCGAGAACGTGGCGTCCCTTCGCGTTCCCCACGCCGTCGGCGCACCGGCGGTGGAGCGGTGGGTCGACGACACCAGACGCACCATGGTGCGCCACGTGCTCACGCTGTAGGGGGGCTACGCAGGCCTGCTCGCACCGAGGAAGTCGGCTATGCGTCGCTCGGGGCCGGGGTCCAGCGGATCCGGGCTGCCCAGTGCTCCGCCGCAGCGACGATGAGGTCGCACGCCGGGACCTTCACCTCGTAGTACGCATCCCGGTCGGCCCCAGTCGCTGCGGCGAGCGCCCGCTTGAGCTCCCCGTATGCGGAGGCCGCGACGGGGTCGGCCCGCAGGTAGTCGCGGAACAGCAGCGCGTAGCGCTGGTTCGGACGTCCGTGCTCGCGGACGTGCACGTGCCGGTGCTCCCGATCCGACCAGTACCGCTTGGCCCACTCAGCGGGTCGGTCGGTGCCCCCGAGGGGACGTCGTCGGCAGCGTTCGCAGCACGACGGGAGAGCCCGGGGAGCAGCTCGTCCGGCCACTCGTCGACCACGTCGAGACGTGCGACGGTGATCTGCACGTCGATGAGATCCTTGGCCGCCAGAGCGGGACGGCGGTCGAGCCGATGTGGTCGATGCGGAGAGGGACAGAGCCACCGAGCTGCCTGCGGAGGGACCGGGCGACGCCCATGGAGCGAGATGGCCGACTCGGGCCGTAGTCCGTGATCACGACGTGCTTGCCGTCGGCAGATGCCACCCGCTCATGGTCGCACCCGGACGGCGGCCGCCGAGCGGCCCGTGTGGCCTCGCCTGCGCATCGAGCCGGCGGCCCCTCCTCATGGTAAGGGTGAGACGGCTTGAAGCTTCGCAGCGGTTCTCCCGACCTCTCGCATGGTGGATCCTCCCGGTCGTCCGGTCCGCGCTGTCACGACTTGCGGAAGGCCGTCGGAGGAACGGGCGAGAGTCCGAGGCTCGTTCCGTTGACGCATCGGCCGCGGCGTACCGGACCGCCAGCCGGTTCCGCACCGTCGTGGCGCCAAGGCCACGTGCCTGCGGGTCTGTAATGTGGTGCCTCCTACCGGCCCTTGTGGGGCCACCCCGCGGAGGCCTGGCAACGCGCGTCGTTGGGCACACGAGCCGCATTCCCGAGCGAGCGGGTTGCCCGAGCTGACGCGCAGCGGCCGGTGTCCGGCGCGCCAAGAGCAGGCGTGCTCGCGTTCGGCCGATGAGTGCGCACGTCAGAAGGGGCTGGTTCTCGACCGTGATGCCGGTCTCGACGAACCCCGCACCCTTGTAGAGCGCCAGTACCGCTTCGTTCGGTGGGTGGACGGTTACCATGACCCGGGTGCAGGCGAGCCGCTCGCCACTGGCGCAGTCCAGCGCGGTCGACAGCATCTAGCGTCCGAAGCCACGGCGCTGGATGCGATGGTCGATCGCCAGATGGCGTAGGTGGCCTTCCTGACCTTGAAGGTGAGCGAGAACACGCCGATCGGACGCTGGGCCGGCTACGGCGAGCTACGGCACCCACAGCCTCCCGTCCGGTCGCGGGTAGCACTTCGCAAGGATCTCGACGCGCAACGGGTTCGTGACCGGCAACGAACGGCAGCAGCGCGTCTCGCCAGTTGCGAGTTGCGATCTCGACGCGTTCGAGTTGCGGCATCCTGCTCCCCACCGCTGGGCCAGAGCCCCGGAATGTCGGCGTACCTCGAGCCCGGTTCCGGTCGCGGCCGAGCCGGGCATGGTGCAAGTGACCCGGGGAGGCGCTCCGCAGCGATGGAGCTTGTCCACCTCAAGGCGAGGCGTCGAGAAGCACCACGTCGAGGGCGCGTATGCGGTCCGGGTCGGCGATCAGTGCGACTTCCCGCACTCGGCCCGCCGCGACCGCAAAGGCGAAGGCCACCCGCACTTGGCCCTGCACGACCCAGGCCGCGCCGGGGACGCCGCCCACGACAGCGGATCGAGCGCCCCGGGCCTGGCCAAGGATCCGGATGGCCTCGCTGTCCGGTCCGTGGGCCTCCGCGGGCGCACCTAGCCGAACGGCATCGTCGTCCGCCCGGACCACGATGTCAGGGTCGAGGAGCTCAACGAGCGCACTCATGTTGCCCGTTCGCGCCGCCGTCAAAAAGGCTTGTACGACCTCTCGGTGGTGGGCCAGGTCGACCCCGACCGGTGAGGCGCCGGCTTGAACCCGACGACGGGCGCGGCTAGCAAGCTGACGCGAGGCGTCCACCGTACGGTCGAGCACCGGGGCGATCTCGTCGAAGGAGACGCCGAACACGTCGTGCAGCACGAATGCCACTCGCTCCGCTGGCGTTAGCCGGTCGAGGACGAGCAGCACGGCCGCTCCAACGGACTCCGCCAAGAGCGCATCGTCGAGCGGATCCCCCCCGCCCGTCCCGTGGTTGGGTGAGTCGATGA
>CADCTF010000129.1 GCA_902805655.1 uncultured Acidimicrobiales bacterium
ACAACTCGAGGCGGCCAGCGCCACGGTTCCCCTGATGGTCGACCTGCCCATCGGGGTGGACCCGGACGGTGCCGACGCCTGGGCCTGGCAGGACCTGTTCGCCGGGGGCGTCAGCGTGGGGGCGCCGCCCGACCAGTTCAACACCCGGGGCCAGGACTGGGGCCTGCCGCCCTTCATCCCCTGGAAGCTGCGCCAGGCCTCCTACCAGCCCTTCATCGACGCCCTGCGGGCCACGATCAGTCCCGGTGGCGGCCTGCGCATCGACCACGTCATGGGCCTGTTCCGCCTGTGGTGGGTGCCCCAGGGCCAGGATCCGACGGAGGGCGCCTTCGTGCGCTACCCGGCCGAGGACCTGCTCGACATCGTGGCCCTCGAGAGCCACCGGGCCGGAGCCGTGGTCGTGGGCGAGGACCTGGGCACGGTCGAGGCCAGCGCCCGGGCCGCCCTCCAGGAGCGGGCCCTGCTGTCGTACCGACTGCTGTGGTTCGAGCCCGACGAACCCGAGGACTGGCCCGTCGAGGCCATGGCCGCGGTCACCACCCACGACCTCCCCACCGTCGCCGGGCTGTGGGACGGCAGCGACCTGGCCACCCAGCGCGGGCTCGGTCTCGAGCCCAACGAGGACGGCACCGTCGAGATCCGCCAGCGGCTGGCCGATCGGGCCGGCTTCACCGACGAGGCCGCGGCAGAGGCGACCGACGAACAGGCCGTCATCGCCGCACACCGTGTGTTGGGCCGCTCCCCGTGCACCCTGCTCAGCGCCACCCTCGACGACGCCCTCGCCGTGCCCGAACGGCCCAACATCCCCGGTGCCGACGGCGGCCGACCCAACTGGTGCCTGGCCCTGCCCACCACCCTCGAGAACCTCGAGGCCAGCCCCCTGGCCGCCCAGGTGGCCCAGGTCCTGCGCACCGCCGTGGCCCGACCCGACGTCGCCCCCCCTGACACCCCCGACCCCGGACGGAGCCCCACCCGATGACCGACCTTACCGAGAGCTGGCCCGGCCGCGCCTACCCGCTCGGCGCCACCTACGACGGGACGGGCACCAACTTCGCCCTGTTCTCCGAGGTGGCCGAGCGGGTGGAGCTGTGCCTGTTCGACGAGGCCGGCGTCGAGACCCGCGTGCCGCTGCCGGAGCGGGACGCCTTCGTCTGGCACGGCTACCTGCCCAACATCGGCCCGGGGCAGCGCTACGGGTTCCGTGTGCACGGGCCCTACGAC
The DNA here is from genome assembly GCA_902805655.1 of uncultured Acidimicrobiales bacterium. Classification (GTDB taxonomy): domain Bacteria; phylum Actinomycetota; class Acidimicrobiia; order Acidimicrobiales; family CADCTF01; genus CADCTF01. The sequence continues at coordinate 1,222 of CADCTF010000129.1, forward strand.
CCGGCCAACGGGCACCGCTGCAACGGCAGCAAGCTGCTGCTCGACCCGTACGCCAAGGCCATCGACGGGGACATCGACTGGGCGCAGGCCTGCTTCAGCTACACCTGGGGCGACCAGGACTCGTTCAACGACGAGGACTCCGCCCCGCACATGAGCAAGTCCGTCGTCATCAGCCCGTTCTTCGACTGGGACAACGACCGGCACCCCAACACGCCGTACAACCAGACCGTCATCTACGAGGCGCACGTCAAGGGGCTGACGCAGACCCACCCGGACATCCCCGAGGACGTCCGCGGCACCTACGCCGCCGTGGCCCACCCGGTGATGATCGAGCACTACAAGCGGATCGGCGCCACCGCGATCGAGCTGATGCCGGTGCACCAGTTCGTGCACGACAGCCACCTGGTGGACCGGGGTCTGAAGAACTACTGGGGCTACAACACCATCGGCTTCTTCGCCCCGCACCACGACTACGCCTCCTCCGGCAGCCGCGGGCACCAGGTGCAGGAGTTCAAGGCGATGGTCAAGGCGCTGCACGCCGAGGGCCTCGAGGTGATCCTGGACGTCGTCTACAACCACACCGCAGAGGGCAACCAGCTCGGGCCGACCCTGTCGTTCCGCGGCATCGACAACGCCAACTACTACCGGCTGGTCGACGACGACAAGGCGCACTACTACGACACGACCGGCACCGGCAACACGCTGCTCATGAAGAGCCCGCACGTCCTGCAGCTGATCATGGACTCGCTGCGGTACTGGGTGACCGAGATGCACGTCGACGGCTTCCGCTTCGACCTGGCGTCCTCGCTGGCCCGCCAGTTCCACGAGGTGGACCGGCTGTCGGCCTTCTTCGACCTGGTGCACCAGGACCCCGTGGTCAGCCAGACCAAGCTCATCGCCGAGCCGTGGGACATCGGCTACGACGGCTACAACGTGGGCGGCTTCCCCCCGCTGTGGACCGAGTGGAACGGCAAGTACCGCGACACCGTCCGCGACTACTGGCGCGGCGAGCCGGCGACCCTCGCGGAGTTCGCGTCGCGGCTGACCGGCTCGGCCGACCTGTACGAGAACGACGGGCGCCGGCCGTACGCCTCGATCAACTTCGTCACCGCGCACGACGGCTTCACCATGCACGACCTCGTCTCCTACAACGAGAAGCACAACGAGGCCAACGGCGAGGGCGGCAACGACGGCGAGAGCCACAACAGCAGCTGGAACTGCGGCGTGGAGGGCCCGACCGACGACCTGGAGATCATCGCGCTGCGCGAGCAGCAGAAGCGCAACTTCCTCGCGACGCTGTTCCTCAGCCAGGGCGTGCCCATGGTCCTGCACGGCGACGAGCTCGGCCGCACCCAGGGCGGCAACAACAACGTCTACGCCCAGGACAGCGAGATCGCCTGGATCGACTGGGACGCCGCCCGGGACCACGAGGTGCTGACCGACTTCGTGGCGCGGCTGGCCAAGCTCCGGCACGACCACCCGGTCTTCCGGCGGCGCCGGCACTTCCGCGGCCGGCCGGTGCGGGGCGGCACCATCGAGGACATCGGCTGGTACACCCCGGCCGGCGAGGAGATGGGCGACGAGGACTGGGAGTCCGGCTACGCGCAGTCGGTGACCGTGTTCTTGAACGGCGAGGGGATCCGCGAGCCCGACACCCGCGGCGAGCGGGTCGTCGACGACTCGTTCTTCCTGCTCTTCA
>CADCTF010000130.1 GCA_902805655.1 uncultured Acidimicrobiales bacterium
CTGTTAGCGTGGTCGGACCCCGTCGAGCTGCCGGACTTGGACGGCGTCGTGGCCGGCGTCGGCGGGCAGCACCAGGATCCAGGGGACGGACTTGCCGGCTCAGGTGTACGTGTCGGGCGTCGTTGCTCTCGACGGCCCCCAGCTCGCCAGACTCCTGGATCTTCCGGATGGCTGGGTGCACGCACGGTCGACGGTGCTGCACGAGCTCGGCCACCTGGTCGGTCTCGCCCACGTCGCAGACCCGAGTCAGCTGATGTACGAAGATATGAGATCCGAGGTGACGAGCTTCCAGGGCGGGGATATCGCCGGGCTGGCCAGACTCGGCTCGGGATACTGCTTCGAGCGCCTGTAGGCGCCCATCCGGCTGACTCTCCGCGGGTCGAGCTCACGTATCGTCGCCGGCCATGAAGGCGGCGGACCTGTTCGAAGCCAACCGGGGCATCGCTGAAGCATGTCGGGACCATCCCTTCGTGCAGGGCATCGCCAGCGGCCGGCTCGACCCGGCCGCCTTCTGCTTCTACGTCGGCCAAGACGCTGCCTTCCTCGACGCGTTCGTGCGGGCCTATGCCCTCGGTGTGGCCAAGGCGCCCGACCGGGAGACGCTCGCCGCGTTCAAGGCTCTACTGGATGGCGGCTTCGTCGAGCTCGAACTGCACCAGGGCTACGCCGGACGATGGGGCGTCGACCTGGCGCCCGAGCCCGAACCCGCCACCACCGCCTACACCGACTTCCTCCTCCGGGTGGCTGCCCTCGAGCCCGTCGCCCACCTCTGCGCAGCAATGACCCCGTGCATGCGGCTGTACGCCTGGCTCGGCACCGAGCTGCTGCCTGTCGCCGCGCCGGACAGCCCGTACCGGGAGTGGGTGGAGACCTACGCCTCCCCGGAGTTCCAGCAGCTCGCCGTCGTGCTGGAGGGACTGCTCGACCGGCTCGGCGGTGATCCGGACACCGTGGCCGCGCACTATCGCCGGGCCATGCAGCTGGAGCTCGCCTTCTTCGACAGTGCAGCTGCGACGGGCGGCACCACTACGGGCGAGCACGCGTGACGGCCGTCCGGGAGCTGGCCAACCGCAACGTTGACCAATGGCATGCCGCCACTCACCACCCGTTCCTCGACGGCGCCCGCACCGGGTCGCTGCCGGCCGAGGCGTTCGACCGGTGGCTGGAGCAGGATCGGCTCTTCGTCGAGGTCTTGGCGCGCGCCTGGGGTCTCCTGATGGCGAAGGCACCCGCTGAGGATCTCCAACTGCTGGCGGACGGCATCAGTGCCTTCGTGGCCGAGATGGCGTGGTTCGTGGAGCTCGGCGCAAAGCGAGGCCTGGTGATCCCGGCCGTGCCACTGCCGGCTGCCGTCGACTACCACGCCCACCTCGTTGCGATGGCTCAGGAGCCATATGCAATGGGCCTGTCCGCCATGTGGGCCGTCGAGGCGGCCTACCTGGATGCGTGGCGGTCGGCCCTCCCCGGCGCAGCGAACTTCCGCCCGTTCGTCGAGCACTGGACCGACCAGGGTTTCGCCAGCTTCGTCGAGCGCCTCGAAGCAGCGGCAGATAGGGCCCTCGCCGAAGCGTCCCCGGCCGAGGTAGAGGCCGCGGCCCGTGCGGTGGCGGAAACGGCCGAGCACGAGGCCGCCTTCTGGGACATGACCTGGTCGGGCTGAACCCGCCGATGCCAGAACCGGCGCTCGTGCTCGTGCGCCACGCCGAGGTGCGCGCCGACGCAGCACCGCCGGCGGATCAGTGGCCGCTCACCGACGACGGACGGACAGCGGCCCGTGCGCTGGGGGAGACGATCAGGACGGCACACCCCTCCGTTCGCAACATCACCGCCAGCAGCGAGGTGAAGGCGGTGGAGACCGCGAGCGAGCTGGCGGAGGCTTTGGGGGCGACCGGTCCGAGGCCTGACGTCGAGGTCGACCATCGGCTCCGAGAGGTCGCTCGCCCCTGGACCGATGACCACACGGCTTACAAGCCCCTGGTCGCCCGCTACCTGACCGGCGAGGAGCCAAGCGGTTGGGAGCCCCGAGATGCAGTCGCCAAGCGGTTCTCCGCCGCCATCGACGACCTGACTGAGCGCAGTCCCGCGCTGGCTGTCAGTCACGGCATCGCCATGACGGTGTGGCTGGCCTCCGTATTTCCCGACCTCGACCCGATCGGCTTCTGGACAGCGCTCGGCTTCCCCGACGCATGGCTCGTCCACCGAGACCGAGGAACGCTCGAGCACCTGGCCACCTGAGGCCGTGGCCCCGGCATGTACGGTGCCCGCCAACCAACGCACCGGGGGGAACGATGGGCCGCAGTGAGACTCTGATCGACGAGAGGACGAATAGGAAGTGCTACCTGCACTTCCCGGACGATCTCGGGCCCGACGAACCGGTCACCTTCGTCCTCAGCCTGCACGGCGGCGGGTCGGTGGGGGCGTGGCAGCGGTCGTACTTCCCGGCCGTCGACTACGTGGACAAGTACCGCCTGGTGATCGCCATCCCGTCGGCCAAGACGACCGAGCCGTCGCGTCGGTGGGTGAGCGAGGCCGACGACGACCACCTGCGGAACATCGTGGAGATGGTGTTCGAGCGCTTCGGCACGAAGAACATCCGGGCCTTCTGGCTGGCGGGGCACTCGCAGGGCGGCATGACGTCCAACCGCCTCCTGGCCACCGACGACTACTTCCAGAGCCGGGTCGACGGCTGGTTGAGCCTGTCCGGCGGCCGACTCGGTCGGGCCGAGCGGGCGCCGGGCATGGGCGCCCCGATCAAGCCCGGCACCGAAGCACCGGCCCGACCGAGGATCGACCCGGCGCCGATGCCGGACACCGCCGACTTCTCGTTCATCTACGCCACCGGCGAGCACGAGATCGTCGCCCTGCCGGAGACGTCGCCGTGGGCCGACAAGTACGGCGCCGGCCCCCGGGAGCGCCGGCCCGACGTGGTCGACGACGAGCCCGGCCAGATCTACGACACCGGCCGCCAGGCGTATTCGACGCCCGGCTGGGGGCTCCTGCCCCGACCCGGCACGGCTGAGGTCTACGTCTACCCGAACGCTCGGGACGGCCGGGTGATCGCCGACGTGGTGCGCATCGACAAGGGGCACACCGAAGGCCTCGAGCCCCACATCACCGAAGAGCTGATCAAGCTGATCGTGTCCGCTCCCGGCGGCAAGGTGCAGGCCCTTCCGTCCTAGAGGGAGTGCCCAGCCGTGCTGTCGACGTGGTCGGGCAGGTCGCCGTCGTCGCGGTCGCCGGTGGTCATCGTGCCCGAAGGCTCGAACATGAGGATCGACGCACCGGGCGACGACGGCTTGTGCTCCACGCCCTTGGGCACGACGAACGTGTCGCCCTGGTGCAGCACCACCGTGGTCTCCACGCCATCGCTGTCGCGCAGGGCCACGTCGAACTGGCCGTCGAGCACCAGGAAGAACTCGTCGGTCGAGTCGTGCACGTGCCACACGTGGTCGCCGGCGGCATGGGCGATGCGCACGTCGTAGTCGTTCATGCGGGCGACGACCCGGGGGCTGTAGATCTCGTCGAAGGAGGCGAGCGCTTCAGTCAGGTTCACGGGAGCGTTGGTCATGGCCGTCATCCTCGCGTCCCGGTCGAGCTCGGGGGACGGTGTAGGAGCGCGACCGCCCCCAGCGCCTGGGCGGCGGCGCCGAGAGCCAGGGGCACCCGCAAGCCGGCCGGCCCGCCGAGCGCGCCGGCGACCAGAGCACCGGCCACCGTCGCCAGCAGGCCGGCCACCCGGATGGCGGCATCGACCCGACCCAGCATGCGGTCGGGGACGATGGCCTGGCGCACGCTCTCCGAGGTGATCTCGTAGACGGTGGCGAAGCCATCACCGAGCAGCTGCTGGGCGATAAGCAGGACGGCCGCCACCGCCACGGGACCCCGGGCCAGCGGCAGTGCGGCCGAGGCCACTGCGGTGAGGGCCATGCCCAGCACCATGGCCCGCCTCGTGCCCAGCGCGGTGGTGAGCCGCCGGGTCAGAAGAGCGCCGACGAACGACGACACCCCGCCGACGGCGAAGATCGCCCCCATGGCGGCGGGCGGGAAGTCGAGGTCACGGGCGACGAAGAGGAGGATGACGGCGCCGATGCTGCCGTAGGCGAAGTCCCGAGCCACCAAGCTGGCGGCGATGGCCCGCAGCGTGGGGTCTCGTACCACGAAGCGAGCTCCGTCCGTCGCTTCCCGGAGCACTCCGACCCGCTCGGCCGAGGGTGTGGGGGCCGGCTCCGGCGCCCGCACACCGGACAGACCCAGCGCCGACAAGGCGAACGTCCCTGCGTCGACGAGCACGGCCACCGGCGCGGAGGCCACCTGCACGATCAACCCACCCACGCCGAACGCCGTCGACTCGACGACCGCATCCCCCGCCACCAGGCGGCTGTTGGCCTCCACCAGTCTCCTCTGCGGCACGACGGAGGGCAGGTAGGCCACCGCAGCCACGTCGAACAGCACATCGAGCACCCCGGTGAGCAGCGCCGCGAGGTAGAGGTGGGTGAACGCGAGCCGGTCGGTCATCGCCGCCGCGAACACCGAGAGAAGGGCAACCGCCCGGGAGGCGTCGGCTGCGATCATCAGGGGACGGCGTCGGAGGCGGTCGACCCACACACCGGTGACCAGGCCCGACAGGGACCCTGACGCCACGGAGGCGACGGTGAGCGTGGCCATCTGCGCGGCTGACGCGTCGAGGAAGAAGAGGGCGGTGTAGGGGAGCGCGCCGAGGAGCGACCCGAACTGCGAAACCGTGCGGGCCAACCACAGGCGCCGGAAGTCGCGGTGCCGCCAGAGCCCCTCGTCGCCCGCCCGCACCACCGGCCGACCGTACGCCAGCCATGCCCGGGTGCGACCGATGGCCGAGAACCGCGGCCTACCGTGTCGGCATGCCTCGCACCACCAAGACCAGGTCCACGACTCTGGCGGCCGGTCTCCTCATGGCCCTGTTGCTCGGCGCGTGCAGCTCGGCCGAGGACGCCGCTCGCGGTGCGGCCGACGCCGCCGGCCAGGAGGCGCGCCGGGCCGCTGAGGACGTGGCGACGCAAGCGGTGAAGAGCCGGGTCTGCTCGGCGGCATCCGACGGTCAGGTCAGCGAGGCGGAGGTGTCCGTCATGCGGACGGCGGTGGCCGGGGCCGAGGGCGCCGGCCTGCCCGCCGAGATCACCGAAGCCGTGCGCGGGGTGGTCGGCGGCACGGGCGATGCGTCCCGCGACGCGGTGCAGCGGCTGCAGGACGCCTGCGCCCGCTGACCGCTCAGCCCTCGCTGAGGTGCGGGTGCTCGATCGAGCGCACCTCCCGCCGGGCGTCGGCGTAGCGAACCGACTCGAAGGCGAGCAGGGCCCACAGCACCGCAGCGACCATGGCGACAGTGAGGAGCGCGTCCACCTCGTGGGCGAGCGGCAGCAGGGCCAGCAGGACGAGCGCGGCCACCAACCGTTCCACGCTGAGGGTCTGCAGGCTGCGGAGCCTGAAGGCCACGTGGGCCAGCAGGTACAGGGATGCGCCGCCGAGCAGCGCAGTCGCGGTCTCCCGGTGCAGAGGGTCGCCGACGTGGGCGAGCGTGCTCTTCATGCCCAGGGCGACGAGCACGATGGCCGCCACCATGGGGAGGTGCAGGTAGGAGAAGCCGTCGCGGGCCAGCCGGTTCTGGTCCTTCACGCTGTCCATGGCACCGAGCCGCTCGGCGGCGGAGAGCGCGGCAACGTCGAAGTAGGCCCACCACAGGGCGCAGGCCACGGCGATGCCCAGCACTGCGGCAGCGATGACCCCGCCATCGAGCCCGGCCTCAGCGCCGACACCGATGGCCACGATCGACTCGCCGAGGGCGACGATGATGATGAGGCCGTGGCGCTCGGCGAAGTGCCCGGGGACGAGGCGCCAGCCGCTCGCGTCGATGACCAGCGTGCCGCCCATGTCGAACAGCAGCGCGGCGGCCCAGAGAGCCAGCCGGGCGTCGCCATCCAGCACCGCGCCGGCCAGGAGCACGGCTGTCCCGATCGCCGTGCTCACCGCCAGCCCGAGGACGGAGTGGCGCAGCCCCGCGTCGTCCCGGCTGGCCAGCACGAACAGGAGGATGTGGGCCAAGCGGACGCTCGCGTAAGCCGCGACGAAGATCACGCCGTGCTCGTCGAAGGCATGGGGAACGGCGAGTGACGTGACCAGCAGGGCCGCCATGGCGCCGAAGACCACCAGGCGCACGCCGCCCTCCTCGGGGTCGACGACGCTCGTCAGCCAGGCGTAGCCGACCCACGACCACCACAGCAGGCCGAGCACCACCAAGCCCCGCCCAATGCCTCCCCAGGTCGGGTCACGCGCCATCAGGGCCGTGCACTGGGTGATGGCCAGCACGAACACCAGGTCGAAGAAGAGCTCGAGCGGCCCGACTCGCTCGCCGTGCCGGAGGACCACGCCACGGTGCCGAGCTCGGGACATGGGAAACGGTCTATCCGATCGCTGGGGTGGGAGGATGCCCCGGTGACGGCGAGCGCCCAACGGGCAGGTGCGAGCCCGGCTGGAGGCGCAGTTCGCCCGGGCGACCTCGCCCTCATGGCCGTCGGCGTGCTGGGTGTGTCGACGTCGGGCCCGCTGATCGCAGCCACCGTGGCGCCGGCACTGGCCATCGCCTTCTGGCGGAACGGGATGGCGAGCGGGGTGCTGGTTCCGTACGCGCTGGCCACGCATCGCCAGGAGCTGCTTCGCCTGCCTCGGCGGACGGCGATGCTGGCGGTGGGCGCGGGGGCGCTGCTGGCCCTGCACTTCGCCGTGTGGATCCCGAGCCTGCGGTACACCTCGGTTGCCTCGTCCACGGCGCTCGTGTGCATGCAGGCGGTGTGGGCCACGGTGTTCTCCCGGTTGACCGGCGATGCCGTGTCCGGACGGGCGTGGGTGGGTCTCGCCGTCGCGGTCACCGGCGTGCTGGTGCTCACCGGCGTCGACGTGTCGTTGTCGGGTGACGCCCTGCTCGGCAACGGGCTGGCCCTGCTCGGAGGCGTGTTCTCCGGCGCGTACGTGGTGGTGGGCGGGCGCGTGCGGCGCACCATGTCGACCACCGCGTACACGAGCGTCTGCTACGCCGTCTGCGCGCTGCTCCTGCTGGTGGTGTGCCTGGTGAGCGGGTCGGCGCTCTGGGGCTATGCCGGGTGGGACTGGGCTCGGCTGGTGGTGCTCACCTTGGCGGCTCAGCTGCTCGGGCACTCGCTGTTCAACACGGTGCTGAGCCGGGTGAGCCCCACGGTCGTGTCGCTGGCGATCCTGCTCGAGGTGCCCGGAGCCGCGCTCCTGGCCGGCCTCTTCCTCGACCAGGTGCCCCCGCTGGCGGCCGTGCCGGCGCTGGCCATGATCCTTCTCGGCATCGCCCTGGTCATCCGAGCCTCCGGGAGCGCGGTCGCACGGGCCGAGGTGGCGGAGGTGGCGACCGAGGCGCCCTGATCCCTTCACCGATCGCCGAGCTACGTCAACTTTCGGTTGACGCAGCGCAGGCGTCAACGTACGGTTGACGCATGGCACCAGCACCCGAGCTCAAAGAGCTGATCCGTACCGTCGAGGTGGACGCCGCGGCACCGGAGCCGTTGCGACAGCTGGCGATGGCCTCGCAGACGGCCGCCGAGCTGACGGAGACGAGCGATGCGCTCGTCGGCCACTTCGTCGACCGCTGCCGCAAGGCCGGTCACTCGTGGGCGGAGATCAGCGGCGCCTTGGGCGTCACCAAGCAGGCAGCCCACAAGCGGTTCTCCTGGGCAACGCCAGCACTCGAGCGCTTCACCGCTCGCGCCCGTGAGGCCGTGGACGCCGCCACTGGCGCGGCGAAGGCCCTCGATCAGCCCTACGTGGGCACGGAGCACGTGCTGCTGGGCCTGTTCGAGCCGGAGGGCTCGATCGCCCTCGCCATCCTCGAAGAGGCCGGTCTGACCAGGGACGGCGTGGAAGCGGCGCTCCTCGCCCGCATCCCTCGGGGAGCGGGTGCACCGGGCGAGCCGCCCCTTACCCCGCGGGCAGCCAGCGCTCTGGCAGGGGCGCTGAGCGAGGCCCTCGCGCTGGGGCACAACTACATCGGCACCGAGCACATCCTGCTCGGGCTGTTCCGGGAGCCCGAAGGCGTGGCCTACCTGCTGCTGGAGGAAGCCGGCGTCACGCACGACGCGTGCCGGGCGAAGGTGCTCGAGATGCTCTCCGGCTACGCCAAGGGCACCTGATGTCACACCCGCATGCTTGGATTCGGCCATGAGCCTCTCCATCGCCCACGTGACGTTCGACTGCGACGATCCCCGCTCCCTTGCGAGCTGGTGGGCCGACGCCATCGGGTCGACCATCTCCGAGGACTACGGCGAGTTCGTGACGATCGACGGTGCGCCGGTAGGGGTGCACCGGCTGGCCTTCAGCAAGGTGCCGGAGCCCAAGGCGGCCAAGAACCGGGTGCTCCTCGACCCGGCCGGCAACGAGTTCTGCGTAGCCTGACCCGCCGGCGGGCTACGCCCCCAACGGGGGCTGAACCCTGAGGGCGGCACCGACCTCGCGTGCCGGGGCGCCGACGACGGTCTGCCCCGGTCGTACGTCCCGAGTGACCACCGCGTTGGCCCCGATGGTCGCGCCGGCGCCGACCTTGAGCGTCTTGCCCTGTTGGTTGACGAGCACGGCTCCGACGCCGATCACCACGTCGTCGCCGATGACGATGCGGTCGGGCGACCCGACGACCGCGTCGGAGGCGAAGGTCACCTGGTGCCAGATGTGCACCCTCCGACCGATCTCGACGTTGGGGTGCACGACGACGCCCAGGCCGGAATGGCCGAGCTGGAGGTCATCGGCGATGGTGGCCTCCGGGGGGAGGATCGCCCGGTAGACGCAGTAGTTGACCGCCTTGAGGACGCGGGCGCGGCGGGGACGGCCCGCGGCGAGCAAACGGCACGAGAGCCACCAGAGCCGCTCGGGGCTCAAGGGTCGGCGCGGCCAGTGCGGGCGCTCGCGAGGCCGCACTGGTGCCGCCGTCGTCTGCTCGGTTTGCATCACACCAGCCAAGTCGACCGCTGGGGCAACCGAGTTGAGCGCCGCCTCAGCTGGTGGCGGGTTCCTTCGACGGGTCGACGTACGTGCGCACCTTGTACGGGTCGGTGTCGACCTCTTCGAGCTCGATCTCGCCGGCCAGCACGCCGGCCTTCCAGGTCTGCTGCTCGCTTTCGAGAGCGTGGAACTCCGGCATCACCTCGCGGGCGAAGAGCTCGAGGCTGGAGACGATGTCCTCGTGGCTGTTCTTGCCGGCCTGGTTGAGCAGGATGACCTGGTCGACGTGGCTCTCGGCGAAGCGGTGGAGCCGCTCACGGATGGTCTCCGGCGAGCCGATGAGTCCGCCCTTGCGAGCCGCCTGCCCCTTCGGCGTGTCGCGGAACTCGAGGAACTCCGACCACAGGTCGACCGAGCCGGGCTCGACCGGACCGTGGCTGTTGTAGAAGCCCAGCGCGAACTGGAAGAACGACGACCCTTCGGCCATCTGCTCGGCCTCTTCGTCGGTGGGGGCGCACATGAACTGGCTCACCACCGCGATGGACGGGTTGGTCGCGTAGTCGGCCAGCTTGTCGAGCCGCTTGGTGAAGGAGTTGTAGTAGGCGTGCACCCACGCCTTGGCCGCCTCGGCCGACACGAACTGGAAGCCCAGCGCGCCCATGCCCCGCATGCCGGCCATCCGGATGGTCTCGAGCTGCGAGCACGCCACCCAGAGCGGCGGGTGCGGCTTCTGGCGCGGCTTGGGGACGACGTTGCGCAGCGGGAAGTCGAAGTGCTCGCCGTGGTACTCGGTGCCCCCGTCGGCGAACATCGGGATGAGGCAGCGCACCGCGTCCTCCCAGATCGACCGCTTGTCACGGAAGCGACGGTCGAAGGGGTGCAGCTCGGTGACGCTCGAGCCCTCGCCGATGCCGAGCTCGACCCGTCCGGACGACAGGAGATCGAGGGTCGACACCCGCTCGGCCACGCGAGCCGGGTGGTTGGTGGTCAGCTGGATGATGCCGTGGCCCAGGCGGATGTGCTTGGTGCGCTGGCTGGCCGCGGCCAGGAACACCTCCGGCGCGGAGGAGTGGCTGTACTCCTCCATGAAGTGGTGCTCGACCTCCCAGGCGTAGTCGTAGCCGAGTCGATCGGCCAGCTCGATCTGCTCTAGCGAGTTCTGGAGGAGCCGGTACTCGGCTTCTTCATCCCACGGCTTCGGCAGCTGGTGCTCATAGAAGACCCCGAACTTCATGGCCGCGCACCCTATTCGCATCGCCGTTACGCTGCTCGTGTGAGCGTTCCGGTGAGGCTCGAGGCGTTGGCCGGAGCAATCGAGTCGTACGGCTCGGCGGCCCTGCTCATCACGGTGAACGACGACGATCGCCCCCACTCCGTGGCTGTCGAAGTGGCCTGGGACCCGGTTGCCGGCGTGCTGCGCATGGGCGCCGGCTCACGCACCGCCGCCAACGTGGGCCGTCGCCCCGGCGTGTCGGTGGTGTGGCCGGCGCTCGCGCCGGGGGACTACAGCCTCATCGTCGACGGCACCGCCACCGCACGCGGCGGCGAGCTGGTCGTGACTCCCGATCAGGCGGTGCGCCACCGAACGCCGGTGCGGGACAGTGGCGCCGACCCCGATGCGCCCAGCTGCATCACCGTGCTCAGCTCCCTCTGACCCTGCGCTTCGTTGTCACAGTGGCCCGCCACCATGCGGCATGGACAACGACTTCGACCTCCCGCCGGTGCGGGGCCTCCGGCTCCGCTCGGTGCTCGTGCTGGCGATGCTCGAACATGGCCGGCCGATGCAGGTTCCCGAGCTCGCCGCCGCTGTGCGTAGGGCCGGCTTCGCCATCTCGGGACGACCGAGCAAGACGATCGCCGACGCCCTGCGGTGGGAGGTGCGGCGCGGGCGAGTCGTGCGCGTCGAGCGCGGGGTGTACCGCGCTGGGTACGTCGCCGGCGTGACACGGCATCGCATGCGGGCGCGCGTGGCCGCCCTCCCGCACGGCCGCAGCGCCGTTGCGGCGGGCGGTCGGGTCGCCGCCTGACGGAGGGCATCCCGCGTGGCGCTGTGGTGGCGGTTCCGCGTCTGAGCGACAGCCGACGAAGCTGTCGCTCAGACGCGGAACGCACACACCTACCCCGGTACGCCGCCGTGCGGGGACCGGTGTCACGGGCCCCACCGGCCGGCTCAGCCGAGTGGCTTCATGAACGACCAGAGCCCGCCCTCGTTGTCGCGGGCGCTGTACTCCCGGTAGCCGTACGGCTGGTCGACCGGCTCGTAGGAGATCGTCGCTCCCTGCAGGACGGCGTGCCGGTAGTGGGCGTCCACGTCGGCCACCATCACGGCCATGCTCGCGGTCGCCGCCCCCAGGGAGCTGGGCGACGCCAGGCCGAACTCGGGCGACTCGAGGTGGAGCCAGACGACGCCGTCTCCCGCCTCGATCTCCGCGTGGACCACCCGTCCCTGCTCGTCGCGGGTCAGCTCGGAGGGCCCGAGCCCGAACACCCGGACGAGGTAGTCGTGCGCCGCCTCCAGGTCCGCGTAGACCAGGATCGATATCCGGCTCTGGACGGTGGCATCGAGCATCGTCATCTCCTCGAGCAGCTGCATGACATCGGCCGTCAACGGCCCGTCGGTGGTCTCCACGCATGCGAGCAGCTGGGTCAGTCGGCTCCGCACGCGCTGTGCGTTCTGAAGGCGCCGGTCGACCTCTGAGAGGTGAGCCGACAAGGCGGTGTGCATGCTCCACTGGCCGTCGTCGAGCGCCCGGCCGATCTCACCCAGGGGCAGTCCCAGCCGCTGCAGCAGGTTGATGCGGTAGAGCCGCTCGACGTCGGCCTCGGCGTAGAGCCGGTGCCCCGCTTCGGTCCGGCCCGAGGCGACCAGGAGGCCGATCTGCTCATAGTGGTGCAGCGTGCGGACGGTGATGCCGGTGGCCGCGGCCAGCTCGCCCACCCGGCAACCCGTCACACTGCGATCCACCTGCACCATGGAACCGACGGTACGACCTCACGCCACGTCAGGCGCAAGGGCTGATCAGCGGGCCTCGCACCGACGCTTGAGGCCTTGCGCCTCCAGAGCGATGTAGCGCTCCGTCATTCCCCTGGTCAGCGCGCCGAGCAGCGGCGCCAGCGGCCCCTTCTGCTTGAGCACGAGGGTGACGGTGGAGGACCCATCCGCGCTCGGGGCGATCGCGTGTCGGCCCATGGTCGGGACGGGCACTCGCTTCACCTCCCAGGTGAACGAGGTGGCAGGTCTCCAGTCGGTCACCTCCCAGGTGACAGCGGGCAGACGGGGCTGCTTCACCCTGGCCTGCGTCCCGAGGCCGACAGGGCCCGGCCTCAGCACTTCGACTGCGGTGACCGAGTCGTTCCACTGCGGCCACCCGGCCACGTTCGACATCACCGCCCACACCTCGGCCGGCGGAGCTTGGAGTTGGACCACCTCCTCGAATCGCACCGAGCCTCCCTTCGATGCGCGGGACCGTACCGCCAGGCCTTGATCGCCGCTCGCCGCGTTGCGGTCATCTCCCGGCCGCAATGCCGACAAAGATGGGAACATGAACGATCCGACCGGACGAGCGCTCCAGCTGCTCTCTCTGCTGCAGACCTACAAGTTCTGGCCGGGAGAGGACCTCGCCGAGCGCCTCGAGGTCAGCCCTCGCACGCTGCGACGCGACGTGGACCGGTTGCGGGAGCTGGGCTACCCGGTCGACGCGACACCGGGTCCGGCCGGCGGATACCGGCTCGCAGCCGGCGCGCACATGCCGCCCCTCCTGCTCGACGACGACGAGGCCGTCGCCATCGCGGTGGGCCTGCGGTCAGCGGCCGGCGCTTCGGTGGCCGGCATCGAGGACACGTCGCTGCGGGCGCTGGCCAAGCTGGAGCAGGTGCTGCCCGACCGGTTGCGCCGGCGGGTGAGTGCGGTGCACACCAACGTCATGCCGCTGCGCTGGGGCGGGTCGGACGGGCCGAGGGTGGACTCCGGCGCGCTCGCCGTTCTGGCCCAGGGGTGCCGCGACCGTGAACAGGTCCGGTTCGGGTACCAACGCCGCGACGGCGAGGAGACCCACCGCCTGGTCGAGCCGCACCAGCTCGTGTCGGCCGGGCGACGGTGGTACCTCGTGGCGTGGGACGTCCGACGGGAGGACTGGCGCACGTTCCGAGTCGACCGGTTGGAGGAGCCGAAGCTGGCGGGCGTGCGGTTCCCGGCCCGACCTCTGCCCGCCGCGGATGCCGCCGCCTACGTGGCGCAGTCCATCTCCAGCATGCCGATGCCGCACCACGCCGTCGTCCACGTAGAAGGAAGCCTGGCCGACGTGCGGCAGGTGGCGCGCTGGCTCGATGCCGAGGTCACCGAGGTCGACGACCGCACCTGCCGGGTCGAGCTGCGTTCCGACGTACTCGACTGGCTCTTGTCGGGCGTCGCCATCCTCGCCGTGGCGTTCGAGGTCGAGGTGCGAGAGCCGGCGGAGGTCCGGGACAGGATCAGCGAGCTGGGCGGCCGGCTGCACCGAGCCACCGCGGTCTGACCGGAACCGGCTCAGTCGTCGTCTGCGTCGCCGGCGCGGCCGTGCTTCCAGTAGCCGCGCACGGTGCACTGCGAGCGCGCCAGCTTCCGTTCCTCGAAGAGGTGCCTGCGTACGCGGTGCACGGCGGCGGCCTCGCCGGCCACCCAGACCCTGGTGTCGGGCCCTAGCTCGGCGCCGCCGATGGCCGCCAGCAGCGGCTCGCCGCCGCCGGCGTCGGGGGGCTGGTCGAGCCAGGTGACTGTCGCGCCGGGGTGAGGAGGCAGGTGCAGCCGGGCGTCGGGCCGCGCCACCTCGATGAGCACCTGGACCCTCGCCTCCTCCGGCAGCTCCTCGAGCAGCTGGCTGATGGCCGGGATGGCCGACTCGTCACCTCCGAGCAGGAACGCCCGGTCGGTGGGAGCGATCGTGTACCCGCGGCCGGTGCCGGAGATGGCCGCCGGGTCACCCGGCTGGGCGCCGACGGCCCAGGCCGACACGGTGCCCGCCGGGTGCAGAACCACGTCGAGATCGAGCTAGAGGGCCTCGGCGCCGAACCGGCGAGGCGTGTACGTGCGAATGGTCGGTCGTGCGCCGTCGTCGAACAGGAACTCGTTGCCCGACCAGGCCGGGATCACCAGCTCGGTGGCGCCCGTCGCGGGCAGCAGCAACCGCACACTGGCGGCCGGCAGCCCGGGGTCGAGGCCCTGGAGGTCGGTGCCGCTGAGCGTGACCCGCAGCAGATGCGGCGTGAGGGGCTCGGTGCGGGCCACGGTCACCTTCCGGAACGTCGGAGGCTCGCGGCGGATCCGCATCGGTGTGGTCACGGCGGCCAGCGTACGAGCGGGTCCGCCCCTCGCCGCACCGCCGGCGCAGAACCGGTGCGTGCGACACTGACCGCCATGATCGTGGACTGCGCGGTGTACAAGGCGGGACACCGGATGGGCGGATCCGTACCGCTGCAGTCGGCCTTGGAGGCAGCTCGCGACATCGAGGACGGGTTCGTCTGGATCGGGCTGCGCGAGCCTACGACCGAAGAGTTCGACGCCGTACAAGAAGAGTTCCACCTGCACTCCCTGGCCGTGGAGGACGCGGTGCACGCGCACCAGCGGCCCAAGCTGGAGCGCTACGAGGACACGGTGCTGGTGGTGCTGAAGACCGCCCGGTACGTCGACCGGCAGGAGGTGGTGGAGCTCGGCGAGGTGCTGGTCTTCCTGGGCGACCGGTTCGTGGTGACGGTGCGCCATGGCGAAGCCTGCGACATCGGCGCCGTGCGGCGTCAGCTCGAGGACGACCCTGACCGACTGCAGTGGGGTCCTGGTGCGGTGCTGCACGCGCTCGCCGATCGGGTGGTGGACGAGTACGAGAGCGTGCTCGACGGCCTCGACACCGACATCGACGAGATCGAGCAGCAGGTGTTCTCCGAAGAGCGGCGCAACCTGGCCCAGCGGATCTACAGGCTGAAGCGTGAGGTCATCGAGTTCCGGTCGGCGGTCCTGCCGCTGGGGCCGCCGCTCGACGAGCTGGTGGCGGGCAAGGTGGGTCAGGTCCACCCCCACACGAGCAGCTACTTCCGCGACGTGCACGACCACGTGCTCCGGTGTGCCCAGCACGTCGAGTCACTCGACGCGCTGCTCACCAGCGCGCTCAACGCCAACGTGGCCCAGGTCGGCATGCAGCAGAACGAGGACATGCGGAAGATCTCCGCGTGGGTGGCCATCGTCGCCGTGCCCACCATGATCGCCGGCATCTACGGCATGAACTTCGAGCACATGCCCGAGCTCGGTTGGCTGTTCGGCTACCCGTTCGCCCTGGCGATCATGGCGATGTGCTCGCTCGCCCTGTACAGCAACTTCAAGCGTCGCGGCTGGCTGTGAGCGAGCCGACCGTCAGCCGGGAGAGGGTCCTCGCGTTCCGGGCGGCCACGATGTCGCTCGACGCCCGCCGGCCCCGCAGCGACCTGGTGGAGGTGGCCGGAGCGTGCGGCATCCAGGACACGCCGCCGGGCAACGCCGACGTCTCCCTGGCGGCTCGCCTGGACATCGACGGGCCCGTCGTGGGGGACGCGGTGGAGAACAAGGAAGCGGTGCTGACGTGGGCGATGCGTGGTGCACCGCACCTGGTCCCACCCGCCGACCATGCCGTCTTCACGCTGGGGGTTGCGCCGGCCGACGGCACCCGTCAGCAGCTCTGGGGTCAGCCCGAGCACGCGCTGGTCGAGGTGGAGAAGGCGATGATGGCCGCCGTCGGGTCGAGCTCGCCGACGAAGGCGGAGGTGAGCGGAGCGGTCACGCGCCAGCTGCCGGCCGAGCTGGCCCCGTGGTGCAAGGGGTGCGACGTGCATCACCCCGACGAGAACGTGTTCCGGGCTGCGCCGTTGCTCGGCCGGCTGGTGCTCACCGGTACGGCACCAGTGCGGCTGGCCCGGGCCAGGACGTGGGTCGGGGCCGAAGCCAAGGGCGACGTCGAGGCGCTCCGCCGTGAGCTGCTCGTGCGCTTCCTGCACTGCTACGGCCCCACGACGTCCGGCCACTTCGCCGAGTGGGCAGGCATCACCAAGACCGACGCCAGGCAGCGCTGGACCGCGGTGGCCGACGCACTGGTGGCGGTGCGGGTCGACGGCGGCGACGGCGGGCGTGGCCACAAGGCGTTCGTGCTCGAAGCGGACCTGGCGGCGCTCGAAGGTTCACGCGGCAGCGGCGTGCGCCTGTTGCCCGCCAAGGACCCGTTCCTGCAGTCCCGCGATCGCGACCTGCTGTTCCGGGAAGCAGCGCACCGCAAGAGGGCGTTCCCGGTCATCGGCGGCCCTGGTGTGGTGCTGCGCGAGGCCGTGCCCGTGGGCACCTGGCG
Organism: uncultured Acidimicrobiales bacterium; assembly: GCA_902805655.1. GTDB lineage: Bacteria > Actinomycetota > Acidimicrobiia > Acidimicrobiales > CADCTF01 > CADCTF01. The sequence goes on from CADCTF010000130.1 coordinate 16,326, forward strand.
CGGGGCCGCGAAGTCGAAGCGCTACGACGTCACCGTGGAGCCTTTCGGCAAGCTGTCGAAGGCGGTGCTTGCTCAGGTGGAGGCTGAGGCTGAGCGCTTGGCCCATGTCCGCGGCCACTCGAGTGCGACCGTCGTGTCGTCAGTGGGGTGAGACGATCCGGTCGATGAGGCACCGCGCCGCCTCTGTCACGCGGTGACGGTCGTGGGTGAGGACGAACTCGAAGAGCCGGTCCTCGTCCCGTCCGTCATCTCCGAGGTCGCGGGCGATGAGGGCGCCGGCGAAGTGCGGGCTCAGCACCACGACGGTCCACTCGGCGGCGAGGGGGTCGGCCGGGTCGAGGGGGGCACCGCGAACACCAGGAGCCGGCTCGTGGTCCAGGCCTACCCCTAACGCAGCGACGAGGGGGCCCAGGCGGGCGTAGCGCGAGTAGCGCTTGCGCGTAGCGGGCGTGAAGAAGTCGGCGTGCTCGAACGCCGCCAGCAGCAGCGGGGGAGCCGGGAGCTCGACCGCCTGGCGTTCGAGGTGGTGCGACATGCCCAGGAGCTGGGACTTGCGGGCGGTGCGGGTCGGGAAACCGCGAGCCACCCGCTCGAACGGCGTCGACCTGCTCGGTGGCTCGAGGTCGCGGAGCAGGTGGAGCGGCTCGCAGTGCAGCCGGGCGACGGCGTCGAGACTGCCGGGTCGACCGAAGTACCAGCCTTGGCCGAGCGTCGCGCCCAGCACGAGCGCACGCTCGAGGTGCAGGTCGGTCTCGATGCCCTCGGCGAGGACGATGGCGCCCGACTCCTCGGCGTAGGCGGCCACCGCGCTGGCCACGCGGGCCACCTCGACGGTCTGGCGGCCCTGCACGAGCGCGAGGTCGAGCTTCACGACGTCCGGCCGGATGACCGGCATCAGCGCGAGCGACGCAGGGTCGACGCCGACGTCGTCGAGGGCGATGCCCCAGCCGCGGGCGCGGGCGGCATAGACGGCCCGGAGCACCTCGGCCGGCCGGCCGGCCAGGTCGCGCTCGGTCAGCTCGAGGATGACATGCACGTCCTTCCGCACCTGTTCTTCGAGCTGTTGCACCGCGGCGGGCGGCACCTCCCCGAGCTGGGACGACTCGACGTTGACGAACAACGCCACACCCCTCGGAAGCGGCCCGGCCAGCGCGCCGCGGAACGCGGCGGCCCGGCATGCCCACTCCAGCTGCACCGACAGGCCCGCGCGGGCGGCGGCGGCGAACAGGGAGCCGGGGAAGTGCATCTCGCCCTGGGGGCCACGGGCCAGTGCTTCCACGGCTACGACCGAGCGGGTGTCGAGGTCGACGATCGGCTGGTACACCGACGTCACCGCCTCGGCCCGGAGGATCTCGAGGACGCTCACAGGGCGGGTGTCGTGCTTCTGGGCCGTGCGAGTGTCCACGCCTCTCCATCGGACGCAGCGCCGGTGGCCTGAAGGTCCTGGCACGATGCGGCCCATGCCCATCGCCCTGCAAGGACTCCGCACCGTCATCTATCCCTCGCCCGACGTGGACGCGGCGAAGGCATGGTGGTCGACCGCCCTCGGCATCGATCCGTACTTCGACGAGCCGTTCTACGTGGGCTACGACGTCGGCGGGTACGAGCTGGGCCTGTTGCCACAGGCCGATCCGGCCGATGGCGCACTCACCTACTGGGGCGTGGCCGATGTGCCGGCGGCCGTCGCGGCGTTGCTCGGCGATGGCGCCACCGAGCACACCCCGCCGGCCGACGTGGGCGGCGGCATCGTGACCGCCACGGTGCGAACGCCGCCCGGCGCCATCCTCGGGCTGATCTACAACCCGACCTTCGTGGCGAGGTGATCGCCGTCACCGAGCAGCTCGTGCAGGAGGGCCCTGACCCGGCGGTCGATCTCCTCGACGATCGGACGGACCTCGTCCACCCCCTTGCCGGCAGGGTCGGTGAGCTCCCAGTCGAGGTAGCGCTTCCCCGGGAACCACGGGCAGGCGTCGCCGCAACCCATGGTGATGATGACGTCGGCGGCGCGGGCGGCGTCATCCGTGAGCGGCTTGGGGAACTCCTTCGACACGTCGAGGCCGCGCTCGGTGAGGATCTGGGCGATGGCCGGGTTGATGTGCTCCCCAGGGGTCGAACCCGCTGACTGCACCTTGATGCGCCCGTTCCCGTAGTGGTCGAGGAGCACCCGGCTGGCGACCGAGCGCCCGGCGTTGTGGGTGCAGACGACGAGGATCTGGGGGAGGTCGGGCACGGTGGCTCCTGGCATCAGGTGGGGGAGGCGGACGAGGCGCCGGCGGCAGGGACGATGACGTCAGCGGCGACCTCGGCGATGTCGGGGTACAGGGCCCGGACCAGGGCCAGCGCAAGAGCTCCGCCCAGCAGCTGGAAGGCGACGAAGGCGGCGACCGAGCTCGGGGCGATGCCGGAGAAGGTGTCGGTGAAGGCCCGGGCGATGGTGACGGCCGGGTTGGCGAAGCTCGTCGACGACGTGAAGAAATACGCGCCGCCGATGTACGCCCCGACTGCGAACGGTGCCGCGGCAGACCGTCCGGAGCGCACGACGCCGAAGATCACCACCAGCAGACCGATGGTGGCCACCACCTCGCCCAGCCACAGGCCGCCCGCGGATCGGGTGTAGTCCGACCACGTCACCGGGTCGAGCTCGAACATGACGTTGGCGACGATCGCCCCGGTGATCCCGCCCGTGATCTGGGCGCCGATGTATACGGGGACATCGCGCCCGTCGAGCCCGCCGAGCACGGCGTCGACCAGGCTGACCACGGGGTTGAAGTGGGCGCCGGAGACGGGTCCGAAGGCGAGGATCAGCGCGACGAGGCCGGCGGCGGTGGCGGCTGCGTTCTCGAGCAGCTGAAGGCCGACGTCGTCGGGCGACAACCGCTCGGCCGCGATGCCCGAACCCACCACGACGGCGACCAGGAAGGCCGTGCCGCAGTACTCAGCCAGGGCGCGACGGGGGAGCGCGGGCTGCGTGCTCAGGGCCGAGCGGCCTCGTACTTGTAGCCCAGGCCGCGGATGGTGACGATGCGGGCCGGGTTGGCGGGCGTCTCCTCGACCTTGGACCGCAGCCGCTTCACGTGGACGTCGAGCGTCTTCGTGTCCCCGACGTAGTGGGGCCCCCAGACGCGGTCGATGAGCGTCTCCCGGGTGAGCACCCGGCCGGCGTTGGAGAGGAGCAGCTCGAGCAGCTCGAACTCCTTGAGCGGCAGGCTGATCGGCTCGCCCCGAACGAAGACCTCGTGCCGGCCCGGGTCGAGCCGCACGTCGCCGACCTCGAGCGCCTCGCCGTCGGACTGGGTGTCCTCGGCACTGCGGGGCACGCGGCGCAGCACGGCCCGCATGCGGGCCACGAGCTCCCGTAGGCGGTAGGGCTTGGCCACGTAGTCGTCGGCGCCGACCTCGAGGCCGACGACCGTGTCGATCTCCGAGGCCTTGGCCGTCACCATGATGATGGGCACACGAGACGTGCGGCGGATCTCCCGGCAGACGTCGATGCCGGAGATCTTCGGGAGCATCACGTCCAGCAGCACCAGGTCGGGCTGCACGACCTCGAACAGCTCGAGCGCTTCGGCACCGTCCCTGGCCACCTTGACGAGGAAGCCCTCCCGCTTCAGGCCCACGAGCAGGGCATCCACGAACGACTCCTCGTCCTCCACGACGAGCACCGTCGGGAGCGCCTCGGAGGTCATCGGGCCGCGGTCATCGGACGGTGAAGCGGGCCGAGATGATGCGGGCGATGATCGTGAGCAGCAGCACCAGCAGGATCAACGTGAGTGCCGCGCCCCACGCCCGGTTCTGCGCGGCCACGAAGGGCAGCTGCGCGTTCACGAAGATCTGGGCGGAGAGGGCGGTGTTGGTGCCCTCGAAGAGGTTGGGGTTCAGCGCCCTCACCGTGCCGATGGTGAAGAGGAGGGGAGCGGTCTCGCCGGCGGCACGGGCCACGGCCAGCAGGCAGCCGCTGGTGATGCCGGGCAGGGCGGCCGGGATGACGACGGTGAGGATGGTGCGTGAGGTGCGGGCGCCGAGCGCGGTGCTGGCCTCACGGAGGTCCCGAGGCACGAGCCGGAGCACGCCCTCTGTCGACCGGATGACGATGGGCAGCATGAGGCAGGCCAGGGCGAGCGCCCCGGCGAAGCCGCTCATGCCGAAGCGCAGCACCCACACGGTGTAGATGAACAGGCCCATGACGATGGAGGGCACACCGGCCATCACGTCGCTGAGGAACCGGATGGCGGCGGCGAGGCGGTTGGCCTGCCCGTACTCGTTGAGGTAGACGGCCGCCAGGATCCCCAGCGGCACGGCCATGAGCGTGGCGGCCCCGGTGATGAGCAGTGTGCCGGCGACGGCGGGGCCCATGCCGGGCCCGGCGCGGCGGGAGCTGATGGGGATGCTCTCGGTGAGGAAGGCCAGGTTGAACACCCCTCCGCCCTTCGACACCACGTACACCAGCACGAAGGCGAGCGGGACGGCGGCCACCAGGACGGCGAGGCCGACCAGCACGGTCGCGGTGGTGTTGCGCACCCGGCGGCCGACGCTGATCGACTTGCCGGTGATGGGTCGGGGTGCCTCGGTCTGCGAGGTGCTCGAGCCCCTGGATGGGGCCGGGCGGCCGGCGGGGGCCGTGATGGAGGTGCTCATGCGGCTCGGGCCTCCTGGCCCCGGTTGACGATGACTCGGGCGGCCATGTTCACGATGATGGTCATGGCGAAGAGGATCACGCCCAGGGCGATGAGAGCCGAGCGGTAGGTGCCACTCGCCTCACCGAACTGGAAGGCGATGACCGAGGGCAGGGCGTCGCCGGGGCCGAACAGCTGCGCCGAGATGCGGGGGCTGGAGCCGATGACCAGAGCGGCGGCGATGGTCTCGCCCATGGCCCGCCCGAGGCCCAGCATCACCGCGCCGACCATGCCACTGCGGCTGTGCGGGAACACGGCCCCGCGGATCATCTCCCAGCGGGTGGCCCCGAGTGCGACGGCGGCCTCCTTCTGGCCCTGCGGAACGGTGTCGAAGATCTCCCGCGTGATGGCGGTGATGATCGGGGTGATCATGAGAGCGAGGATGAGACCGGCCGTGAACAGGCTCCGGCCGTTCGCCGGACCCTCGAAGAGCCGGCCGACGAGCGGGACCGGTGCGAGCACCCGGCCTACGGCGTCGTAGGCGTCGACGATCACGGCGGACAGCACGAGCACACCCCAGAGCCCGTAGACCACCGAAGGGACGGCGGCGAGCAGGTCGATGACGTAGCTCACCACCTTGCGCAGCCGGCGGGGTGCGACCTCGGTGAGGAAGAGGGCGATGCCGATGCTGACCGGCACGGCGAAGACCAGCGCGATGGCCGAGATGACCATCGTGCCGTAGATGAAGGCCAGTGCTCCGAAGCGGCCCTCGTTCGGAGCCCATCGAGCCGAGGTGAGGAACCCGAGGCCCTCGGCCTGCAGCGCCGGTAGCGCCTTCTGGGTCATCGACACGGCGATGAGGCCGAGGATGGCCAGCACGGTGAAGCCGCAGAGGAAGCTGGCGGCGCGAAACGCGGTGTCGCCTCGAGCCGAGCGAGCCGGCTGGAGCCCGGTGGGAGGTGGTGTCGTGGTCGTCATCAGTGCCTTGGCGAGGGGTGGGCCCGGCCCGTCCGGGCCCACATGGCTCGCAAAGTTAGGGGATGACGATCGAGTTGAGCTGGGCCAGCGCCTTGTCCTTCAGCGACTTGGGCAGCGGGGCGTAGTCCGCATCCTCGGCCAGGTCCTGACCGTCGTTGAGCAGGTAGGTGAGGAAGCCCTTGAGTGCCTCGGCCTTCGCCTTGTCGGTCTGGTTCTTGTACACCAGGATCCAGGTCGGTGCGGCGATCGGGTAGGCCTTCTCACCCTTGGCGTTCAGGGGGTCGTAGGACAGGTCGGCGTTGACGGTGGCGCCCTCGAGCGCAGCCGACGTGCCGTCGAGGGTCGGCGCCACGAACTTGCCGGCGGCGTTCTTCAAGGTGGCGAACTGGAGCGACGAGGCCTTGGCGTCCGAGAGATCGACGTAGCCGACGGCGCCGACGGTGCCCTTGACGATGCCGGCGACACCGTTGTTGCCGTTGCCGGCCTGGGTGTCAGCCGGCCACTCGACCGTGGAGCCGGACTTGAGGGTCCAGGTGCTGGGGGCGGCGGACACCAGGTACTTGGTGAAGTTCTCGGTGGTACCCGAGCCGTCCGAGCGGCGAGCCACGGTGATGGGGGTGGATGGCAGCCGGGCGTCGGGGTTCAGCGCCTTGATGGCCGCGTCGTCCCACGTGGTGATCTGACGCTGGAAGATCTTGGCCACGGTGTCAGCGTCGAGCTTCATGTCCTTCACGTCGGGCAGGTTGTAGCTGACCGTGATCGGGGCGGTGACGGTGGGGACGTAGAGGAACTCACCGTTCTTGTACTTCGGCACATCCTCGGCCTTGACCAGCCCATCGGAGCCGGCGAAGTCGACGAGGCCGTCCTGCAGCTCCTGGCGGCCCTTGCCCGAGCCACCGCCGGCGTAGTTCACGGTCACGCTGGGCTGCGCCTCCTTGAACGAGGCGATGACCTCCTCGTAGAAGGCCATCGGGAACGTTGCGCCGGAGGCGTTCAGCGTGGCGCTGGCCAGGCGGGGCGTCTCCGAATCGGCCTGGGTGCCGACGGTGTCGTCGGCACCGCCGCAGCCGGCGGCCACGAGGGCGAAGGCGGCGAGGACGGCGAGCAGTCGGCCGAACGGGAATGCGGATCGAATCATCAGTGCAGAGGGCTCCTGTGGTCGGGACGGGGGTCCGGATGTCGATCACGTTACGGACGCCTCTTGGCCGAGAGGCCGCCACAAGGTGAGCAGCAGGTGAACGGGCGGTGAAACATGGTCACCCTCCTTGCAAACGCCCAGGTCGCGTTGGCGCAGTGGTTGCTACGCACAGAAGGAGGCACCATCATCGAAACGTGTCCGACACTCAGACGACGCTCTTGAACACCCCCAACACCGCTCCGGAGGTCCGCAACCCGGCCGAGCTGCCGGCCGATGCCGGCGAGCCCGTCTTCGAGGTCAGCGACCTCGACTTCTTCTACGGGTCCTTTCGGGCGCTGCGCGACGTGAACCTGGGCATCGGCCGCCGGCGGGTGACCGCCCTGATCGGGCCGTCGGGCTGCGGCAAGAGCACCTTCCTGCGCTGCCTCAACCGCATGAACGACCTGATCCCCGGCACCCGGGTCGACGGTCGCATCGCCTATCACGGCCAGGACCTCTACGGCCAGGGTGTCGACCCCATCGAGGTGCGTCGCCAGATCGGCATGGTCTTCCAGAAGCCGAACCCGTTCCCGAAGTCGATCTACGACAACGTGGCGTTCGGCCCGAAGGTGAACGGGCTCAAGCCCAAGAGCATGGACGACCTGGTGGAGGAGTCCCTCCGTCGGGCTGCCCTGTGGGACGAGGTGAAGGACAAGCTCAAGCAGAGCGCCTTCTCCCTGTCCGGTGGCCAGCAGCAGCGGCTCTGCATCGCCCGGGCCATCGCCGTCCGGCCCGACGTGATCCTCATGGACGAGCCCTGCTCGGCGCTCGACCCGATCGCCACCATCCGCATCGAGGAGCTCATGGTCGAGCTCAAGCAGGACTACACGATCGTCATCGTGACCCACAACATGCAGCAGGCTGCCCGCGTCTCCGACGTGACGGCGTTCTTCACGGCCGAGGTCGACGATGCCGGCCACCGCACCGGTGTGCTGGTCGAGGCCGACGCCACCAGCGCCCTGTTCACCTCGCCCAAGGACCAGCGCACCGACGACTACATCACCGGCCGCTTCGGCTGAGCTGCAGTCGACCTGATCGTCAGTAGGTCCGCTCGTCGGCGTCGCCGGCGTTCATCTCGCCCTGAGCCACGAAGCACACCCGCTCGGCGATGACTACGGCGTGGTCGGCCACCCGCTCGTAGAAGCGGGAGATGTGGCCGAGCTCCACGGTGGAGGCCACCGTGCCCTCGCTCGCCGTGAACAGCTGCTGGAGCAGGCGGTGGTGCAGGGCATCCATGGCGTCGTCCGCGTCGCGCACCCACGCCGCGCCTTCCGCGTCGAGCACCGAGTAGCAGCCGGCGGCGGCGCGGAACATGATCGCGGCCTGGCGCCCCATCTCCTCGAGCAGGAAGCGGACCTCTGCGGTCAGCGAGCGGGGGTCGATCGCGCCCACCCGGCGGCCCACGGAGGCGATCAGGTCGCCTGAGCGCTCGATCTCCTGGGCCACCCGAAGCGTGGCCATGAGGAACCGGAGATCCCTCGCCACCGGGGCTTGACGGGCCACGAGCGAGAAGACGTCAGCCTCCACCGTCGGGTAGACGGCGTCGATGAAGGCGTCGGCCGCGATGACGGCGGCCGCCGCCTCCACGTCACCGGCGAGCAGGGCGGCGGTGACGGTCTCGGTGCCGCTCACGACCACCCTTGCCATGGCCTCGACCCTGCCGCGCAGCACGGCCAGGTCGTCGTGGAAGGTGCGTCGGAGCTCGTGCTGGCTCATGCCGCCCCCGCACGAGTGGCCGCCCCGGCACCGGCCGGCACGATGTCGAGCGGCCGGTCGAAGAGCTTCTCGAAGAGGTCGCGCTTGCGGCGGACGCCCCACAGCTCCAGGTCCATGTCCGCCCTGGCCTGGACCTCCAGGCGGACCCGGCTCTTGGTGACGCCGACGCGCACCGCGTCGACGGTCGTGGCGTGGCCCCGGTCGAGCCCGTCCGCCAGCCGGAGCAGTGACAGCAGCTGCAGGGTTGCGGTTCGACGCTCGGCGGTCAGCGTCGCCCACGGAGCGAACGACGACTTTGGGTCGCTGCGGCGGTGGTACCGGCCGAGCACCCCGAGCACGGCGATGTCCTCCGGGCTGAAGCCCCGGAGCCGTCCGTGCTCGATGAGGTAGGCGGTGTGCTTGTGGTGCGACTCCACCGCCACGTGCTCACCGATGTCGTGCAGCAGGGCGCCGTACTCGAGGAGATCGCGGTCGTAGGGCGACAGCCCGTGCAGCTGGTGGGTCTGGTCGAAGAGGTCGGTGGCCAGCCGGGCGACCTGCACGGAATGGCGCTCGTCCCATCCGCAGCGCCGGGCCAGGCCGAGCACGGAGGAGCGGCGGATCGCCTCGGCGTCACCCGTCCACTCGGCCACCTCGTGGTGCCGGATCGCCTCGAGCACGATGCCTTCGCGCAGGGCCCAGTCCGACGCGATCATAGAGTCGAAGCCGAACAGCTTGAAGATGGTGACGAGCACGAGCGAGCCCACCGGGATCTGATCGGCCCGGCGGGCGTCGAGGCCGCTGATGCGGGCCCGCCCGGCCGCGGGCAGCTCGAGCAGCTGCTCGTGGACCTCCTGCACGTCCCGGCGCCGGACGCTCAGCTGGTTCAGGGTGGCCGGCACGGTGCCGGTGCGCGCCGCGGCTGCCATGCGTGACAGGTCGCAGAAGGTGCCGCTCGTCACCACCAGCAGCTTGGGGTCGAAGGGCCGAACCTCCTCGAGGACAGGCGAGAGGACCTCGGTGACGTGGGCCTTGAGCCGGCGGATCTCGCCGGCCGACGGCGGGTCGTCCCGCACGAACTGCGCGGCGAGGCGGGCCACACCCAGGTGGACGCTCGTGGACCAGAGCAGCCGGCTGTTGTCCCCGACCATGATCTCGAGGCTGCCGCCGCCGAGGTCGAAGCAGATCGCCGGCCCGGATCCCAGGTCGACGCTCTCCCGGATGGCCGAGAAGATCAGGCCGGCCTCGGCCTGCCCGCTGATGACCTCGACCGCGATGTCGGTCTCCGCGGCGATGCGGTCGACCACCTGGGCCGAGTTCTCCGCTTCGCGAAGCGCGCTGGTGGCGCGGGCGCTGATCTCGGTGGCGCCGATGGACCGAGCGGCGACGGCGAAGCGCTGCATGGTCTCGACCACCCGGTCGACCTGGTCCGGCGGGATCGCACCCGTGCGGGTGACCACATCGCCGAGGCGAAGCGTCTCCTTGTCCTTCAGGAGCGTGTCGAAGGACCCGTCGGGATGCGCGTCGACCACCACGAGGTGGAAGGAGTTGGACCCCAGGTCGATGGCCGCGATGCGCATGGATCCGCCTTCGAGGGGGGCACCGGACCGGGTCAGGCCGGCGGAGGGAGGTAGCGGAGCCGTGGTCGTTCACCTCCGTCGTCCTCGATCACCCAGGTCGAGCCCTTGGCGCAGGCCATCTCCCCGTCACCCTGGAAGCGGGCGAGCGCCTTCACCAAGGGCGGGATCACGTCGCCGTGCGAGCAGAGGACGAGCGCCCCGGGCCCGTTGGAGCCGGCGAGGGTGGCGGCCGCGTCGCGCTGCCCCTCGGCGAGCTGCGGCACCACGTCCACCGAGAGGTCGCACGCGGCGGCGAGCGGCCGCACCGTGTCGACGCACCGGGCCGACGGGCTGGACAGGATGCTGTCGATCTTGAACTCCCGGAGCAGCTCGACGAGGCCGGCCGCCTGGGCCACGCCCCGCTCGTCGAGGGGACGGTCGACGTCTGCGTGCGACCAGGCGCTCCGACCGATCGCCACCGCGTGGCGCACCACGAGCACGGTCATCGCTCGACCCGATCAACCGTCGCGCCGGCTGCGGCGGTCAGCACCTCGAGGTCGCGGTCGTAGGTGAGCCGAGACCCGGCCTCACCGAGGTCGACCCAGGCCACCTGGTCGACCTCGTCGTTCGGCACGAACGCTCCGCCGGTCACGTCCATGACCCAGTAGCGGACGATCTTGGGTCGCCCGAAGCGGTCGGTGTAGCGGGTCGTGGCCAGCTCGGCGCCCAGGCGGCACTGCAGCCCCGTCTCCTCCTCCACCTCCCGAAGCGCGCAGATTTCGTCGTCCTCACCCACTTCCGCCTTTCCCTTGGGCAACGTCCAGTCGTCGTAACGAGGCCGGTGCACGAGCAGCACCTCGGTGCTACCCATGGGGCCGGCGCGCAGCACCACGCCACCGGACGCCCGCACCTCGCCGGCGGCGTTCACCTCCGCCACGTTCGCTCCCTCACGTCAGTCACGCCAGCCAGGAGCGAAGCTTCTTGTCGGAGAGCTGCTCCCACGCCCCGCGCCAGGAGCTGCGTGCCTCGACCATGGCCATGCGCTGCACGCCGATGAGCTCGCCCGCCAGCAGTGCCTGCCGGGCCGGGCCCTTGATCCCTACGGTGCGCAGCCATGCCTCGGTCACCACTGCGTCCTGCAGCTCCCCGAGGGCGCCCTGCACGCCGGCCACCGCCTTGGCGAACCGCAGGGCCGGCTTGCCCAGCACGGGGGCGGCGGCCTCGGCCGCGTAGCGGGCGCGCTTGGCCCGGATGCGGATGTCGTGCAGCGCTTCGTCCTCGGGCTCGTCGCCCAGTGCCTCCACTGCCTTCCGGAGGTGCTTCCAGGGGCCGCGGACGAGACCGGGCAGGGAGTCCATGGCGTTCTCGCCGGCGAACTCGACCACCGGTGGACGGGCGGCCGCATCGGCGAGCGAGTCGATCAGGCGGAGATAGCGGTCGGTGTCGAGCGCGGCCAGCAGCGTCGCCCGCGCCGAGCGGCGTTCGGCCTCGAGTCGCCGCAACAGCCCGGCGATCGCCACTGGGTCGGCGGACGGCAGCTCTGCCGCCTGCGTGCGCAGGCGCTCGGCCAGCACGTCGCCGTCGCGCACATGGCCGAGCTCGGCTCCGAGCCACTGCAGCTCTCCACGGATCGCGGCGTTGGCGTCGGGCTCGAGCACGTCGCGGAACGTGCGCAGGTCCGAGCGCAGTCGCCGGGCTGCCACCCGGGCCTGGTGCACGTCTTCGTCGTCGCCGCCGATGCGAACACCCGGGTCGTGGCGCAGCAGGCGGGTGAAGCCGGAGGCCACGGCCGCACCGACCACGTCGGCCAGGGTGGCGTCCTTGCCGAGGTCGGGCACCACCACGTCGGGCGGGTCGAGCGAACGGGGCCCGAGGGCGCGCACCACCTTCGACGTCTGCTCGCCGCGTCGCGCTCCGGCCGCTTCCAGACGGGCGGTGACCGCCTCCAGCAGCTCCTCCGGAGCGTCACCGCGCAGCTCGGCCTCGATCTCCCGGAAGCGCACCGCCACGCGGCGGTTCTCGAGCACGGACACCTCGTCGTCGGCCACCTCCACCAGCGCCCGGCCGGCGCCGTTGCGCAGCTCGACCCGGCGGCGCTGGGTTTGGAGCGTCGCCACGGGTGCCAGAAGCGCGGAGCGGACGTGGGCCCGCACCAGCGAGGCCATCTCCTCGGGGATGACCCGGCCCGGCGCGTCGATGCTGATCTCCCGGCGCGCGAGCCCCTCGCCGGCTCCCTGATCCGGCAGCTTCACCGTCCACCGGCCGACGCCCTTCGCCCCTCGGCCTGCCTGCTTCTCACCTTCGCCGGTGCGGAAGCGCATCGAGATGCCGGCCCGCGCCAGCCGGAGGTCTCGGGTGTCGTAGTAGGTGGCCTCCAGCTGCTGGGTGGCCACGGGCACGGCCACCAGGCCGTCGACCGCATCGGCCAGGTTCGGCAGCTCGAAGCCGGCCCACCCCTGCAGCTTCACCTCGCGCTCGACCGCTGACGACGCTCCACCCATCAGAGGACGTCCTCGGCGTCGAGCCACGGCCGGGCCCGCAGCATCGCCGCCTCCTGGAGGCGGTGATGTGTGCCGGAGGCCGTGTCGCCCGTGGGCGGCACCCAGGTGCCGTCGGCCTGCAGCTGCCAGGCGAGCGTGTCGTCGGCGAGGTTGATGTCCAACACCTCCTGGAGGCGCCCCTGGAGCACGGGGTCGGTGACGGGGGCGATCACTTCGATGCGGCGGTCGAGGTTGCGGCGGCGCAGGTCGGCCGACCCGATGAGGTACGAGTCGGGCCCGCCGTGGCCGAAGTAGAAGATGCGCGAGTGCTCGAGGTAGCGCCCGACGATCGACCGGACACGGATCGTGTCCGACAGCCCCGGCACGCCGGGACGCAGGCAGCACATGCTCCGCAGCACGAGGTCGATGGGCACGCCGGCCTGCGAGGCGGCGTACAGCGCCTCGATCACCGCTGGGTCGTCGAGGCCGTTCATCTTGAGGATGATGCGGCCCTCGGCCCCGAGGGCGGCCTCCGCCTGGATCAGCTCGATGATGCGGTTGCGCAGGCCTCGCGGGGCCACCAGCAGCTTTCGGTAGGAGATCTGGCGGCTGTACCCGGTGAGGAAGTTGAAGAGGTCGGTGAGGTCGGCACCGATCTCCGGGTCGGCGGTCAGCAGCCCGATGTCCTCGTAGATCCGGGCCGTCTTGGAGTTGTAGTTGCCGGTGCCGATGTGGCAGTAGCGGCGCAGCCCCTCGTCCTCCTGCCGCACGACGAGCGCGGTCTTGCTGTGGGTCTTGAGCCCGACGATGCCGTACACGACGTGCACTCCGGCATCCTCCAGGGCCTTGGCCCACGTGATGTTGACCTGCTCGTCGAAGCGGGCCTTCACCTCGACCAGCACGGCCACCTGCTTGCCGCGCTCGGCGGCTCGGATGAGCGACCGCACGATGGGGCTGTCACCCGAGGTGCGGTACAGGGTCTGCTTGATGGCCAGGACGTTGGGGTCGGCCGACGCACGATGGATGAACGCCTCGACCGACGTGGTGAACGACTCGTACGGATGGTGCACGAGCACATCGCCGTCGCGGATGACGGCGAAGAGGTCGGCCTCGTTCTCGTCGAGCGCCAGCCGGGGGGCCGTGGTGGGGGCCCACGGATCGTCCTTGAGCTCCGGTCGCTCGAGGTCGTACACCGCCCACAGGCCGCTCAGGTCGAGGGGACCGTCGATCACGTAGACGTCGCTCGGGAGCAGCTGCAGCTCCCGCACCAGGAGATCGCGCACCTCGTCGGCCATGGTGGCGTCGATCTCGAGGCGCACGGCCCGCCCACGCCGGCGGCGACGCAGCTCGATCTCGACGGCTTCGAGCAGGTCGTCGGCATCCTCCTCGTCGACGATCAGGTCGGCGTTGCGGGTGACGCGGAAGGGGAAGTGGCCCTCGGTCGTCATGCCGGGGAACAGGCGGTCGAGGTGGAACGCGATGACCTGCTCGAGCGGGACGAAGCGCTCGCCGTCCGGCATGACGACGAAGCGGGGCAGCAGCTGCGGCACCTTCACCCGGGCGAAGCGTCGTTCGTTGGACGTGGGGTCGCGGACGATCACCGCCAGGTTCAACGACAGGTCGGAGATGTGGGGGAACGGATGACCGGGGTCGACCGCAAGCGGCGTGAGCACCGGGTAGATGCGGCGGTCGAACACGTCGACCAGGTACTCGCGGTCGTCGTCGTCGAGCGCGTCCCAGTCGGAGAGGCGGATGCCCTGGTCGGCCAGGGCCGTCGCCACCTGGCCGAGGAACGCGGCCGACAACCGCTGGAGCTGCTCGCTCACGGCCTCGCGGATGGCCTTGAGCTGGTCGAGCGGGCTGGTGCCGTCGGGGGCGGTGGCCGGGAGCCCGGCGGCCAGCTGGTCCTTGAGGCCGGCCACGCGGACCTGGAAGAACTCGTCGAGGTTCGTACTGAAGATGGCGAGGAACTTGGCCCGCTCGAGCAACGGCTGGCGCTCGTCCTCGGCCAGGCTCAGCACGCGGCCGTTGAAGTCGATCCACGACCGCTCGCGGTTGATGTACTGGGCGGCCCGGCTGGGGTCGGCGCTCCGCAGGGCCCGACTCGCCGGCGAGGAGCCGGTGAGCGCACCTGGGCCGGTTGCCGTCGTAGGGACGCCCGTGTGCGCTTCCTCGGCGCTCGCCTCTACGTGGGTCGACATCGCGGCCAGCCTACTGGCGCGCCTGCGGCCGAGCGCCGGGCGTGGGAGCCGCCGTCGACGCCCCGGCCAACCGTGCCTGACGCCCGGGTGAACGGTCGGGGAACAGTGTCGCGACGGGCCCCCACGCCAGCGATCACTCCGCCTCGGTGTCGTGCTCCATGGCGCCGATGACGTTGCCGGACGGGTCGCGGAAGAAGATCAGGTGCCCTACGCGGCTGATGGTGAAGCGGTCCATCACTACCTCGTCTCGTCGCTGCGGGTGCTTCCTGGTGAGCCCCGAGCCCTGAACGTCGCCCCGCTCGTGCGCGAGCTGCTGCTCCACGCCGTTCGCCTGTGTCCGCTCGACCTCGACCATGCCCCGCACGCGGCCCTGCTGACGGTGCTGCTCGAGCAGCTCAGCGGCGCCCCCGAAGCACCGCTGCAGCTGCCGGCACCGCGTGACGCACGAGCGAGACAGCTGGCCGCCGCCATCCTCAAAGACCCGGCGGCGGACCTCGGGCCGCTGCTGCGGGCGGTGGGTGCGAGCCGGCGCACGCTCGACCGCGCCTTTGTGTCGGAGACCAGGATGACGCTGAGCAGGTGGCACCGTCGGGCTCGAATGCTGCGGGCCCTCGAGCTGCTGGCCGAGGGGGCATCGGTCACGACCACCGCCGTCTCTGTGGGCTATGCCACCCCGAGCTCGTTCGTGGCCGCCTGCCGGGAGGAGCTGGGCGTCACTCCCGGCCAGCTGGTGGTCCGCTGAGCCGGTCGAAATTGCTGCGGCGCCGGCGGGCGCCTCGACCATCATCTGGCGGTGCCCGACCTTCGCCAGACCCCCCGCTCCACCGTGCGCCGCTTGTCCCAGCGCGGTCGCTACGACGAGGCGGCGGTGCACGCCATCCTCGACGAGGCGCTGATCTGCCATGTCGGCTTCGCCGTGGACGGCGCTCCCTGGGTGGTCCCCACGGCCTACGCACGAGTCGACGATCGGCTCTACCTCCACGGCGCGAGTGCGAACTTCGCGCTCCGAACCATCTGTTCGGGCGTCGACGTCTGCGTCACCGTCACCCTGCTCGACGGCCTGGTGCTGGCTCGCTCCGCCTTCCACCACTCGATGAACTACCGCTCCGTCGTGCTGTTCGGCCGGGCCGAGAAGGTGACCGACGAGGAAGAGAAGCGCACCGCGCTGCTGGCCGTCGTCGACCACATGGTGAGCGGGCGCAACGACGACACCCGGCCGCCGACCGACTCGGAGCTACGGGCCACGCTCGTGGCTCGCCTACGGATCGACGAGGGGTCGGCCAAGGTGCGCACGGGCGGCCCCATCGACGACGCCGACGACTACCGCCTCCCGCACTGGGCGGGCGTGATCCCGGTCAGCCTCGTGCGGGGCGAGCCGCAGCCCGACCTGCTCACCGCTCCGCCGGCTTCTGCGCAGAAGTCCCCCGGGGCGGGGGCCTGAGTCACGGAAGGGCGATGGGCGCGGGGCGTTGCTCGGCCGCAGCCGCGATGCGGCGCGCCATGCGGGCGAAGATCACCACGTGGAAGGGGATGAGCGAGTACCAGTACAGCCGCCCGGTCAGCCCCCGCGGGTAGAAGATGGCCCGCTGGGTCAGGCGGCTCCCCGTGCCGCTCGGGTCGGGGTCGATGCGCCACTCGAGCCACGCCTTGCCGGGGAGCTTCATCTCGGCGGACAGCCGCACGAGCCGGTCACGCTCGACCGCTTCGACGCGCCAGAAGTCGAGGGCGTCGCCGACCCAGAGCTGGTCGGGATGACGCCGCCCACGACGCATGCCGACGCCGCCGATGAGCTTGTCGACCCAACCGCGGGCGCTCCACAGCAGCGGCGTGACGTACCAGCCCCGCCCACCGCCGATGCCCGACACGGTGGCGAACAGCGCCGACTCGGAGGCCGCCGAGGTGGCCGACTGCTCGTCGATCAGGATGCTGCCGCCGGCCCACTCCGGGTCGCTCGGCAAGGGGAGGGCCGGCGACTGGCCGGGGAGGCCCGCGTCCGACCACCGGGTGGCCACCTGGATGTCGGCCGAGCTCTTCAGCGCCAGCTCGACCGCCGACCGGAACGGCAGGGGAGGCGGCACCTTCCCGGTCTGCTCGATCGGAGCCGTCTCGGTGACCACCACCTCGTTCATCTGGCTCTGCACCAGCGGCTTGGCCAGGCCCGACGGCAGGGGGGTGACAAGACCCACCCAGAGCGATGACAGCTTGGGCGTGAGCAACGGGATGGAGACGACGAGCCGGCGGGGGAGCCCGGCCACCTCGGCGTAGGTGTGCATCATCTGGCGATAGGTGAGGACGTCGGGCCCGCCGACCTCGAGCACCTCGCTCACGCCGTCGGTGCGCTCCGCCGCCGCCACGAGGCGGGCGAGGACGTCGCGGATGGCGATCGGTTGGCACCGGATGTCGACCCAGCGCGGCGTGATCATCGCCGGCAGCACCTCGACGAGGTAGCGCAGCATCTCGAAGCTGGCGGAGCCTGAACCGATGATCAGGGCGGCGCGCAGCTCGGATACCGGCACGGGTCCGTCCGCCAGCACGCGACCCACCTCGTGGCGGCTGCGCAGGTGGCGCGACAGGGTCGGGTCGTCGTCGCGTCCGAGCCCACCCAGGTAGATGATGCGGGCCACCCCGGCCGCGGCGGCGGCATCGCGGAAGCAGGTGGCGGCCCGGCGGTCCTCCTCGTCGAAGGAGGCGGGTCCGCCCATCGAGTGCACCAGGTAGTACGAGACGTCCACGCCGGCCATGACTTCTTCCAGCGCCTGACGGTCGGTGACGTCGCCCTTCACCACCTCCACGTCGTCCACCCAGAGGGCGTCGGCCAGCTTGGAGGGGTTGCGGACGAGGCAGCGCACCTGATGGCCGGCTTCGAGGAGCACGGGCACCAGGCGACCTCCGATGTAGCCGGTCGCACCGGTGACGAGGACGACGGGCATGACGTCAGGTCTACCCCGAGCGAGAGGGCAATCAGGAGGCGGTTCTAGGTTTGGCGCCGTGACCATCCAAGGTGAGTACGAGCCCAGTCCGTCCAAGTGGGTCCGCGATCAGGTGGAGACCTACGAGCGCACCGGCGGCCGTGAAGCCAACACGCTGCTCGACACGGGGCTGCCGATCATCGTCGTGACGACCTTGGGCGTCCGCACGGGGAAGGTGCGCAAGACCCCGCTGATGAAGGTCGAGCACGAAGGCGAGTACGCGCTCGTCGCTTCGATGGGTGGCGCGCCGAAGCACCCGGTCTGGTACTTCAACCTCCGGGCGAACCCGGATGCCGTCCTCGTCCAGGACGGGCCCGAGCCCTTCGAGGTGACCGTCCGCGAGGTCACCGGCGACGAGCGGGCCGCGTGGTGGGAGCGCTCGGTGGCTGCCTATCCGCCCTACGCCGACTACCAGAAGAAGACCGACCGGGTCATCCCGGTGCTGGTGGCCAGCCGGCGCTGAGGGCTTCACCGCCTACGCCAGGTGGGCCAGCTTGTCGGGGTTGACGACGGCGTGGATGGCCTCGATGTGCTCGTCCCGCACGCTGAAGGCGATGAGCAGCACCGGAGCTCCTTCAGGAGAGCGCACGAGCACCGCCGGGTCGCCGTTGGCCCGCACCGGCTCGACCTGGGCGTCGGCGGGTAGGCGGGTGGCGAGGTTGACCAGCAGGCGGCTGGCCCGGTGCCGGCCGACGACCGGCCGGCGGGCGGCGTGGTGGTCGCGACCGCCGTCGGAGCGAACGACGATGTCCTCCGCGAGCAGGCGCTGCACCGCCGCCATGTCGCCGGACATGGTGGCCATCACCAGCTCGCCGGCCACGCGGTCGGCGGCGTCCACCTCGTCCACCCCGCGCACCGTCGGTGGGCGTCCTTCGTCGCGGACCCGCTGTCGGGCGCGGTGGGCGATCTGGCGGCATGCCGCCTCGGAGCGGTCGACGGTCGTGGCCACCTCCGCGTACGGGTAGCCGAACACCTCGTGCAGCAGGAACACGGCCCGCTCCAACGGCTCCAGCCGCTCGAGCACCACCAGGAACCCGAACGTGAGCGAGTCGGCCTGCTCCGACCATGCCGCCGGGTCACCGTCCATCGATGTGATCAGCGGCTCCGGCAGCCAGGGCCCGACGTAGGTCTCGCGCTGGTGCCGTGCCGATCTCAGGCGATCGAGGGCCAGCCGGCCGGCCACCGTGCCCAGGTAGGCGCGTGGGCTGCGCACCGTGGCCAGGTCGGCCGACCGCCAGCGCAGCCATGTGTCCTGCACCACGTCCTCGGCCTCGGCCACCCGGCCGAGCATCCGGTAGGCCACGCCGAACACATGCTCGCGGTGGGCCTCGAAGACGTCGGTGAGCGGGTCCGCCGCCGATGTCATGGCGCCATCCTGGCCCCAGGCCGGGCCGCAGCCGCCGCGGCGTCGGCTGCTCGAGCGGCTGCTGCTTCGCCGGACGAGGCCGCTGCGTCGGCCAGCAGACCGCGCGGGCCGACCCAGTCACCGGCGACGTAGAGCCCCGGCGCGCCGGGGACCTCGGGTCCGGGTCGCCCGGCCAAGCCACCCCTGCTCGGCATCGGCCGGTCGTGGGCGACCACCCGCCGGGCGCCGAAGCGGATGACGGAAGCGTCGTCGCGCCACCCGGGCCGCACCGTGTCGAGCAGCCCGTCGAGCTCGGCGCGGTCGTCGGCGTGGTCGGTGGTCTCCCCGGCTCGGTGGTTGCGCATGACCGACACGAGCGAGCCACCCGCAGGCGCAAGACCGGCCGCCACCGGTCCGTGCACCGAGAGGTAGAGCGGCCGGCCCAGCCCGAACACCACCGGCGCGGCCGGCCACCGGCCGGGCAGCCCCACGTCGAGGTGCGACACCGTGATGGGGACGGCAGCTTCGGACCACTGGTGCAAGACGGGAGCGGCGTCACCGGCGATGGAGGCGGCGAGGGCGGGTCCGCCGGCCGCCAGCACGACGGTCGAGGCGCTTCGGGGCCCGGCCGAGGTGGACACCGTCCATCGGCCGGCGTCTCCTGGCGCGCTCGTCGGGCTCGTCGCCACAGCCTCGACCGATGTGCCGAGCTCGATGTTCACGCCGGCGGCCCGGGCCGCGTCGAGCAACCCGTCGACGATCGACGCCCAGCCACCGTCGAGGTAGCGCACACCAGTGCCGAGGGCGCGCTGGAGCTGGGTCACGGCGGCGTCGGCCGAGACGGACTCTGCGTCGCACACGTAGGTGGCAACACGTGAGATGGTTCCGGCCAGCACCCGTGCATCCCGATCAGTGATGCGGTCGTCGAGCCACGAAGCCATCGACACGCCGGCCAGCGGCGCCGGGTCGACTCGTGTGATGCCTCCGAGCAGGCGGCCGATGGCCACCTTGGCCCGCACGCCCAGCCAGCGCGACCGAAGCAGCGCGACCGGTGCACCGGGCAACGGCACCAGGCGGTCATCGGCAAGGAGCCCGTGGGCCACCACCCCCTTGTTCGGGTCGCCGCCGCTCAGGTCGAGGCCGAGGCGGTCGAACACGGCTTGGGCCTCTCCCCCCCGATAGAGGGCGTGCGGCCCTTCGTTGAAGAGGAAGCCGCGCTCTCCGTGGCTTCGGGCTCTTCCGCCGGGAGCCCGGCGGGCGTCGAGCAGCCGCACCGTCGCTCCGGCGCGAGCGGCCGGCGTGGCCGCCACCAGCCCGGCGATCCCGCCACCGACCACCACCACGTCATCGTGTTCCATCGCCGTCTCCCTGTTCGCGAGGTTGCACCAGGGAGACGATCGGCGACGGGTAGATGTGACAGCGCGCTAGACCGGACGGATGGACATCGAGCGCTTCCGGGTCAGGCCCGGGTCACCCGTCGACCTGGACGCCATCCCCACCCGGATGCCGGCGTGGTTCAAAGGTGACAAGGAGAGCGCCAAGCTGGCCAACGAGCGCCTGTCCCAGCGCATCGCCGAGCTGCAGACGGAGCTCCACGCCACCGGTGCAGCCAAGGTGCTCATCGTGCTGCAGGGCCTGGACACCTCGGGCAAGGACAGCACGACGCGGCGGGTCTTCGGTGCGGGAAGCCCGCTCGGCATCCGGGTGGCCAACTTCAAGCGGCCCAGCGAGAACGAGCTGGCCCACGAGTACCTCTGGCGGGTGAGCGCGCTCACCCCTCCCGACGGCGAGATCGCCATCTTCAACCGCAGCCACTACGAGGACGTGCTGGTGGTGCGGGTGGACGAGCTGGCGCCTGAGGAGCGCTGGCGCCGGCGCTTCGGCCACATCGTGGACTTCGAGCGCCGCCTGGTGGACGAGGGCACGGTGGTGCGGAAGTTCTACCTGCACATCTCCCACGACGAGCAGCGCCAGCGGTTGCAGGATCGGGTGGACGACCCCCAGAAGCACTGGAAGTTCGAGCCCGCCGACCTGATCGCGCGCGCCAAGTGGGACCAGTACCGGGTCGCGTACGAGGAGATGCTCTGCCTCACGTCGACGGAGCACGCTCCGTGGTACGTCGTGCCTGCGGACCAGAAGTGGTTCCGCGACCTCGTCGTCGGCACGGCGGTGGTCAGCGCGCTCGAAGGCATCGACATGGTGTGGCCCCAGCCGGCCAAGGGCACCGCGGGCATCACCATCGACTGATCTCGGGAGTACGGTTCGCGGGACGGGCCTCATGGCTCGG
Source organism: uncultured Acidimicrobiales bacterium (assembly GCA_902805655.1). Classification (GTDB taxonomy): domain Bacteria; phylum Actinomycetota; class Acidimicrobiia; order Acidimicrobiales; family CADCTF01; genus CADCTF01. Next base: position 37,630 of record CADCTF010000130.1, read on the forward strand.
CCGAGGAGGTAGCGATGACCATCACCGCCGAGTCGTATCGCCTGCACCTGCCGGAGGGCTCGGTGGGCGCGGAGGTCTATGCCGACGACCTCGCCGCTCTGACCGCTGACGAGGGCTTCTGCGACAAGGTGCAGCACCTGCTCGGCGAGCGGGGCGTGGTGCGGGTGGTGTCGGCCAGGCCCGTGACGGTCGAGGCGGTGGTGGCCATCTCTCACCACCTCGGATACCCGAAGGGCCCCTACGAGCCGGGGGACAAGATCGTTCCCGGCTCGGGCTTCATCCGCGACCTCGGGGCGACGGCCAAGGGCGACGACGGCCGACCCCGAACGCCGTCGTACATCGAGACGCTGCACTACGACACCGCCGGCTCACGACCAGCCGCGTACTCGGTGCTCCACAGCCGAGACGTGCCGCCGCCCACTGCGGCCCAGGCCTGGGTGGACATGCGGGCGCTCTACGCCTCGCTGCCCGCCGACCTCAGCGCGCTGGTCACCGGCCGGCGGGCCCTGCACGGCCTGCTCCCACCACCCAACGCACCGCTCGACGCGGCACCCGCGTTCGACGGGGAGAAGGCCTCCCGGCGGCCGCTCGTCGTCGCCCATTGGCGGACCGGCGAGCCCGTGCTCTACCTGCCCAAGCACCCTGACAGCACGATCGAGGGCCTGCCCGAGGACGAGGGCCGTGCCGTGCTCGCCGACCTGTGGGCGCGGGCGGTCGCATCGACCGCTCGCTACGAGGCCGAGATGCGGTCGAACGACCTGGTGATCTGGGACAACCTCACGACCGTCCACACCAACCCCGCCTACGCCCGGGACCGCGACCGCCAGGTCTGGTTCTTCGTCATCCCGGGCGAGCACACGCTGACCGCCTGGCCGGGCTGAGCGGCAGTCCCGGTTGTGACCGACCGTCCCTGCGTCGGGGAACCAGTCGGCAGGCGGGCAGCGTCCTAGGGCCGTGAGATTCGAATCCCGTGCGGCGGCACGGGTCATGGCAGCCGTGCTTGCCGTCGCGATGGCTGCGTGCGGGCCGGGCGGCGAGGTCGCGCCGGTTGAGCCGCTTGCGCAGGAGACGGGAGCGGCGCCGACCACGACGGCAGCTGCGCCGGCTCGAGTGCGGGTTCGCGTGCACGGCCGGGTCGAGAGGCACGGTGATGGGCTTCGGGTCTGCCCGGGCGGCCAACCGCCGTGCTGGTCGCTCACCGCTACGCCGGGCGTCGAGCTGGGCGAGGGATACGCGAACCTGGAGGGCACTTGGCAGGCCGAGCACCTCACGGCGGAGGCGCATTCGCCCGCCGTGATGCCCGGCCGCGACTACACGAACCCCTGTGGCGCCCGTGCGGGTGTGCTCCGGGGGCCCCGGAGCGGCGACGTGATCGTGAGCCAGGCGACCAGCGCCGCGGTGCGGGAGTACGCCGGGACGATCCCCGATGCGTACGTCGGCGAGTGGCTCCACCACACTGGCCCCGTGCTGGTGGTGGCGGTGACCCGCGACGCCGACACGCATCAGGCGGAGCTCTCCCGTCGGGCCGGCCCGGGTGTGTGCGTCACCGACGAGGGGTTCCGCTACACGCACGCTGAGCTCGATGCGGTCCGGACAGCCATCTTCTTCGAGCGCCGCTCGGACTGGACCGCTCGGGACTGGACCCTGCACACCGGCTCCATTTCCCCTGTCACCAACCGGGTCGAGCTGGACTTCGACCAGATCGACCAGCGGCTGGTCTCCGAGATCGCGCAGACATGGGGGGATCGGGTGGTGGCGCGCGCCGCTATCGAGGTCCTCGAAGGCACGGTCGACGTCGTGGCACCGCCACCTCCGGGCCCTGACGAGATCGTCATCAAGACAGGGCCACGTGGGGCCCTGAGCCACCTGGTGGCAGGTCGCGGCACCCTCCGCTACGACCTCGAGCAGGACTGCGTGTACGTCGACAGTGGCCGGCCCGGTCGAACCATCCCTACTTGGCCGCACGGCACTCGCGCCCTGCGCGACCCGGTGCGCATCGTCGACGGCTACGGCAGGGTGATCGTCGAGGTCGACAAGGAATTCGAGTTCGGCGGGTCCGGCAGCGCGCCCAGGCCGGACGAGCCGCTTCCCTGCGGCGGCACCATCACCTGGTCGATGGCCTCGTTCCCTCGCTGAGCGAAGGCGTAGCCGGCTAGTCGAGTGCACGCCCGGCGACGTAGACACGGCGGATCGACAGGTCGTCGTCGAGCACGGCCACGTCGGCGCGACCACCGGGGGCCAAGGTGCCGAGGTCGGGACGGCCGAGCAGCTGCGCCGGACGGGTCGAGACGCCCTTCACGGCCTCGGGCAGTGGCAGGCCGAGTGACACCAGGTTCCGAAGCGCAGCGTCCAAGCCGGATGCGCTCCCCATGAGTGTGCCGTCAGGGAGGCGCACCGCCCCGCCGGCCACCGTGACGGTGGCGTCTCCGCCCCGATGGTCGCCGTCCGACAGCCCGGCCGGCCACGCCGCGTCCGACACCACCGCCAGCCGGTCACCGGCCAGCCGGAGGGTCAGGCGCAGGACGTCGGCCGAGACGTGCACCAGGTCGGCGATCACGCAGACCATCACGTCCTCACGCACGAGGGCCACACCCGTGACACCGGCTTCGCGCGCCGTCGGAGGGCGTTGTCCGTTCCAGGCGTGGGTCACGGCGCGCGCACCGCGGTCGAACGCGGCGTGCACCGTGGCCGCGTCGCCGTCGCTGTGGCCGACGGCGACGATGATGCCGCGCCGCACCAGCGCGTCGATGAGCCCACCGGCGCCCTCGAGCTCCGGCGCCAGGGTGAACAGCGCGATCGGCGCCGAGTCGAGCAGCGTCTCCAGCAGGCCGAGGTCCGGTGGGCGGAGCCACTCGGCCCGGTGGGCCCCTCGGCGTGCCGGCGCGAGGAACGGGCCTTCCAGGTGCACGCCCAGCGCCCGGGCGCCCGGGAGGTCGGAGCCGACGGCTGCGCCTGCTGCCGCAAGGGTCTCGGCGTACGTTTCGGGCGCGGCGGTGGGGATGGTGACGAGGTACGACGTGACGCCGGTACGGGCGATGGCCACCGACGCGCGACGGTGCCCATCGAGGTCCGTCGACGTGAAGTCCGTGCCGCCGAAGCCGTTGACCTGGAGGTCGACGAAGCCGGGGACGGCGATGCCGGCTCCCGCACCGGCCGGCCCGAGGCCGACGCCGACGATCTCACCATCGGCCACCTCGACGTCTCCGGCGACCACCCGGCTGCCGACGACTGCCGCGTTGACGCCGAGGCGAGGCATCCCTCAGCCGCTGTCCGGGTAGCCGGCCTCGCCGTCGCCGTCGAGGTCGGCACACATGGCGCGGCTTGCGCCGAGGTCCTTCATGCACTGAGCACCGCCGGTCAGGTAGGTGCCCGCGCCGTCACCTTCCGGGTCGATGCAGTCGGGGCTGGAGCCCAGCTGGCATGCCTGGCCGGGTTGCACGCCCTCCGGATCGTCGTCGGTGCAGGCGCCGAGGGAAGCGGCGAGCAGCAGCACCATCACGGGTCTCGTCCACCACCGTCCCCACCGCACGCCGTCACCCTAGAAGGGATGGCCCCGCAGCAAGTCCCCGCAGGGCGCCGACATGCCGTCTCGGGCTTGGCCCGGGTACGGTCGGAGCCGTAGGGGAGTACCCCACTCACGACGTCGTCGTCATCACGGGCGAGCACCTGCTCCGGCGACGTCGGTCCACCGAACGGGTGGGCGGGGGAGACCTGCAGCGCCGGCTCTTGCCGGCGGCCCGACCTGCGTTCTCGACCTCAGGAGGTCAACTGTGAACTGTCCCATCGACGGTGCCGTGCTCGACATGAGCGAGCGGCAAGGAGTGGAGATCGACTACTGCCCCACCTGCCGGGGTGTGTGGCTCGACCGAGGTGAGCTCGACAAGCTCATCGAACGTTCGGAGAGCTGGTCGCCACAGTCTGCGGCACCGGTCCAGCCGTTCCGCCAGGAGCGGTCGTACGACCGCGACGACGACCGGTCGTCCCGGCCCTACAAGAAGAAGAAGTCGTTCCTGAGCGAGATGTTCGACGACTGAGTCGCCGGACAGCTGGTCGCGATCCTCGGACTCCGCCTCGGTAGCGTCCGGGGCATGGACTCCGGCCCCGACCCGACCGCTGTCGAGCGGGCGCTGGCCACCTACTACGACCAGGAGGCGGGTGACCGTGCCGGTCGTGCGCTCGACCCGAAACGGGTGGCGGCCCGCACCGAGTTCCTGCAGCTGCTCGACGGCCGCCGACCGCGCCTGCTCGAGGTCGGTACCGGGCCGGGCAGAGACCTTGCGGCTTTCGTCGCCGCTGGCCTCCCCGTGACGGGGATCGACCTCTCGATCGAACATGCGGCACGAGCGGCCGACGTCGGCGCTGGCACCGCGGTGGCGTCGGCACGCGCCTTGCCCTTCCACGACAAGGCCTTCGACGCGCTCTGGACCATGAGCACGTTGATGCACGTGCCGAACAGCGCCATAGAAGCGACCCTCGCCGAGCTCGGCCGAGTGCTGACATCGGGTGCGCTGGCGGTCATCGGCGTGTGGGGCGGGCCGGACGTCGAGGACCACCACGACCACGACGCCTACCAACCGCCGCGCCTGTTCAGTCGGCGCTCGGACGACCGGTGGCAGTCCTTGCTCGGCATCCTCGGGTCAGTCGAGCAGTTCGAGACCTGGGACCGAAGCGACCAGGCCTTCTGGTATCAGTGGGCCGTGGTGCGGGCGTCGTAGGGCGAGGTCACCCCACCTTCTAGCGTCGCGACCTGTGGCGGACGGGCCGAGAGTCGGGTTGTGCGGCTGGACCGTGGCCATGCCGGCATACGTCCGGCGCTTCCCCTTGGTCGAGGTGCAGCACACGTTCTACGAGCCGCCCGCCGACTCGCTCCTGGCGAGGTGGCGGGCCCAGGTGCCGGCGGGGTTCGAGTTCACGATCAAGGCGTGGCAGCTGGTGACCCACGAGTCGAGCAGCCCCACCTATCGCCGGCTCAAGCGTCCGTTGCCGGACGAGCATCGCGGTCATGTTGGAGCCTTCCGCTCGACGACACCGGTGCTGCAGGCGTGGCGGCGGACGGTGGAGTGCGCAGCGATCCTCGAAGCGACGGCCGTCCTGCTGCAGTGCCCCAAGAGCTTCCGGCCCACGACGGAGAACGTCGCTCGGATGCGGGCCTTCCTCGGCCAGGTCGAGCGGCCGGCCGGCCGACTGCTGTGGGAACCACGGGGCGAGTGGCCCGCAGCACTGGTCAGTGAGCTGTGCCTCGACCTCGGGCTGGTACACGTCGTCGACCCGATGCAGACCGAGACCCTGACCCCGGAGCAGACGTACTACCGACTCCACGGCACGAGCGGCATGCGGCACGTGCACACCGACGACGAGCTGCGCCGGCTGCGCGACCTCGTCGAAGGCCGACCCAGCCCCTACGTCCTCTTCAACAACCTGCCCCGCGCCGGTGACGCAGATCGCTTCCTCGCTCTGCTCTGACCACACCACGAATCGTCGAGGCACTCCGCGCTGGGTCAGCGCTTCCGGACGTCCTGGAGGGAGCGGAGCAGGAGGCGCGCCGCCAGCGCGTGTCGGTCGACAGCTGATCAGCCTGCGTGGCCGGGGCGCCGCATCGCCGTGAGCGCCGGCCCGCCGGGCAGGTCTATCCGACCGGTCGCCTCGAAGCCGTGCCTCCGGTAGATGGAGACGTTGCGGGGGTTCGTCGATTCGAGGTAGGCGGGGAGACCGCTGTCGTCGACCATCTGCAGAGACCTTTGCAGCACTTCGGTTCCGAGCCCCTGCGCCCGTCCGGCCGGCTCGGTGGCGAAGATGGCGAGATGCCACAGCGAGCCCTGCGGGTGGTGGGACCCGACGGCGTTGCTCAGGATGGACAGGCGCTCCAGCTCTTCGGGGCTGGAGACTGCCTGCAGCGCGGTCGAGAAGCGCTCACCCCGCTCATCCGGCCAGTCGGGCGCATCGGGCGGCTCCCACGCCGCTGCGCACCGGCTGGTGAGATACGTCCTGCCCTGAGGCACCAGCGACTCATGGGCGAGGAAGCCGAAGAACGTGCGGAGCTTGACCTCCCGGTCGGGCGCGTCGAAGACCCACGTGAACACCGGGTCGTCAGAGAACCCCGCCGCAAAGATGCGGCCGACCTCGGTGGCGTCGTCTGTGCCGGCGATGCGGAGCTCCACCACGCACCAAGTATCGACGCGTCACTCGTGCGCCGCTCGCGCGATCGTCGCGGCATGGCGGATCGAGCGTTCCCGATAATCTCAGTGAGCGACCTCCCGGCAACACAGCGCTTCTACGAACGGCTCGGGTTCCGCAAGACCTTCCAGTTCCCGCCGGATGGCGAGCCGGGCTTCGTGACCATGGAACGTGATGGCTCGAGCATCGGCATCGGTGCCGGGGGTGGCCCCGATGAGGCGGCCTTTCGCTACTGGGTCTACGTCGACGACGTCGAGGAGACCTTCGAGCAGCTGTGCGCCTCGGGCGCTCCCGTGGTCAGCCCGCCTGCCGACCAGGAGTGGGGCGAGCGGTTCGCCGCCGTGCGGGACCCGGCCGGCAACCTGGTCTACGTCGCCAGTGAATCGGCGTGAGAATGATCGAGCGTACGAACACGTGTTCGTGTACGATGGCTCTGTGCTCGACCGGCTCCGACAGCTCCAGGGTGATGTCGCCGACCTGATGGCGGCGTTCGACCCCGCGCTGATCGAGGGCTCGGCGGCCAAGACGGCGGTGGAGCTGTCGGCCTCGGTGGTGAAGATGCTGGT
>CADCTF010000131.1 GCA_902805655.1 uncultured Acidimicrobiales bacterium
CGTCATCACGCTGCTGTTCGGGATCGGTGACTACACGATGGACCTCGGCATCCGCCCGACGGCGACCGCCCACGAGCTCACCTATCCTCGCTCGCGCGTCGTCCTGGCCTGCCGGGCGCGGCGCCTCCCACCACCGATCGACGGGCCCGTGCTGCAGATCGACGACGAGCAGTTCTTCGCCGCGGACTCGATCCGCAGTCGGGAGCTGGGCTTCCAGGGCCGCCTGGTGATCCACCCCGATCAGGTGCAGCCGGCGAACCGGCTCTATGCCGTCCTCGATGACGCCGAGCTGCTCGAGCTGCGGGCCGTTGTAGCCGCCTTCGCGCAAGCCGTGGAAGACGGGAACGCGTCGATCCGTGTGGGCGGGCGCTTCGTCGACTACCCGATCTACCACCAGGCGCGGCGGCAGCTGGAGAGACACCTGGCTGCAACCACGCAGAGCGTCACCTCGCCTGACGAGCCTCCCGAGGAGAACTCATGAACACCGCGGCCGGAACCAGCGACACCGGGACGACCCCCAGTATCGACACCGTCAGGGAGCTCTCGGAGAAGTACAGCAACTGGGGACGCTGGGGGGACGACGACCAGCTGGGCACGCTCAACTTCGTCGGCGCCGAGGAGGTCGTGGCAGCTGCTGGGCTGGTGCGCAAGGGCACGGTCATCTCGCTCGGCATCCCATTCGGCGACAGCGGGCCGCAGAACGGCGGCTTCGCGAGGTTCAACCCGATCCACCTGATGACGCGGGACGGCAACGACGCCTTGGCGGGCACCACGCCGCGTGACTTCTACAAGGGTCGAGACGGCTACACGCGCAGCGCCGACGACATCGTCATCATGCCGCTTCAGTGCGCCACCCAATGGGACGGCCTGTCCCACATCATCTTCGAGAACCGCATGTACAACGGCTACAGCGCCGACCTCGTGAGCAGCAAGGGTGCGCTGAAGAACGCCATCACCGAGGCTCGCAACAAGATGGTGGGACGAGGCGTCCTGCTCGACGTCGCCAAGGCCAGAGGCGTCGACTGGCTCGAGCCGGGCACCGTCATCGGCGCGGAGGAGCTGCAGGGGTGTGCGGACGCCCAAGGCGTCGAGGTTCGTCGCGGCGACACGGTGCTGATCCGCACCGGGCAGATGGGTCAGGTGCGCAGCCAGGGCTCGTGGGGCGACTACGCGGGCGGCTCGGCACCCGGTCTCGGTCTCAGCGCAGCGGGCTGGATACACGACAAGCAGGTCGCCGCCATCGCGACGGACACCTGGGGCATGGAGGTGCTCCCGAACGAGACCCCCGACGTCTTCCAACCGCTGCACATCATCCTGATCGTCCACATGGGGCTGACCGTCGGCGAGATCTTCGACTTCGAGGACCTCGCGAAGGACTGCTCCGAGGACGGCGTGTACGAGTTCCTGTTCTCGTAGCCGCCGCTGCCCATCGAGATGGCCGTGGCGTCACCCATCAACCCGGTGGCCATCAAATGACCGGCCGGCAGGCACACGTCGGCCACCGCTGGGGCAGGGAGCCGGACCGGTGACTGCCCGCGAATCGACATCGGTCGGGGAGAGATCGTGCCTGCACTGAGCGGCGTTCGTGTCGTCGACCTCGCGAACTTCCTCGCCGGGCCACTCGCGGCGATGTACCTGGCCGACTTCGGCGCCGACGTCATCAAGGTCGAGAAGCCGGATGGGGGCGACGAGGGACGGCAATGGGGACGTGCCAAGGACGGTGTCGGGCTCTACTTCAAGGTCGTCAACCGGAACAAGCGATCCGTCACGGCCGACCTCCGGACCGAGATCGGCCGCGAGATCGTCGCGCGGCTGGTCAAGGACGCGGACGTCGTGGTGGAGAACTTCCGGCCCGGGACGCTCGAACGTTGGGGCCTGGGCTACGAGGACTTGTCAGCCATCAACCCGGGCCTGATCATGCTCCGGATCAGCGGCTTCGGGCAGACCGGCCCGTACAGCCACCGGCCGGGGTTCGGCACCCTGGCCGAGGCCTTCTCCGGATTCGCGTACATCAACGGCTTCTCTGATCGCGAGCCCTTGCTACCGGCGTTCGGCCTGGCCGACGAGACGACCGGCTTGCACGGCGCGTTCCTCGTCATGGTCGCCCTGCGGGCTCGCGGGGCCACCGGGTGCGGACAGATGGTCGATCTGGCGATCTACGAGCCGCTCCACAAGCTGCTGGGACCGCAGGTGGTGGAGTACGACCAGCTCGGCGTGGTGCAGGAGCGGGACGGCAGCCGGCTGGCGTTCACCGCGCCGCGGAACATCTACCGCACCCGCGACGGCCAGTTCGTGTCCATCAGCGGCAGCGGTCAGCGCACGTTCGAGCGCATCTGCGCGGCGCTCGGCCGGCCGGAGCTCGCCGCTGATCCACGCTTTGCGGACAACCGACACAGGATCCGCCACGTCGAGGCCCTCGATGAGGAGATGCAGCTGCTCGTCGGGCAGCACGACAGAGCTGAGCTCCTCGAGCTGTTCGACCGCCATGCGGCGACGGTCGCGCCGGTCTACAGCGTCGCGGACACGTTCGTCGACCCCCAGTTCGTCGCCCGCGAGAACATCGTCACGGTGCCCGACGACGAGCTCGGCGCCGTGGGTATGCAGAACGTCGTGGGCCGTCTCTCCCGGACACCGGGCCGCGTGCGGTCGGCCGGCCCGCCCATCGGGGCTCACAACGAGGAGATCCTCCTAGGCGAGCTGGGGTTCACCCGAGAACAGCTGCTCGAGGCGGGGTGGACCGCCGGCCAGGCGGCGACCGCGCAGGAGGACGCTCCTTCGACCGCCGTGTGAGCCGCTCCTGAGCCGCAGCTGCTGACGGCTGTGCCGGCTGAGGACGAGGCGCGACACAGCCCCACCACGCGCGGGGCGTTCC
>CADCTF010000132.1 GCA_902805655.1 uncultured Acidimicrobiales bacterium
TCTGGCCGGAGGGCAACGTGTCGCCGGCCCGTCTGGGATGGATCCAGTCGCCCGGAAAGATGCTCGACGCCGCCGAGGAGCTGCAGGACTGGGCCAAGACCATCAGTAACCGCCGGGTGCTGCTGCTCGGCATGGGGGGCTCGTCCCTCGGTCCGGAGGTGCTGCGAGCGGCGAGCGGCTCCGATCGTCTCGGCGTGCTGGACACGACCGACCCCCGGACGGTGGCCGGTGTCGACCTGGACGACACGCTGGTGATCGTGTCGTCGAAGTCCGGCGGCACGCTCGAGGTGCAGGCGCTCCTGGCTCACTGCTGGGACCGCATCGGCGACCCGGCTCGGTTCGTCGCCATCACCGATCCCGGCACATCGATGGCGGCACTGGCCGCCGAGCGGGGCTTCTCACGCGTCTTCGAGAACGACCCCGACATCGGCGGCCGGTACTCCGTCCTCTCGTACTTCGGGCTCGTGCCGGCGGCGCTCGCCGGCTACGACGTCGGTGAGCTGTGCCGCCGGGCGTTGGCCGTCGACGCGACCGAAGCGGTCGAGCTGGGGCTCGCCATGGGAGCCGCCGCCCTCGAGGGGCGCGACAAGGTGACGATCAAGACCACCCACGCCATGGCTGCGTTCGGGCTGTGGATCGAGCAGCTCATCGCCGAGTCGACCGGCAAGGAGGGCAAGGGCTGCATCCCCGTGCCGACGCTCGAGGCCGAGGAGGGGGACGATCGCTTCGGCCTCGCCGTCCACGTCGGTGAGGCTCACGACCTGGCCGCAGAGTTCTACCGCTGGGAGATCGCCACCGCCATCGCCGGCCACGTGCTCGGCATCGATCCCTTCGACGAGCCGAACGTGACGGAGTCGAAGGAGAACACGGCCAAGGTCCTGGGCAGCCTGCCGCTCGACGTCCTGCCGGCCGAGGACCCGGGGAGCGCGCTCGGTTGGTTGGAAGGCACCGTGCGCCCGGGTGACTACGTGTCGCTGCAGGCCTACCTCCCCTACGGCGAGGAGGCGGAGCTGGAGAAGCTGCGGCAGCGGGTCCGCGACCGGCTCGGTGGCGTCGCCGTCACCGCCGGCTACGGCCCCCGGTTCCTCCACTCCACCGGGCAGCTGCACAAGGGTGGCCCTGCGTCGGTCGTCGCCGTGCAGATCGTGCCGAGGTCGCCGACGGCGGACCTCGAGATCCCCGGGTTCCCGTACGACTTCGGCACCCTCATCGCCGCTCAGGCCGCCGGCGACCACCAGAGCCTGGTGCAGCACGGCCGGCGGGTGCTCCGGGTCGCGGCCGACCACATCGAGGAGATCTCCTGATGCAGCTCGGCATGGTGGGCCTCGGCCGCATGGGCGGCAACATGACGGAGCGTCTGATGGGCCGCGGCCATGAAGTGGTGGCCTTCGACCGCAACCCCGAGACGGTGGCGGCGGCTGCCTCGTCGGGGGCCAAGCCGGCGGAGACGCTCGAGGCCCTGGTGAGCCAGCTCAACGCGCCGCGCGCCGTGTGGGTCATGGTGCCGGCCGGCGCGCCGACGGCGGAGACCGTCGACGCGCTCGCCCGCCTGCTGGAGCCGGGCGACACCATCATCGACGGCGGGAACTCGCGGTACACCGAGTCCCAGCGACACAGCGCCATGCTGGCCGAGCGCGGGCTCTCCTTCATCGATGCCGGCGTCTCGGGCGGGGTCTGGGGCCTGAAGAACGGCTACTGCCTGATGGTGGGCGGTGAGCCCCAGGCGGTGCAGCGGCTGGAGCCCCTCTTCCTCGATCTGGCGCCGGAGGACGGATATGCGCACGTCGGTCCGTCCGGTGCGGGCCACTACACGAAGATGATCCACAACGGCATCGAGTACGGGATGCTCCAGGCCTACGCCGAGGGCTTCGCCCTGCTCGAGGCGGCCGAGGAGCTGCAGCTCGACCTCCACGCCATCGCCGCGCTGTGGAACCACGGGTCGGTCGTGCGGTCATGGCTGCTCGAGCTGACCGAGCTGGCCCTCGAGAACCCTCAGGAGTTCTCCCAGATCCACGGCTACGTGGAGGACTCCGGCGAGGGACGCTGGACCGTCGAGGAGTCCATCAACCGGGCGGTGTCCGCGCCAGTGATCGCGGCGTCGCTCTTCGCTCGCTTCGCCTCCCGAGACGACGAGAAGTTCGCGGCGCGGATCGTGGCCGCGCTGCGCAACGAGTTCGGCGGCCACAAGTTCTTCACCGAGTCGCCGGCATCGGAACGGGCCGAGGAGGCTGCCGGGCCCCAGTCGTCGTTGTCGCTCGAGGGTGCGGCCACCGAAGATGGAGCCTGACAACCCGCTGGCGGCGGGCCTGGCCGGGGACCGGCACGCGCCGCCCTGCGTGCTCGTCGTGTTCGGGGCGTCGGGCGACCTCACCAGCCGCAAGCTGATGCCCGCCGTCGAGCAGCTCGCCCAGCGCCGCCTGCTCTCCACGTCCTTCGCGGTGGTGGGCGTGGCCCGCACGGAGTGGAGCGACGACGACTTCCGGGCGCGCATGCGCGAGGCGGTGAAGGACGCAGGCCCCGAGTGGGAGCACCTGACGTCCCGCTTTCGCTACGTGGCCGGGGACTACGCCGACTCGGCCACCTTCGACACGTTGGCCACGGTGCTCGACGAGCTCGACGCCGAGCTCGGCACGGCCGGGAGCCGGGTGTTCTACCTGGCCACTGTCCCCGGGGTCTTCGCCGGTGTGGCCAAGGCGCTCGGCGATGGCGGGCTGGCGAGCCCGGGGGCTGACGGCGGCTTCGCCCGGCTCGTCATCGAGAAGCCCTTCGGCCACGACCTCGAGAGCGCACGCCAGCTCGACGTCGACCTCCATGCCGTGTTCGCCGAGGAGCAGATCTACCGCATCGATCACTACCTCGGGAAGGAGACGGTGCAGAACCTGCTGGCGCTGCGGTTCGCGAACGCCATCTTCGAGCCCATCTGGAACCGCAACTACGTCGACCACGTGCAGATCACCGTGGCCGAGTCGGTGGGCGTCGGGCACCGGGGTGGGTTCTACGAGACGGCGGGTGCTCTGCGCGACATCGTGCAGAACCACGTGATGCAGGTGCTGGCGCTCACGGCCATGGAGCCGCCCGTCACCATCGACGCCCAGGGCATCCGCGACGAGAAGGTCAAGGCGCTCCGGGCGATCGACGTGCTGACACCTGACGAGGTGGCCGACCACGTGGTGCGGGGCCAGTACGACGCCGGCTGGGTCGAGGGCGAGGAGGTCGTCGGCTACCGAGACGAGGAAGGCATTTCCGACAGCAGCGTCACCGACACCTACGTGGCCATGCGCCTCCGGGTCGACAACTGGCGGTGGGCCGGTGTGCCGTTCTACGTCCGCACGGGAAAGCGGCTGCCCAAGCGCCTCACAGAGGTGGCGATGCAGTTCCGGGAGGTTCCGCACCTGCCCTTCCCGGCCGGTCTCGCCCAAGGGCTCGGCGCGAACGCGCTGGTGCTGCGCATCCAGCCGGACGAGGGCATCACCTTGCGCTTCGGCGCCAAGGTGCCGGGTCAGGCGTTCGAGGTGCGTTCGGTGTCGATGGACTTCAGCTACGGCGCCGCCTTCCTGGAGGAGTCCCCCGAGGCCTACGAGCGGCTTCTCCTCGATGCGATGATCGGCGACCCCACGCTCTTCATCCGCAGCGATGAGGTCGAACAGGCGTGGAAGGTCTGCGAGCCGATCCTGGCCGCCTTCTCCGACCCGTCGTACCCGGTCGCCCGCTACGAGGCCGGCACGTGGGGACCCTCGGCGGCGGAAGACCTTCTCGAGCGGGACGGGCGGAAGTGGCGACGGCCGTAGAGGGCGAGGGGGCGGCCGTGCTCGCCAGCTGGTCCGGCCAGTCCGTGCGGGTGCCGGACGTCTTGGCCGCCCTGGAGGACGTTCGGCGGTCCGAGCCGCTGCCCCCCACCCGCACCAGCGTGCTGACCCTCGTGCTCCTCGCCTCCGAGGCCGAGGAGGGCGCCCGCGCCGCCGCGGCCCTCCACCAGCTGGGTGGCCGCCACCCGGCCCGAGCGATCACCGTGTGCACCGAGGACGGCGAGCCGGGGCTGGATGCCGAGGTCCGGCTCATGGGGGCCGAGGTTTCCGGCACGTCGCTCTGGTTCGAGGACCTGTGCCTCACCGTGCGGGGGCCGGCTCGCCATCACCTCGATTCGCTGCTCGAGCCGTTCACGCTGGCCGAGCTGCCGATGGTCGTCTGGTTCGTCGACCGGCTGCCCGAACCCGACGACCCGCTGCTCCGGGCGGCCGACGCGGTGCTGGTCGATGCACGGGACCTCGGGGAGACCACCTGTCTGGCCACGCTGGCCGAGCTGACCTCCTCCACCGTGCTGCTGGACCTCTCGTGGGTGCGCCTGCGACCCTGGCGCGAACAGCTGGCTGCCCTCTTCGACGGCTCCGACCTACGCCCGTTCCTGCACGGCGTGCGGTCGATCGAGGTGTCCGGGAAGACGGGTCCAGGTCACCTACTCGCCGGTTGGTTGAGCTCCCGGCTGGGCGTCGAGCGTCGCTTCGTCCACCTCCGCGAGGCGGAGCACGCCGGCGTGCGCATCGTGGCCGAGCACGAGGGCCGCACCGGACATTTCGAGGTGGCCCGGCCGGGCGACGAGCGCACCGTCCGGGCGTCGGTGTCGGTGGAAGGCGGCCACAGCTCGAACAGCCTCGTCGTGCTGCCCGAGGCGTCCCCGGCCTGGGGGGTCGCGGAGGCGCTGTCCCACCTCGGCCGGGACCCCGTGTACGAGCAGTCTCTGGCCGCAGCCGTGTCTCTGGCCGGTCTGCCCCACCCGTAGGCTGCGTCGATGAACGGTGAGGTGGTGGTGGTCGACGACGTCGCCCGGGCGTTCGCCGACCGGGTGACGGGTGCGTTCGCCGCCCGACCGGACGAGGACTTCTCCATCGCCCTGTCCGGCGGCGAGACGGCGCGGCGGTGCTACGAGCAGCTCGCCGTCGCAGGCGCAGAAGCCATCAACTGGTGGCACGTCGACTTCTACTGGGGCGACGAGCGCTGCGTGGCCGCCGACGACGCGGCCAGCAACCTGCGCCTGGCCCGGGAGGCGCTGCTGGAACGGGTGGGGGCGGCGCACGCCTTGTACCCGATGCGCTGCGACGAGGGTCCCGAGCGCTACCAGCTGCTGGTCGGACAGCTCGGCCGCTTCGACATCGTGCACCTCGGCCTCGGCCCGGACGGTCACACGGCGTCGCTCTTCCCGGGGTCCCCGGCGCTCGAGAGCGACCCCGGGCTCCTCGTGGCGCGCAACGAGGACCCAGCGGGGAACAACCCGCATCCGCGGATGACCCTCACCTTCTCCGGCATCGCCCGCAGCCGCCTGGTGCTGGTCACCGTGGAGGGTGCGGCCAAGCAGACCGCCATGCAGGCGGTCTACGACGGCGTCGACGTGCCGGCGGCGCGCATCTCGTCCGAGCGGGTGGTGTGGCTCGTCGATCGAGAAGCCGCCCCGAGGCAGCTGCGCGGTCGTCCACCCGGCTGACGGCGCCAGGAGCTCCTGGCGCAAGTCAGTAGCGATTTGCAACCGACCTGCTATGTTCCGCGTCGTGCCCGACCAGGAACTCGGCTGCTCCATCGCCAGCACCCTCGAGGTGATCGGCGACCGCTGGAGCATCCTCATCCTCCGCGATGCCTTCCGGGGCGTACGTCGCTTCGACGACATCCAGCGCGACCTGGGCATCGCCCGCAACATCCTCACCGACCGCCTGCAGAAGCTGGTGGACAACGAGGTGCTCGAACGTCGCCTCTACCAGAGCCGTCCCGCCCGCTACGAGTACCGACTCACTCCTCGAGGGGTCGACCTCTCCCCTGCCCTGGTGGCCCTGATGCACTGGGGCGACCGCCACCTCGCCGGTGAGGCCGGCCCCGCGGTCGTGCTCACCCACGGCGCCTGCGGCGAGCCGGTCGACCAGACCTTCGTCTGCTGGACGTGCGACCAGACCATCCTCCCCACCGCGATCCGGAGCCGGCCCGGCCCCGGGGCTCGTAAGAGCGCCTGAAACCTTGGAGCCCCAGATGCGAACCGACCTGCTCGACCTGCCGCTCGTCGACCTGCTGGCGCAAGCCGCGGCCATCCGCGACCAGCGCACCGGCACCCGGGTGACGTACTCCCCCAAGGTCTTCATCCCGCTGACGCACCTGTGTCGCGACAAGTGCGGGTACTGCACGTTCGCCCAACCACCGGCACGGGTGCAGGCCCCCTACCTGTCGCCTGAAGACGTGCTCGCCATCGCCCGCGCCGGAGCGACAGCCGGCTGCCACGAGGCCCTCTTCACCCTCGGCGAGCGACCCGAGGAGCGCTATCCGGTGGCGCAGGAGTGGCTGGCCGAGCGCGGCTACGCCACCACCGTGGACTACCTGGAAGCCATGTGCCGCCTGGTGCTGGACGAGACCGGTCTGCTGCCCCATGGCAACGCCGGCGCTCTCACGCCGGGCGAGCTGGTCCGGCTCCGGGAGGTGACGGCCAGCCAGGGGATGATGATCGAGTCGCTCAACCCCGACCTCCCGTGCCACCTCGGATCACCCGACAAGACACCCGAACGGCGTCTGGCCACGCTCGAGGCCGCCGGCGAGCTGGCCATTCCCTTCACCACGGGGATCCTGTGCGGCATCGGCGAGAGTCGGGCCGACCGTCTCGAAGCGCTCGAGGCGATCGCCACCAGCCACCTCCGCCACGGCCATGTGCAGGAGGTGATCGTGCAGAACTTCCTGCCCAAGCCGGGAACCTCGATGCACGCCGCCCCGGCTTGTCCGGAGGACGAGTACCTGTGGTCGGTAGCGCTGGCCCGGGTCGTGCTCCCGGCCGAGATCCACCTGCAGGCGCCCCCCAACCTGTCCGACGACTTCGGCCGGTTGCTCGACGCCGGCATCGACGACTGGGGCGGCGTGTCCCCGGTGACGCCCGACCACGTGAACCCGGAGCGCCCCTGGCCGGCGATCGACCTGCTGCAGGCGGCCACCGAGGCGCGGAGCTTCACGCTGGCCCCCCGGCTGACGATCTACCCGGAGATGGCCCAGCAGCCGGAGCGCTGGCTCGCCCCACCGATGCGCTTCCCGGTGCAGGACCGCCAGGACACCGAGGCGCTCGGCCGGGAGCCCACCGAGCGGTGGTACTCGGGCGTGGAGGAGGAGCCTCCCGCACTGGTGCCGGCGCCCTCCCGGAAGGCTGGAGGGGCAGTCGGTGAGGTGCTCGCCGGCGTGCTCATGGGCCAGGAGGTCGGCGTTGACGAGATCGTCACCCTGTTCGGCGCTCGTGGCCCCGAGGTGGCCGCGGTGGCCGAGGTGGCCGACGACCTCCGACGCCGCCTCGTCGGCGACGAGGTCACCTTCGTCGTCAACCGCAACATCAACTACACCAACGTCTGCACCTTCAAGTGCAAGTTCTGCGCCTTCTCGAAGGGACCGCTCTCGCTCAACCTCCGGGGCGCGCCCTACCTGCTCGAAGTGGACGAGATCACCACGCGCGTCGCCGAAGCGGAAGCCCGTGGTGCCACCGAGGTCTGCCTGCAGGGCGGCATCCATCCCAGCTTCGACGGGGACTACTACATCGACGTCATCAAGGCCGTTCGAGCTGCGTCGGAGACCATCCACATCCATGGCTTCACCGCCCTCGAGGTGACCGAGGGAGCCAAGCGGTTGGATGAGCCCTTGGCCGACTACCTGCGACGGCTGATGGACGCGGGTCTCAAGACGTTGCCGGGCACGGCGGCGGAGATCCTCGACGACGAGGTGCGCGCCGTGCTCTGCCCCGACAAGATCAACACCGAGGAGTGGCTGCACGCCCACCGCACCGCCCACGGTGTCGGGCTCCGCTCGAACATCACGATCATGTTCGGGTCGATCGAGCGGCCGGTGCACTGGGCCCGGCACATGGTGCGCACCCGCGACCTGCAGAAGGAGACGGGCGGGTTCACCGAGTTCGTGCCGCTGCCCTTCGTCCACATGGCGTCACCGATCTACCTGCAGAAGAAGAGCCGTCGTGGCCCGACGTTCCGCGAGAACCTGCTCATCCATGCCGTCGGGCGCATCGCCTACGCCGGCTGGGTGGACAACATCCAAGCCTCCTGGGTCAAGGTGGGAGCCGCCGGCGCGGCGCAGTGCCTGCAGGCCGGCTGCAACGACCTCGGAGGAACGCTCATGGACGAGAACATCTCGCGGGCCGCCGGCGCCGCCCACGGACAGCTGATGGACGAGGCCGACTTCCGGGCGATCGTCGAGCCGCTGGGCCGCACGCTCCGCCAGCGCACCACGCTGTACGCCGATGCCTGAGCGCGCTGACCGCCTCCTCCGTTCGTACCGCACCGGCCGCCCAGAGCTGGACGCGCAGTTGATGGCGCTGCTCGACGAGATCGGCGTGGAGGAAGACCGCGACCAGATCGTGGAGATGCTGGTGTCGGTGGCCCTGCTGGCGACGGACGACTCAGACCGGCTCGACCTGAAGATCACCAACACCGC
Source organism: uncultured Acidimicrobiales bacterium (assembly GCA_902805655.1). GTDB lineage: Bacteria > Actinomycetota > Acidimicrobiia > Acidimicrobiales > CADCTF01 > CADCTF01. The sequence continues at coordinate 8,449 of CADCTF010000132.1, forward strand.
GCTCCGCGAGCTGCGGGAGGCCTACCGGATCTTCGCTCCCTACCGGGACGTCCCGAAGGTGACCATCTTCGGTTCGGCCCGCACGCACGTCGACGACCCGTTGTACGCGCAGACGCGCGAGCTGGCGGCGGCGCTGGCCCAGCGGGGCTGGATGGTCATCACCGGCGGAGGCCCGGGAATCATGGCCGCCGGGCTGGAGGGGGCCGGGCGGGACATGTCCTTCGGCATCAACATCCGCCTCCCGTTCGAGCAGGGTGCGAACGAGTTCATCCTCTCCGATCCCAAGCTGGTGGAGATGAAGTACTTCTTCACCCGCAAGCTCATGCTGATGAAGGAGTCCGACGGCTTCGTCGTCATGCCGGGCGGGTACGGCACGCTCGACGAGACCTTCGAGCTGCTCACCCTCATGCAGACCGGCAAGGCCGAGCCGTCTCCGCTGGTGCTGCTCGAGGTGCCGGGCGGGACGTACTGGAGGGCGTGGGAGCAGTTCGTGCTCCACGAGGTGGGTGGGCGTGGGTTGATCTCTCCCGACGACCACGCGCTGTACCGCATCACCGACGACGCGAACGCAGCGGTGGACGAGGTCACTCGCTTCTACGGCAACTACCACTCGCGCCGCTTCATCGGCGACCGCTTGGTCGTCCGGCTCCGCGCCGAGCCCACCGACGAAGAGGTGGCCGCCCTGAGCGCTGACTTCGCCGACATCTGCACCAAGGGCGGCATCATCAAGACCGAGCCGCTCCGTCCCGAGGTGACGGCTCGCGATCACCTCGGGCTGGCGCGCATCACGTTCAACTTCGACCGGTTGCACCACGGCCGGCTGCGCATGCTCATCGATGCGCTGAACGAGCTGCCCTCCGCACCTGCCGTGCAGACCGGCCCACCTGATCGCGAGACGGCTGCCGGCGGCAAGCCCATGGAGGCCGACTCCCGCTCGCTCGAGGAGGAAGAAGCCGGGGTCGCAGGCGGGTAGCGCCGGCGGTGCGATCAGCCGTCGACGAGGTCGTCCGGCTCGGCGAGGATCGACATCGCCTTCTCCACCGCCCGGCGAGCCCGGGTGAGGCGGCGCTCGTCCACCGGCAGCTCGCGTCCACCAGCGTCGATCGACTCGCGCAGCCGCTCGATGGCCAGGTCGGCGAGCTCCTCGGAGATCGCTTCCAGGCGAGACCGGATGTCACCGAACTCACCCGGCATCGAGTGCCTCGGCCACGATCTCGAACGGATGGCGGACACGGATTCCGGTGGCGGCCAGGTGGAGCATGCAGCCGGGGTTGGCGCTGGCCACGACCGCGGCACCAGAGCGCGCGATCACCTCCACCTTGCGGGCCCGGATGTCGCCCGCCAGCTCGGGCTGCTGGACGCTGTAGGCGCCGCCGGCACCGCAGCACAGGCCCTCGTCGTCGAGCTCCACGAGGGCCGTGTACCGGGCGAGCACCGTGCGCACGGCCAGATGGGTGCGCTGGACGTGCCGGAGGTGGCACGGGTCCTGCACCGCCACCACCGCCGCCGACATCTGCGACACCACCGGCAGCAGGTCGAGCCGAGGCACCAGCCACTCGTGGACGTCGAGCACCCGGGCCGAGAACCGCTCGGCCTCGGCGGTGCCGACGAGGCGCCCGTAGTCCTTCAGGGCTGCCCCGCAACCCGCGGCATCGACGAGGATCGGCGCGTCGCCCGGCATGGAGCCCATCACCCGCTCGGCGAGCCGGCGGGCGTCGTCGCGCAGGCCGGCGTGGACGTGCAGTGCGCCGCAGCAGTCGCTCCCCTTGCCCGGCAGGGCCACCCCGGTGCCCGTGGCCTCCACCACCCGCTGCACGGCACGGTGCACGTCGCGCTGCCAGGCGTCCATCACGCAGCCGGTGAAGAGCCACACGTCCGACCCGCTCGCCCGTAGGGGGGCCGACCGCAACGGCAGCTCGGGGAGGCCGAGGCGCCGGGGGGTCAGGTGCAGTCGCTGGGCGACGGCGAGGGCGCGGGACCCCAGGACCAGCAGGCGGTGGTGGCCGAGCATGCGGTAGGCCGCCCGGCGCCAGCGAGGCTGGTACCCGGTCTCGGCGGCCAGCGTGGCCCGCGCTCCCTCCATCAGGTGGCCGAACGGCACGGCGGAGGGGCACGCCGGCTCGCAGCCTCGGCACTGGACGCACTCGTCCATCACCCGCACGAACGTCTCGTCGGCCGGCATCCCCTCCCAGTGGACGGCCCGCATGGCGGCGATGCGGCCCCGCGGCGAGCGCGTCTCGTCCCCCGTGACGCGGAACGTCGGGCAGTGGGGCAGGCAGAGCCCGCACGCCACGCAGGCGGCCAGCTCGTCGTCGTCGACCTGGAGCTTCACGCTGCCTCCATCCGTCCGGGGTTGAGCCGCCGTGATGGGTCGAAGGCGTCCCTCACGCGGCGCTGCAGGTCGGCGGCCCGGCCTTGGGCCGGCACCACTCCCACGGGCCCGGGCCGGTGCACCGTGCCCACGCCGACCTCGGCCAGGTACTCCCCGTGGAGGGACCGAAGCCGTGATGGCGGCAGCGACTCCCGTCCGCCAGCGGGCACCGAGGGCGGACCTTCGACGGCCTGCCAGTCGCCGGGCAGGAACGACAGCTCGGCTTCGATGTCGGGGGCCCGGCCCTCGAGCAGCACCCAGGTCGATGCGCCGTCGGTGAGGATCGACGAAGGCCGGAACAAGCGGCTGCGGATCTCGAAGGGGTCGGCTCCCTCGGCTCGGTACCAGGCCGACACCTGAGGGCGTGGCTGGCAGCGGAGCACCACCTCGGCGAGGAACCCGATCGTCCCGAGCGAGCCCACGAGCATCCGGCACAGGTCGAAGCCAGTCACGTTCTTGACGACCGGCCCGCCGGCCTTGATCAGCGAGCCGTCGGCCGTGACGAAGTGGGCTTCGAGGAGGACGTCGCGCACCGGCCCGAAGCGCAGGCGGCGCAGCCCGCTGTGGCCGACGGCCAGGACTCCCCCGACGGTCGCGACCTCCGGGCATGCGGGGTCGAGCGTCACCATCTGCCCGGCCGCGGCGAGCACCGCGTCGAGCTCGGCGACGGGCGTGCCGGCGCGGCACCGCACGATCATCTCGGCCGGCTCGTACTCCGTCACGCCGCTCGGCGCCCGGACCTCCCGCACCGACGGGAGGCACGGGCCGCCCACGTCCCACTGGCTGCGCCCGCCGACACAGGTGACCGGGCCTGTGTCCGCACCACCCACCTCGGTCGCGAACTTCTCCAGCGCCCTCACACCCATGCGCCCTCCGGGACGTGCTGCAGGTCCCCGCATCGGGAGCCGCCGGGCAGCACCTTCATCGGGTTGCAGGCGTGGGTCGGGTCGAAGACGTCCCGCAGCCGGGCCTGGGCGTCGAGATCGGCATCCGAGAACACCATCCCCATGTAGTCGCGCTTCTCCAGGCCGATGCCGTGCTCACCGGAGAGCATGCCGCCGGCCGCCACGCACGCGGTGATGATCTCACCGCCCGCGAGCCGGACCCGCTCGAGGGTGCCGGCCACGCGTCGGTCGAAGACGATGAGCGGGTGCAGGTTGCCGTCACCGGCGTGGAACACGTTCATGATGAGCAGGTCGTAGCGCTCGGCGATGTCGGCGATGGCGGCGAGCACCTCCACCAGCTTGGTCCTCGGCACCACCGCGTCGTGCAGGTAGTAGTCGGGTGCGATGCGGGCCACTGCACCGAAGGCCGACTTGCGCCCCTTCCACAGCAGCGCTCGCTCCTCCGCACCGGCAGCGACCCGCACGGTTCGCGCCCCCTGGGCGACGGCGATGTCGGTGATCAGCCGGGCGGCCTCCTCCACGCCGTCCGCCAGGCCGTCCACCTCGACGAGCAGCACGGCGGCCGCATCACGTGGGAAGCCGGCGTGGACGTAGTCCTCCACTGCGCAGGTGATCGCCGAGTCCATCATCTCGATGGCCGCCGGCACGATGCCGGCGGCGATGATGCCGCTCACCGTCGCGCCGGCGGCGGCCACCGTCTCGAAGTCGACCAGCATGGTGCGGATGGCGGGAGGCAGCGGGGTGAGCCGCACAGCGACTCGGGTGGCGATGCCCATGGTGCCCTCGCTGCCGACGAAGGCACCGCGGAGGTCGTAGCCGTCGGGGTCAGGGTCGAGGCCACCGAGCACGACCACCTCCCCGTCGGGGAGCACCACCTCGAGGGCGAGGACGTGCGCGCTGGTGACGCCGTGCAGCAGGCAGTGCGGGCCACCGGAGTTGTTGGCCACGTTCCCCCCGATCGAGCAGGACTGCTGGCTCGACGGGTCGGGCGCGAAGTGCAGGCCGAGGTGGGCGACAGCCCGGGACAGGTCGAGGTTCAGCACGCCGGGCTGCACCCAGGCCACCCGATCGACCTCGTCGACGTCCACGATGGCGTTCATCTTGGTGGTCACGACGACCACCGGCGGCGGGGAGGCGTCGTCCGACACGGGCACGGCGCCTCCAGCGAGCCCGGTTCCCGACCCCCTCGGCACGATGGCCCGGCCGTGGCTTCTGGCGATCCGCACCGCCGCCTGCACCTCCTCGGTGGTGGTGGGAAAGCACACCACCGCGGCGTGGCCCTCCATCACCGAGGCGTCCCGAGCGAACAGGGCCAGCTCGAGGGGCTCGGCCAGCACCCGCCCCGGGCTCAGCGCCCGGCGCAGGTCGGCGACGAGGGTCGATGTCATCGTTGTCAGTCTCGCGCCGCCCGTACGATGCAACGTGGCCCGAACGCCCCTCTCCCCCATCGCTGCGCCTCCTGACGCCCACGAATGGGTCTCCTTCGAGGATCCCGACGAGGACCGCACGTGGGTGTTCGACGTGACGTTCCTGGCCAGCAGCTACATGTGCATCTTCGGCCAAGGGTGCCAGGGGGTGCTCACCGGGCCGGCGCCCGAGCTGGTGCAGGGCTGCTGCTCCTACGGCGCCCACTTCACCGGGTCGGACGACGTGGAGCGGGTGGAGGCGATGGCGGCCCGGCTCCCCGACGACCTGTGGCAGTTCTCGGGGAAGGGACGAACCCGTTCCGGGCGGCTCAAGGTCGTGAAGGTGAACGAGGACGGCGACACGGTCACCCGCATGGCCGAGGGCGCCTGCATCTTCCTCAACCGACCCGATTGGCCGAGCGGCCCGGGCTGCGCGCTCCATCAGGCTGCCCTCGTCCACGGTGAGCGGCCGCTCGACTGGAAGCCCGACGTGTGCTGGCAGGTACCGGTGCGGCGTGAGGACGTGGAGGACGGTGGCGGCCACGTCACGTCCACCGTGCGCCAGTGGGACCGGCGGCACTGGGGCGAGGGCGGGGCCGAGTTCCACTGGTGGTGCACCGAAGCCCCGGAGGCCTTCGTCGGCACCTCGGCCGTCTACGAGTCGATGCGCGACGAGCTGATCGAGATGGTGGGCGAGCCGGCGTACCGGATGGTGGCCGCCTACCTCAGCAGCCGGCCGCGCACGGCCACCGTGCCGCACCCGGCGGTTCGCGTCGAGCTGAGCGCCAAGCCCTAGTTCCGTAGCGAGGACAGCGCCGGCCAGGCCCTCGGCGACGTCGTGCGCCAGTCGTAGAGGCTCCCGCCGATCGACCCGCTCTCGAGCACCGCTCGTAGGTAGCCGTCGATGTCCTCGAGGGTGGTC
>CADCTF010000133.1 GCA_902805655.1 uncultured Acidimicrobiales bacterium
CAGGTGACCTCGTACTTCGCGCCCACCTCACGATTCGGCTCGCCCGACGACTTCCGACACCTGGTCGACGCCCTGCGCCACGGCGGCGGCGGCGTGATCGTGGACTGGGTGCCGGCCCACTTCCCGAAGGACGACTGGGCGCTCGCCCGGTTCGACGGCACGGCCCTCTACGAGCACGACGACCCGCGCAAGGGCGAGCATCCCGACTGGGGGACGCTCGTCTTCAACCTCGGCCGCAACGAGGTGCGCAACTTCCTCATCTCGAACGCCCTCTACTGGCTGGACGACCTCCACGTCGACGGGCTGCGCGTGGATGCCGTCGCCTCCATGCTCTACCTCGACTACTCCCGCAAGGAGGGCGAGTGGCTGCCGAACGAGTTCGGCGGACGCGAGAACCTCGAGGCGGTCGCCTTCTTCAAAGAGCTCAACGAGGTCGTCTACCGCGCGGTGCCGGGCGTGATGACGATCGCCGAGGAGTCGACCGCATGGCCGTCGGTGTCGCGACCCACCTACCTCGGAGGGCTCGGCTTCGGCTTCAAGTGGAACATGGGTTGGATGCACGACACGCTCGACTACTTCTCGAGAGAGGGCGTGTACCGGCGGTTCCACCACAGCGAGCTCACCTTCGGCCTGCTGTACGCGTTCACCGAGAACTTCGTCCTGCCGCTGTCGCATGACGAGGTGGTGCACGGCAAGGGCTCGCTGTTCAACAAGATGCCCGGCGACCGGTGGCAGAAGGCCGCGAACCTCCGGGCGCTCTACGCGTGGATGTGGGCCCACCCCGGCAAGCCGCTGCTCTTCATGGGCGGCGAGCTGGGCCAGTCGAGCGAATGGGGCCACGACCGCAGCCTCGACTGGCACCTGCTGGAGTACGCCGAGCACCAGGGCATCCAGCACCTGGTGCGCAGCTTGAACTCGGTCTACGTCAGCGAGCCGGCGCTGTTCGAGCGCGACTTCACCTCCGACGGGTTCCGCTGGATCGACGCCAGCGACCCGGACTCGAACGTGCTCTCGTTCCTCCGCATCTCGGCCGACGACCGGGTGCTGGCCTGCGTGGCCAACTTCTCGGCCATCCCCCGGGCGGGCTACCGCGTCGGGGTGCCCGCCGGCGGTCGCTGGCGCGAGGTCTTGAACACCGACGCTCCGGAGTTCGGCGGCAGCGGCGCCGGCAACGCCGGCGAGGTCTGGGCGACCGAGGAGCCATGGCACGGGCTGGAGCACTCCGTCGTGCTCACGCTGCCTCCGCTCGGCGTGCTCTGGCTGACGCCGGACGAGTCGCAGGACCCCGCCATCGCCACGGACTGACCCGGAGCCGGTACCGTCGGCGTTCGTGTCGCCGATCCGCCTCGCGCTCCACGCGCACTTCTACCAACCGCCGCGTGAGAACCCGTGGACCGAGGAGGTGCCTCGCGAGCCCTCGGCGGCACCGTTCCACGACTGGAACGAGCGCATCGCCGCCGAGTCGTACCGTCCCAACGCCTTCGCTCGGGTCGTGGACGATCGGGGTCGCGTCGTCGACATCATCAACAACTACGAGCTGCTGAGCTTCGACGTCGGCCCCACCCTGATGTCGTGGATGGCGACCCACGAGCCCACCACCTACGCCCGCATGCTCCAGGGTGATGCCAAGGGGGGCGGCGCCGTGGCCCAGGCGTTCTTCCACGTCATCCTTCCTCTGGCACCCCGGCGTGACGTGCAGACACACGTGCGGTGGGGCCTGGCCGAGTTCCAGCACCGGTTCGACCGGCGACCCGAGGGCATCTGGCTGCCCGAGACGGCGGTCGGCGACGACGTGCTCGCCGTGCTGGCCGAGGAGGGCGTGAGCTTCACGATCCTGGCCCCGGGACAGGCGGCGGCGGTGCGCCCCCTCGAAGGCGGCAGCTGGACCGACGTCGCGGGAGGCTCGATCGACACCTCCCAGCCCTACCGCTGGCGGCATCCGGACGGTGGAGATCTCGGCCTCGACCTCGTCTTCTACGACGGCAGGCTCTCCCACACGATCGCGTTCGAGCTGTCGGGCTTGTCCAGCCAGGGCCTCCTCGACCGCATCGAGGACTCCTCGGGAAGCGGCGGGCTGGTGACGCTGGCGGCCGACGGGGAGACGTTCGGGCACCACCACCACTTCGGTGATCGGGTGGTTGCCTACGCCCTGGCGCGGGAGGCCGATCGTCGCAACGTCGAGGTCGTCACCGTGGCCGGCTACCTCCGCGCCGTCCGTCCGACTCAGGAGGCCCGAGTGGTCGAGAGCGCGTGGTCGTGCGCCCACGGCGTCGGCCGCTGGAAGGAGGACTGCGGTTGCTCCACGGGCGGGGGGCCGGGTTGGAACCAGCGGTGGCGGGCGCCGCTTCGCGCTGCGCTCGACGTGGTGCGGGACGCGGTCGACTCGGCGTACGACCGTCGGGCTCCGTCGGTTCTGCGCGATCCCGTCGCCGCCCGCGACGCCTACGTCCAGGTGGTGCTCGGCGCCTCGACGAGGGAGGAGTTCTCGGCTCGACACGTCTGCGGCGACGAGGTGGAAGCGTTCACCCTGCTCGAGGCGCAACGCCACCAGCTGGCCATGTACACCTCGTGTGGATGGTTCTTCAACGACCTGGCCGGTCTCGAGACGGTGCAGCTGCTGCGCTACGCAGGTCGGGCCATGGACTGCCTGGAGGAGCTGGGCGAGGAGCCTCCGTTGGAGCGCTTCCTCGACGTGCTCGCACAGGCGTCCAGCAACGTGCCCGAGGAGGGGGACGGGCGGCGCATCTGGGACCGCCACGTCGAGCCGGCCCGCGTCGATGCCGAGCGCGTCGTCGCCCACCTCGTGCTGGTCGAGCTGCTCGAGGGCCGACGAGGGTTGCGCCGGCTGGCCGCCTTCGATGTGGACACGCGTCGCCACCACCACGACGAGCGCGGTGCGCTCGCCCTCTGCACCGGCCAGGTGGTGCTGCGCCACATCCGCACCGGCCGCCGCACCGACCACGTCTACGCCGCGGTGCACCTCGGCGGGCTCGAGGTGCTGGGCGTCGTGAGGGACGCGGATGCCTCGGCGGACGAGGGCGCGTTCGAGTCCCTGCACCGGGCGTTCGAGGACGGCGCGTCCCTGACGACCCTCTTGCGGGTGCTGGGCGCCGGCTTCGGGGCGCGTGAGTTCGGGCTGGACTCCGCCCTGCCGGACGCGCCTGAGCAGATCTTCGATAGCGCGGCGCGCCTCCTGTCCGAGCGCTTCGCCAGCTCCTACGAACAGCTCTTCTCCGATCACCGGGCCGTGCTGCGCACGCTCGCCTCCGCCGAGTACCCGCTGCCGCCGGAGCTGCGCGCGCCGGTGGAGCTGGCGCTCGCCCGGCGCCTGGAGGCCGAGGTGGCAGCCCAGGCCGGTTCCACCGATCCGGAGAGCTACGGGACCGCGGTGGCCATCGCCCACGAGGCGCGTGCCGCGAACGTCACCCTCGACACGCCCGCCGCCCGGGCCACCTTCGAACGCCTGGTCACCCGATCGGTCGACGACGCGATAACCGACCCGGCCCGGGTGGATGCCGCCCTCGCAACGCTCGACCTGGCCGCCGAGCTCGGCGTGCACCCATCCCTCGAGCGGGCCCAGGAGGCGGTGTTCGACGCCATCGTGGGCGGCGCGGGCGAGGCCGCGCTCGAAGCACTGGGCGAAGCGCTCGGCCTCGCTCCGGGCGGGCGGCACGAGGCGCGCTGACCCGGAGCTGCTCGGTCAGCCCGCTAGCGCCTGGCTTCCACCCGGCGCTTCAGGTTGCGCAGGCTGCGGCGCCAGATCCACTGCATCACCGGCCGGCCGACCAGGCCACCCACCGGCCCACCCATCCACCAGGGGAAGTGGAGGCGCTCGTCCCAGGTGAAGCGGGTGCCCCCCCGGAGGCGGCGTCGGAGCAGGAGCCTTCCCGTACCGGTGACGAGCCCGACGTGGCGGATTCCCATGGCGCGCCGCGGGCTCCACTCGGTGATCTCCATGCGATCGACCAGGCGGATGGGGCCCACCTTGGTGTCGCAGTCGAAGACGGTGCCCACGCCCTTGCGCTGCGCCGACCGGAAGCGGATGGCGACAGCGTCCTCCATCCACTCGATGTGCGACGCAACGTCTTCTATGGAGTCCCACACCTGCCGGGGGGTGGCCCCGATGTCCACGGCCACCCGCACGCGTGTCATGCGCTGATGCTCACGGCCCGGAGCTCGGCCGCCGCGATCTCGGGCGGCAGGACGTTGATGTTCACGCCGGTGCCCAGCTCGAAGCCGGCGCGCGTGGTGACGGTCGGGTGCAGGTGCACGTGCCAGTGGAACTCGCCCGGCGCCCGGAACGGCGCGCAGTGCAGGACGACGTTGTAGGCCACGTCGCCCACTGCGCCACGTAGCCGCACGAGGGCATCCCTCACGGCACGACCCATGGCGGTGACGTCCTCCTGACCGGCGTGGTGGAGGTGAGGTTCGTGGGCCCTGGGGATGACGAGCATCTCGTAGGGGCTGCTGCTCCAGAACGGCGCCACCACCGCAACCCGATCATCGGCCTGCACCAGGCGGTGTCCGGCGTCTTCCTCCGCGTCGACCGTCGTGCACAGGAGGCAGGCCCCGGCGAAGCGCCCGAAGCCGGCCTGCTCGTCGACGATCTCGCCCGGCACGAAGGGGATGCCGAGGAGCTGGCCGTGCGGGTGCTCGACCGACGCCCCTGCCTCCCGGCCGGAGTTGGCGAGGAACTGCGTGTAGCGGAGGCCACGCACTCGCGAGTGCTCCTCGACCCGGTCACGTATGGCGCCCATCACGAGGCCGGCCTGGCTGTCGCTGAGCTCGGCCCACGTTCGGACGTGGTCGGGGCTGAACACCAGCACCTCGTGGATGCCGCTCGCCGGCGCCTGGGTGAAGACGGGACCGATGTTGCGCACGGAAAGGGTCTCGTTGCCGGAGAAGGCGGGATAGAGGTTGGGTACCACTCGCACGAGCCAGTCGCCCTCGGCGCCGTAGGTCTCGAGGGCGGGCGGTGTGGCCTCTTCGTTGCCGGGACAGAACGGGCACGGCCGCGACGGGTCGTCCTCGACCGCGAGCGAACGACCCGCGAAGGGCTGGGGGCGTTCGGCTCGGTCGGCGGCGATGACGACCCAGCGCCCGGTGAGGGGATCGAGGCGGAGCTGGCTCATGCGGGGGGAAGCAGTGGTTCCACTGCTCCGACGGTACCAACCGCCGTGATATGCGTGAAGACGGGGTGCCCGGGGGCTACCGTCTCCGCTCGATGCCCGACGACGACGGTGATCGCCAGGGCGGTTGGGCCCCTCTGGAGCCGGGCGCCGAGGCCGGTCCGAGGTCCGAGCAGCCGGTCGGTGCACCGACGCCGCCCTGGAGCGGCGAGCCCCCGCCGCAGTGGGGGGCACAACCTCCGCCGCCGCAGTGGGGAGCGCCGCCTTCCCCGCCTCAGCAATGGGGGGCGCCTCCGCCGTGGGCCGCCGCCCCGCCACCGCGTCCGACCGGAGGCAACGCCCGCACCGGTCCGCTGCCGCTCTACCCGATGTCGGTGGGCGACATCCTGGACGGGTCGTTCAAGCTCTTCAAGGCCAACCTCCGCACGGTCTTCCTGATCGTCGCGGTGATCTCCGTCCCGGTGCAGCTGCTGTCCGCGGTGCTGCTGCGGCCGGTGCTCGAACAGCCCGGCATGCTGGAGATGCTCGAGGACCCCACCGTGGCGGCCACCGCGGCCGAGTCCAACACGATCTCCACCAACCAGGCGATCGGCCTGCTGCTCACCTTGCTGGTCAGTGTGCTGGTGACCCCCTTCATCGCCGGAGCCATCAGCCGGGTGGTGTCGGCCAGCTACCTCGGACACGAGGTCTCCGCCGGCGAGGCCCTGCGCGCCACCGGGCGTCGCTTCGCGCCGCTGCTCGTGAGCTTCCTCCTGGTGCACCTCGTCGAGCTGGGCGGGCTCCTCCTCTGCTTCTTCCCGGCCCTCGCCTTCATGGCCCTCTACGTGCTGGTGGCTCCGGCCATCGTCGTCGAGGGGCTCGGTCCCATCGCCGCGATGCGGCGGTCGTGGCGGCTGGTGCGGCCGCGCTTCTGGCCCGTCCTCGGCACCGCGCTCCTCGCCGGCTTCATCGCCAACGTCATCAGCCAGATCCTCAGCACCGGCCCCGGCCTCATCCAGATGCTCTTCGCGCCGAGCTGGGGATGGATCCTGCTGGCCATCGCCGGTGTGCTCGTGGCCATGATCACCCAGCCGATCGTCGCCATCGTGTCCACCCTGCTGTACTTCGACGCTCGCATCCGCCAGGAGGGCTTCGACCTGCAGGTGATGGCAGCCGATGTGAAGGCGTAGTGCCCGGCCCGCGCGAGCTCCCCGTTCCGGGGCGCGCCCCCGAGGAGGTCCACGAGCGGGCCCGGGAGATCCTCGCCCGGGCGGAGTTCCAGCCGGAGCCCCGCAGCCTGCTGCAGCGGGCGCTCGACTGGGCGCTCGAGCGACTGGGCGACGCCCTGGGAGCGGTCGTCGGTGGCGGGGCGGTGGGAGTGCTCGGCTGGCTGGTCGTCGTGGCGTTGAGCGTCGCCGTGCTGGTGCTCGTCGTGCGGCTGCTGCGCTCGGTGGGCGGTGATCGACAGCTGTCCGAGGCGCAGGGCCACGACCCGCTTCGCCCGCCGGAGGACTGGCGGGCCGAAGCGGATCGGCACGAGGCCAACGGGCAGTGGAAGCAGGCGCTGCGTTGTCGCTACCGGGCCCTCGTGGCGTCCCTCTCGGCCGCCGGGCTGCTGGAGGAGGTGCCCGGTCGCACCACCGGTGAGTACCGGGACCAGCTCTCCGGCAACCTGCCATCGGCGGCTGAGGACTTCGGCACGGCCACGCGGCTCTTCGAGGCGGCCTGGTACGGCGATCGGGCCGTGCACGCCGAGGACAACCAGCGGTTCCGGTCGATGAGCGACCGCGTGCTCGCGAGCTCGCGCCGATGAGCAAGGACAGCCGCAGGAACATCCGCACCTGGGCCCTCGTCGCCGTCGGCGTGGTGCTGGTCGCTCTCGTGGCCAACCGTCCCGGTCGGGAGGGCACGCCGCTCGACCCTCGAGGCACGAGCCCGCTGGGGGCCAAGGCGCTGGTCGTGCTGCTCGACGAGCTGGGCGCAGAGGTCACGATCACCTCCGATGCGCCCGTGGGCGGCGACACCGCCGTGCTGCTCGGTCCGGTGGACGACCCGGCGCGGGTCGACGCCATCCGGGAGTGGGTCGCCGCCGGCGGGGTGCTGGTGGTGGCGGACCCGCTCTCCGACCTGGCACCCGCCCAGGAGCGGCTGGCCAACCCGTTCGAGGTCGCGCCGGCGGCTCCCGGCCCGTGTGAGGTTCCGGCCCTCCGGGGCATCGACGCCGTCGGCTTCGGCGGGGGGCTCGGCTACCGCGTGCCGCCCGGAGCCATCGGGTGCTTCCCCGGCCCCGCCGGCGCCGGCCTGGTGGCGCGAGCCGAGGGGCAGGGGACGATCGTCGCCATCGCCGGAGCAGGTCCGTTCCTCAACGCCAACCTGGCCGACGGCGACAACGCCGCCCTGGCCGCCGCCCTGCTGGCACCGCGACCGGGCACGAGGGTGGCCTTCCTCGACCGCGGACCGGCAGGCTCCGGGCAGGAGAGCATCTCGAGCCTCGTCCCGCGGCGGGTGAAGGACGCGGGTTGGCAGCTGCTGTTGGCCTTCGCCCTCTTCGCGCTCTGGCGGGCGTGCCGGCTCGGAAGGCCGGTGGCCGAGACCCAGCCGGTCGACCTGCCTGCCTCGGAGATCGTCGTCGCCGTGGGCCACCTGCTCGAGCAAGCCCGCCGGCGCAGCTCGGCCGCGGAGATGCTGCGCCTGCAGCTCCGTCGCACGCTGGCCGACCGGTTGGGCGTGGCCGTCGACGCGCCGCCCGAGGCGATGGCCGCGGCCGTCGCCGGGGCTCAGATCGCCGTCGACCCCGCCGTCCTCGAACGTGCGCTTCAGCCCCACGCCGTGGACGACAACGCCGCGCTGGTCGACCTGGCCAGCACCCTGCACGCCATCCGCCAGGAGGTCCTACATGCCCGATGACACGGTTGTCCCCTCGAGCTCACCTCGAGAGGCCGTGCTGGCCCTTCGCTCGGAGGTGGGGAAGGTGATCGTGGGCCAGGACGGCGTGCTCTCCGGCCTCGTGGCCGCGCTGTTGGTGCGAGGCCACGTGCTGCTCGAGGGCGTGCCCGGCGTGGCCAAGACGCTTCTCGTGAAGACCTTGGCCGCCGCCCTCGACGTGGAGTTCAAGCGGGTGCAGTTCACGCCCGACCTCATGCCATCGGACGTGATCGGCCAGACGATCTTCGAGCAGGAGGCTGCGTCGTTCCGCTTCCGCGAAGGTCCGGTGTTCACCAACCTGCTCCTGGCCGACGAGGTGAACCGCACGCCGCCCAAGACCCAGGCGTCGCTGCTGGAGGCGATGGAGGAGAGCCAGGTGACGATCGAGGGGCAGCCCCGACCGCTGCCTGACCCCTTCCTCGTCGTCGCCACGCAGAATCCGGTCGAGTACGAGGGCACCTATCCGCTTCCGGAGGCCCAGCTCGATCGGTTCCTGTTCAAGCTCCTGGTGCCCTACCCGTCGGAGGACCAGGAGATCGCCATCCTGGCCCGGCACGATGGTGGCTTGAACCCCCACGACATCGCGGGCGCAGGGGTGCGGCCCGTGGCCAATGCAGGGACTCTCAGGGCCGCGAGGGTGGAGGTGGACGCCATCCGCTGCGAGCCGCCGGTGCAGCGGTACATCGTCGGTCTGGTGCGCGCCACCCGTGACTCCCCGTCGGTCTCCCTGGGCGTCTCGCCGCGAGGCGCCGCCGCCCTCCTGCACGCCTCCAAGGCCTGGGCTTGGCTCGCGGGCAACGACTTCGTCACGCCAGACGACGTCAAGGCCATCGCCAAGCCGACGCTGCGGCACCGCCTGATGCTCCGCCCCGAGGTGGAGCTGGAGGGCACCACGACGGACGGCGTGCTCGACAGCGTGCTCGCCACGGTGCCGGTGCCTCGGTAGGCATGCCGCTACCCACCCGGCGCCTGGCCCTCGTGGCCGCCTCCCTGGCGGTGGCGGTCGCGCTCTTCCCGGGCAGCTCGCGCACCGGCCTGCTCGTGGTCAACCTGGTGCTCGTCCTGGTCGCAGTCGTCGATGCGTTCCTGGCCCCGGATCCGGCTGCCATCGGGGTGGAGCGCGAGCTCCCGAGCGTGGTCACGCTGGGCGGCACGGCCCGCGTCGGATGGCGGGTGACCAACCCGGCCGGGCGGTCGGTTCAGGTGGCGGTGGCCGATGCACTGGCCCCCTCGCTGCGGGCGGACCGGCGTCGCTTCGCCCGGCGCGTGCCGTCCCACGGGCGGGTCTCGGCCCACACCGAGATCCGGCCCACGCGCCGGGGGCGCTTCGAGATCGGCGAGGTGACGGTGCGCACGGAGGGCCCGCTCGGCCTCGGGGCTCGTCAGCGGCGGCGATCGGTGCCTGGGGTGCTTCGCGTGTTCCCGATCTTCGGGTCCAGGCGCGAGGCCGAGCTGCGCATCGGCAAGGCCCGCATCCTCGAGGTCGGGCTCCGGTCGGCCAAGGGGCGAGGCGGCGGCACCGAGTTCGACGCGCTGCGGGAGTACTCAGTGGACGACGAGTTCCGCCGCATCGACTGGGCGGCCACGGCCCGCTCCGGTCGGCCGACGGTGCGCACCTATCGGGCCGAGCGGAACCAGACCGTGCTGCTGTTCCTCGACAACGGGCGGGTGATGGCCGGCCGCGTCGCCGGTGTGCCGCGGCTCGAACACGCCATGGACGCCGTCATGATGCTGACCTCCGTCGCCACCCGCCTGGGCGATCGCGCCGGGCTCATCGCGTTCGACCGGGACGTCCGCGCCGTCGTGCCGCCCGCCCACACGTCCGCCCAGCTCACGCGAGTGACCGAAGCGATGTACGAGCTCGAACCGGAGCTGCTGGAGAGCGACTACCGCGGCGCGTTCGTCGAGGGGCTCACGCGCTTCCGCCGTCGGGCCATGCTCGTGCTGTTCACCGACCTGGCCGAGGAGGCCGTGGCCGAGACCCTGCTCCCCGCCCTGCCGCTGGTGCTGCGCGACCACCTCGTGGTGGTGGCCAGCGTGCAGGATCCGGCGGTGCTGCGATGGGCCGATGTCGTCCCTCAGCATGCATCCGAGGTGTACCAGCGGGCGGCGGCGGTGGCCGCACTGGAGGAGCGCCGGCGCGTGACGGCCCGTCTCACCGGCATGGGTGCGACGGTGGTCGACGCCCCACCCGGGAAGCTCGCGCCCGAGCTGGCCGACGTCTACCTGCGGGTCAAGGCAACGGGACGGCTCTGAGCCGCTTGAGGCCTGCATCCCCGGAGACCTCCACCGGCTCCTCGCCGATCGAGCCGGTCAGGCCGCGGGCCGCCGCCGCCCGGCCGAGCACCACGACGTAGAGGACGAAGGCGGTCTCGGCCAGCACGCCCACGCCGACCCGGGCCCAGGTGGGCAGCGCCGACCCGGTGACGAAGCCCTCGATCAGGCCGGCGACGGTGAACGTGGCCGCCAAGCCGAGCACGATCGCCGCCGCCCGTCGACCCTCTTCCAGCAGCGCCTGCTTCCTACGCCGATCGCCGGGGTCGACGAGCGCCCAGCCGAGGGCCAGCCCGGCCCCCCCGGCCACCGCGATGGCGGACAGCTCGAGCAGGCCGTGCGGAAGGATGAGCCCGAAGAACTTCCCGCTCTGGCCGGCGTGGACGAACAGGCCACCCGCCCCGCCGAGCATGGCGCCGTTGGTCACCAGCACGTACGCGGTCGGCACGCAGACGAGCACCCCACCGGCGAAGGCGAAGAAGCTCACCCGGATGTTGTTCGTGGTCACCTGGGAGGCGAACTGGCTCGCGGGCTGCGAGGAGTAGTAGTCCTCGAAGTCCTCTTCCAGATAGGCCTGGCGCAGGGCCGGCGGTCCGAGCGCCTCCACGGCTCGGTCGTCCGTGCCGATCCACGCGCCGACGGCCAGTGCCGGGGCGAGCAGCAGCAGAGCGGACACGGCCACGAACCGCCGGCAGTGCCACACCGCGGCCGGGAAGGTCGCCGTGAAGAAGAGGCCCACGGCGCGAAGGCTGCGCGACCGGGTGCCGTAGACGATCGCCCCGGCCGATGCGACCAGGCCGGTCAGGCGGGTCGTCAAGGCCGGGTCCTGGTAGTAGGTGCGGACGTAGGAGAGGTGCGAGGCGGTGCGCTGGTAGAGCCGCACCAGCTCGTCGATCTCCTGGGCCGACAACCGCGCCGCCGAGCGGTCCCCCCGGCGGGTGAGGTAGGCGAGCCGGTCCCACAGGGGCTGGTTGGTGAGGAGGAAGCGATCGAGGTCCATGGCGCCGCGGGCGTACGGTAGCCCCGTGGCTGGTGAGACGGGTGTAGTCATCCCCGAGGCGGTCGTGCTGGAGTTCCAGACGGCCGGCATCGCGTCGCGTCTGCTCGCGGCCACGATCGACACCGTCGTGCAGGGCGTGCTGCTCGTCGGCGTGGTGATCGGCGTGGTGTTCGCTCAGGGGGCGGGCTTCAGCTTCTTCGGCCTCGACGTCGCGCTCGCCTACCTCCTCGTCTTCCTCGTGATCTTCGGGTACCCCGCGGCGATGGAGACGCTGTGGCGGGGCCGGACGCTGGGCAAGGCGGCGCTCGGACTCCGAGTGGTGACGGTGGAGGGCGGGCCGGTGCGCTTCCGGCACGCGGCCATCCGCTCGATCATGCAGCTCGTGGACAAGATCTTCCCGGTCGCGCCCGCCCTGCCCGGCACCCTCGCCGTGCTCGCGTCGCAGCGCAACCAGCGGCTCGGCGACATGGTGGCCGGCACGCTCGTGCTGCGCGAGCGCTCAGCGGCCGGCCGCGCCAGCGCGTTCAGCTTCGCGGTGCCACCCGCGCTCGAGCCGTACGCAGCGACGCTCGACGTCTCCGCCCTCGGACACCAGGAGTACGGAGCGGTGCGCAGCTTCCTGCTGCGGGCGGCCACGCTGCCGCCACAGGTTCGTTCGGATCTCGCCCGCACGCTGGCTGCGCCCCTCGTCGCCCGGTTGCGCACGACGCCGCCGCTCCACCTCGACCCCGAGACCTTCTTGCTCTGCGTGGCTGCGCTGCACCAGCGCCGCTATGCGCCGGCGGTCGCGACCGGCTCCGGTTCGGCGGCGTCCGCGGCGCCGGCACCGCAGTCGACGATGGCCAGCGTGTGGGCCGCCACCGAGGCCAGGGGCGGCGTCTCGGGCGCAGGGCCGGCACACGGAGCGGCCCGACCGGTGGACACCGCGACCGCGGGCGGCTTCGTCGCCCCCAGCTGACGACGGGTCGGCGCCCGGGTCGATCGCCGCCGCGCCGGTAGCCTCGAACCCGTGCCGGCCTACCTCGATCATGCCGCCACCACACCGTTGCGATCCGAGGCGCTCGACGCCATGGTCGAGGTCTTCTCGAACGGCCCGGGCAACCCGTCGGGCAGCCACGCCGCGGCCCGAGAGGCGAAGCGAAGGCTGGAGGAGGCACGGGACGACGTGGCGGAGTGCCTCGGCTGCGAGCCGCGGGAAGTGGTGTTCACGGCGGGGGGCACCGAGGCCGACAACCTTGCGGTGCTCGGCGCTTCGGCGCGCCGGCCCGGCACGGTGCTCTGTGGGGCGACCGAGCACCACGCCGTGCTCCGCTGCATCGAGGCGGTGGGCGGTCGCACCATCCCGGTCGATGCCGACGGTCTGATCGCACCGGCCGCGGTCGTGGAGTCGATGCGGGGGCTTGGTCCGGCGGTCGCAGCCCTCGTGTCGGTGATGTCGGTCAACAACGAGGTCGGCACCATCCAGCCGCTGGCCGAGATCGTCGAAGCGGTGCGGTCGACGGCACCTGGAGCGCTGGTGCACACGGACGCCGTCCAGGCGGTGCCTTGGCTCGCCGTCGCAGAGTGCACCCGGGCCGCGGACCTCGTGTCGGTCAGCGCCCACAAGATCGGCGGCCCACCGGGGGTGGGCGCGCTGGTGGTGCGCGGCCGCGCCGGCGTCGCGCCCTTGCTGCTCGGTGGCGGCCAGGAGCGCGGCCTCCGCAGTGGCACCCAGAACGTGGCGGGCATCGTCGGCATGGCTGCCGCGCTCCGAAGCGCCACGGCCGATCGGGCCGCTCTCGTGCCCCGCCTCGGTCGCCTGCGAGATCGTCTGGTCGAGGCGGTCCTCGCGTCGGTGCCGGAGGCGCACGAGACGGGCCGGCGGGAGACGAAGGTGGCCGGCATCGCCCACCTCCGCTTCGACGGCATCGAGAGCGAGGAGCTCTTGTTCCTGCTCGACGAGGCGGGCGTCCGCGCCTCCGCGGGTTCGTCCTGCGCGAGCGGCGCGACGGAGCCCTCGCACGTCCTCGACGCGATGGGGCTCGTTCCGCGGCACGTGCAGGGGAGTGTGCGGTTCTCCCTGGGGTGGACCACCACCGACGACGACATCGACCTGGCGCTCGACGCGGTCACCGGCGTCGTCCGACGACTGCGCCGAGCAGCATGAGCCGAGTCCTGGTCGCCATGTCGGGCGGCGTCGATTCGTCGGTGGCGGCGGCCTTGATGCGGGACGCCGGCCATGACGTGGTGGGAGCGACCATGAAGCTGTGGGGCGGTGCCAGCGACTCCGGGTGCTGCTCCGTCTCGGATGTCGAGGATGCCCGTCGGGTGGCCCAGCAGCTGGGCATCGACCACCACGTGTTCAACTTCACCGACGACTTCGAGCGCGACGTGGTCGACCCCTACGTCGATGCCCACGCCCAGGGCCGCACGCCCAACCCGTGCGTGGAGTGCAACCGTCACCTCAAGTTCGGCCGGTTCCTCCGTCGTGCCCAGAGCCTGGGCTTCGATGCCATCGCCACCGGGCACTACGCCCGGATCGACTTGATGGATGGGGGCTGGCAGCTGCGCCGCGCCGTCGACCCTGACAAGGACCAGTCCTACGTGCTGTCCATGCTGGGTCAGCACGAGCTGGCCCGCACGCTGCTGCCACTGGGTGGCTTGACCAAGCCCGAGGTGCGAGCTCGCGCCGCAGCGCTCGGTCTCCGCACCGCAGCCAAGCCCGACAGCCAGGACGTGTGCTTCATCCT
>CADCTF010000134.1 GCA_902805655.1 uncultured Acidimicrobiales bacterium
CTTACGAGCACGGAGCGCCAACCTCACGGTGACCAGACGGGCCCAGGCGCCCGGCTGGTCGTAGCCGCCGATGCGGTCCCACCGGGCATAGAGCCGGGCGAGGGCCTCTTGGGCGATCTCCACGGCCACGCCCTCGTCGCGCACGATCACGTACGCGGTACGGGTCAGCCGTTGAAGCTCCTCACGGAATAGCGCGTCGAAGTCCCCCCGGTCGGCTGTCATCTCATCGAGTACACACCGCATCCGGTGTGCGCCGTTTCCACCTCGCGGAGGTCTTTCGCGAAGCCGGCTCGACAGCTCCGAGGCGATCCCCATAGCGCCCGATTCCCCACTAGAAATCCGAAATGCGCTTGCCCACCAGTCGTGGAGGACGGGTCGGGGTCCTGGCTCTCGCCGTCCTCGCACCCTTGGCCCTGTTCGTGGCCGCCTACCTGTTGTTCCTCAATCCCGAGCCCGAGGCGGCCTTCCAGGTCGATGCCGGTGGCGGGACCGGTGCACCGGCCGGCGTCGCCGACGTTCAGGGCGCGTGGCGGGTGACCGATGGGTCGGAAGCGGGCTACCGGGTGCGGGAGAAGCTCGCCTCACTGCCCGCCCCGAACGACGCGGTGGGTCGCACCACCGCCATCACCGGTGGGTTCCAGGTGGAGCCAGCGGGTGAGGCGGCGAGGGTGCGGGACATCAAGGTCGACGTCGACGTGTCGAAGCTCACGAGTGACAGCAGCCAGCGGGACAACCGCATCAAGAGCCAGGGCCTGGAGAGCAACCGGTTCCCCATGGCGACGTTCGTGTCGATCGGCACCATCGACGTGCCGGCCGAGGCGCTGACCGGAGCGACCGTCAAGGCTCAGGTGGCCGGCGACCTCACCATCCACGGGGCCACCAATCGGGTCGACATCCCCGTTGATGTGGCCCTGACCGCCGGGAAGGCTCAGATCGTCGGGACGTACACGTTCCCCTTCGCCGCCTTCGGCATGACGCCGCCCAGCATCGGCGGCTTCGTCACCGTGGAGAACGACGCCACCCTCGAGTTCAAGATGGTGGCCACCAAGGGCTGAGACGCCAGCGCTCAGCCGGCGCCGTGATAGGCGGCGCTGCCATAGCCGTACACCTCGCCGTTGGCCGCGACGAACCAGTAGCCGTCACCGCCGGGGGTGCGGGTCATGCTGACGACCGGCTGCGCAGGCGGATGGTCGCCGGTGGACCCCAGGAAGGGTGCGGTGCCGAAGGTGAAGACACCGCCGTCCGCCGCCACGAGCCAGTAGCCCGAGCCTTCGAAGGTCGGAGCCATGCCCGTCACCGGCTGGTTGAGCCGGAGAGCACCGGTGGATCCGTGGAACGCCGCGTCGCCGAAGGTGAAGATGCCGCCGTCGGCCGCCACCAGCCAGTAGCCGCCGCCGCTCGCAGTGGGGGCCATGCCGACGATGGGTTGGTTGAGCCGGATGTCACCGGTGGAGCCATGGAACCCAGCGTCGCCGAAGGTGAAGATGCCTCCGTCGGCCGCCACCAGCCAGTAGCCGCCGCCGCTCGGGGTGGAGGCCATGCCGACGATCTGCCGGTTGAGCCGGATGTCACCGGTGGAGCCATGGAACCCGGCGTCGCCGAAGCTGAAGATGCCTCCGTCGGCCGCCACCAGCCAGTAGCCGCTGCCGCTGGGGGTCGCCGACGACCCCACGACGAGCCAGTTGAGCGGCAGGGAGGCCGCTGACCCCAGGTCAGCGGCGTCCCCTCGATGGGCAATCGCACCCAGTCCGGTGACCACGGAGTACCCGGACCCTCCCGCCGACGGAAGCAGCGACACCGCGTCGGCCCGGAGGTGCTCGGCGCCCAAGGTGCCGCCGTCGCCCACCCACTCCCAGTGCCAGGCCTCGGGGCAGGCTGTTCCCTGTCGGGCGAAGGCGGGGTGGTTCCACCCGAAGCGGTGGGCGTTGTCCCGCAGGTACCGGTAGCCAGGAGAGGTGAACGTCATCGACCCACCGACGTTCGAGAAGTCGACCGCCTTGCCCCAGCCGTGGATCGACGTGCCCACCGGCCGTCCGGAGGGAGCGGTGGCCACCGTCGCCGCGCAGGCGCTGTTGCCCCGGGCCGTGGCCGCCCGCTGCTGGACCTGCTGTCCCTCGATCGGCCGGTAGCAGTCGTTGGCGCCCAGGCCGACGCCGCGCGATCTGGCGTCGGCGAGCATGAGCCGGAGGCTCGGGGCGGCGGCCCGAGCCACCATGCAGCCGGCCTCGACCGTGATGAGGTCGCTGGCCGGGAGGCGACCGTTCTCCCGCCCCGGAAGTGCGGAGGCGCGGTTCCCGGCCTGGATCGGTGACTCGGCCGCGGCGGGCGCGGCGGACACGGTCCCGGCCACCACCGCCGCGAGCAGGAGCAGGGCGCGGCGGCGGGGGCTCGTCATGGCTACTCCTCGACCAGCTCGATGAGGGAGCTGAAGGACGACTTGGGGTGGAGGAACGCCACCGTCGTGCCCCGTGACCCGGTGCGGGGATGCTCGTCGACGACCCGTGCACCCTGGGCCTTCACGTGCTCGAGCACCTCGGCGCAGCTGGCCACCCGGTAGCCGACGTGGTGCAGCCCCTCGCCGTTGCGCTCCATGAACTTGGCGAGGGGCGAGGTGTCGACGAAGGGGGTGAGCAGCTGGATGTACGAGTCGGCCACCTTGATCAGCGCCTCCTCCACACCGTCGCTCTCGATGCGCTCGCGATGCGCCACCGTTGCCCCGAACATCTGCTGGTACCAGGCCACGGCGGCGTCGAGATCGTGTACCGCGATGCCGACGTGGTCGATCTCGGTGAGCGAGCCGCTGGAAGGCTCGTCGTGGGTGTGGTCGTGTCCGAGTCCCATTCCCGGACAACCTATCGGCGCGGTTGCCAGGCCGCGTTGGGCGGTATGGCGCCTCACCTCCCTAGACTGGGAGCGTCCGTGCAGACCTGAGGAGGCACCCATGCCCGGTTCCGTCATCGTCGCTGGCGCTCGCACCCCGATCGGCAAGCTCTCCGGGGCCCTCGCCAGCTTCCCGGCGGTGGATCTCGGTGGCTTCGCCATCAAGGCCGCTCTCGAGCGCGCCGGCATCACCGGCGACCAGGTGGACTACGTCTACATGGGCCAGGTGCTGCAGGCCGGCGCCGGCCAGATCACGGCCCGTCAGGCCGCGGTGAAGGGCGGCATCCCCATGACCGTTCCCGCCTCCACCGTCAACAAGGTGTGCCTGTCCGGCCTCAACACGATCTACCTGGCCGACCAGATGATCTCCTCCGGTGACGCCGACATCGTGGTGGCCGGTGGCATGGAGTCGATGACCAAGGCCCCGCACCTGCTGCCGGGCTCCCGTGAGGGCTACCGCATCGGTGACAGCTCCATCGTCGACTCGATGATGTACGACGGCCTCTTCTGTGCCTTCGACGTCGTGGCCATGGGCGCCGGCACCGAGAAGTACACCAAGGCGGCCGGTTCCATCAGCCGCGAGGCGCAGGACGAGTTCGCCGTGGCCAGCCACGAGAGGGCTTCCAGCGCCATGAAGGAAGGTCGCTTCGCCGACGAGATCGTTCCCGTCGAGGTGCCCCAGCGCCGGGGCGACCCGATCCTCGTGGAGACCGACGAGGGCGTGCGTCCGGGCACGAGCTCGGACAGTCTCTCCAAGCTGCGTCCCGCATTCGCCCCCGACGGTTCGATCACCGCCGGCAACGCCAGCCAGATCTCCGACGGTGGTGGCGCCGTGGTCGTGATGTCCAAGGCCAAGGCCGAGGAGCTCGGCGTGCAGCCCCTCGGCGAGATCATCAGCTACGGCCAGGTGGCCGGGCCTGATGCGTCACTGCTCACCCAGCCCTCCCGCTCCACCAAGCTCGCCCTCGACAAGGCGGGGATGCAGGTGTCCGACGTCGACCTGTTCGAGTTCAACGAGGCCTTCGCCGCCGTCGGGCTCGCCTCCATGGCGGACCTGGGCATCACCGACGAGATCACGAACGTGAACGGCGGCGCCATCTCGCTCGGCCACCCGATCGGCATGTCGGGCACCCGCCTGGCGCTCTCCCTGCTGCTCGAGCTGAAGCGGCGGGGCGGCGGCCTCGGCGCAGCCGCACTGTGCGGCGGTGGCGGCCAGGGCGACGCCATGCTGCTCCGCTCGCTCTGACGCATCTCATGCGTAGTTCTCGGTAGGTCCGAAGGGCGTCTTCATCTCGAAGGCGCCCTTCGGCGTTGAGGACGAAGTCGATCCCCGGCCGCCTCAGGCGTCGATGTCGCGGCGACCTTCGAGGGCACGACCCAGGGTCAGCTCGTCGGCGTACTCGAGGTCGCCCCCCACCGGGAGGCCGCTGGCCGGGCGGGTGACCCGCATGCCGAGCGGCTTGAGCTGCCGGGCCAGGTAGCCGGCCGTGATCTCGCCTTCGATGTTCGGGTTGGTGCAGAGGATGATCTCGTCGATGTCCTCCAGCGCGAGCCGGGCCACCAGCTCCTTGATGCGCAGCTGGTCGGGGCCTACGCCCTCGATGGGGTTCATCGTCCCCTGCAGCACGTGGTAGCGGCCCTTGTACTCCTGGGTCTTCTCGATGGCCACGATGTCGCGCGGCTCCTCGACCACGCAGAGGATCGTGGTGTCCCGCCGGGTGTCGCGGCAGATGCCGCACTCGGTCTCGCCCTCCGCCGCCGTCTCGGCCACGTTCCAGCACCGGTGGCAGAAGGAGACCTTCTCCTTCGCCGCGACGATCGAGCGGGACAGGCGCATGGCGTCCTCCATCGGCAGCTTCAGGAGGTGGAAGGCGATGCGCTGGGCCGACTTGGGGCCGATGCCGGGCAGCCGGCCGAACTCGTCGATCAGGTCCTGGACGGGACCGGCGTACACCCGCTACGACCCGAACAGGCCGCCGAGCCCGCCCATCGCCTGCTTGTTCAGGTCGCCGACCTTGGTGATGGCGTCGCGAATGGCTGCCAGCACCAGGTCTTCGAGCATCTCGACGTCGCCGGGGTCGACCACCTTCGGGTCGATGTGCACGGCCTGGAACTCGAAGCCGCCCGTGGCGGTGATCCTCACCACGCCCCCACCGGCGTTGCCCTCGACCGTCTCGTCCGCGATCTCGGTCTGCGCCTGCACCATCTGCTGTTGCATCTGCTGGGCCTGGGCGAGCAGGCCACCGAGGTCGAGGCCACCGAGCCCCAAGGCCGCCAGAGCGTCGCCTTCGGGCGGGCTGTCGTCGTCCTCGTCTACCAGGTCGTCGTCAGCGGCGTCGTCGGCGAGCTCGCTGTCGTCGACGAGCTCACCCTGCACCACCTCGTCGTCCGACGTGCCGCCTGCGCTGCGCCCGAGCTCCGTCACCGCTCCACCTCTCGTGCCCCAGGGAAGGCCTGCTTGAGCCGCTCCTCGACGGAGGTTAGTGCCGGGGGTGCATCCTCCAGGTCGGCCGGGTGGTAGCTCTCGTCATCGTCGGGAGGCGTGGGGGCGGGCTCCGGCGAGCCGGTGGAACCCGGGTCGGCGCTGCCATCGACCACGAGCCGCATGGGGACATCGGCGCCGAAGTGGGCAGCCAGCGCGGCCTCGACGCTGCTGCGGAGCGGCTCGCAGTTCTGGCGGTGGGCGGCGTTGGGAAGGGCGAAGACTGCACCCTCGCCGTCGACCGACAGGAAGCGACCGCTCGAGTACAGCGCCTTGGCCCGGGGCTTGAGCGAACCCAGCACGGCATCACCCCATGCCTTGGTGAGCTCGTCCCTCGAGGGCATCGGTGCCGGGGCGCGAGCGCCGGCTGGGCGAGGCGCCGCAGCGGGAGCCGAAGCGCGGGGAGCCGAGCGGGTGGGGGGAGCGGCGGTCGGGCCGGCGGCGGTCGGTGGTGCCTGGCCGGAGCTCTGGGGCGCGCCTCGTCGGTGGGCACCCAGGGCGGCGCGACCAGCCGGGGGAGACGAGTCCGCAGGGGCGGGCCGCTCGGCCGCCGGACGCACCGGTGGCGCAACGGGCGGCGTGGCTGCGGCGGGTGTGGCACTGGCGGGCGACGGTGCCACCCCGGCCGGTGACGGCGTGGCGCCAACCGCTTGGCCGTCGGCCAGCCGTCGCTCGATGCGCTCCAACCGCTCGAGCAGGGCCGCGGGTGAGACGTCAGCATTCGGGGCGGTGACCCTCACCAACGCCACCTCCAGGGTGATGCGCGGGTCGAGGGCGTCGCGCATCTCGGCCAGGGCCGTGCCCAGCACCTCCATCGCCCGCACCAGCGCGGCGGTGCCGAGCCGGCGAGCCTGGTCCTCCACGCGGGTGGCGGCGGTCGGTGGCAGCTGCACCAGGCTGCGCGCCATGGTGGACAGGAAGGCGTTGCGAAGGTGCTCGAGGATCTCCTCGGTCAGGCGGCGGGGGTCGCGGCCGCCCGCGCAGCCCTCGGCCACGGCCACGAGCGCTCGCCCAGGGTCGCGGTCGCAGAGCGCCTCGGCCACCTCGTCGGCCACCGGCACCTCGTGCTCCGTGCCGCCGAGGGCGGCGGCCTGGTCGAGCGCGGACAGCGCATCACGCGCCGATCCCCGACCCCGGGCGACCACCCGCTCGATGTCGTCGTCGGTGAGCGACAGGCCGGCGTCGTCGTGCACGCTGCGAACGAGAGCGGCCAGCTCGTCGGGTGGGAACAGGTGGAACTCGAAGTGCTGCACCCGGCTCTTGATGGTGGGGAGCACCTTCTGCGGATCAGTGGTCGCCAGCACGAACACCACGTGGGCCGGCGGCTCCTCCAGCGTCTTCAGCAGCGCGCCGGACGCATCAGCCGTGAGCTGGTGCACCTCGTCGATGATGTACACCTTGCGCCGCCCGCCGCTACCCAGCGCGGACCGGGAGACGAGGTCGCGCATGGCGTCGATGCCGCGGTTGGAGGCCGCATCGAGCTCGATCACATCGAACGAGGTGCCCTGCACGATGGCCGTGCACGAGTCACACGTGCCGCACGGCTCACCGTCGTCGAGCTTGGTGCAGTTCACCGCCTTGGCGAGCAGGCGCGCCGTGGTGGTCTTGCCGGTGCCGCGCGGGCCGCTGAAGAGGTAGCCGGACGCCTCCGTGCCCTCCCGCACCACGTTGAGCAGCGCCTTGGTGATGTGCTCCTGGCCCTTGACATCGGCGAAGCGCTGGGGCCGGTAGCGGCGGTAGAGCGACTGGTACGGCTGCTGGTCGTCGGCCACGGGGGGAGCCTACGCCTGGCCTACGACACGGGGGGCGGGCCCCGCAGGCGCGGAACAGCCCGGCGCCCGGTGCGACGGTCAGGCGATCTGCGGCACACAGAGCGATCCGCTGAGAGCTGCTGCCTTCCGGCCCTGACTCGGTTCACGGTGCCCCGTTGCGCAGGACCCAACCGTCGCACCCGGCGCCGGGCCGGGACGAACGACGATACCCTGTCGCTTCGGTTGTCGCTTCGGCGGCAACCACGGAGAGGTGGCCGAGCGGCCGAAGGCGCACGATTGGAAGTCGTGTTTGGGGCAACCCAACGTGGGTTCAAATCCCACCCTCTCCGCCAGTGGAGCTTCAGAACGAGGGAGATCCGATGGGTCGCTGCCGCCTGGCCCTGACGATCTCCGGCGCGGTCGCGCTGGGGGCCTACGAGGCAGGTGCCCTGGCCGCCCTGTTGGTGGGGGTGCAGCGTCTCCTCCGCGAGCCCGACCCGCCGGTGCAGGTGGACGTGATGGCCGGTGCCTCGGCCGGGTCGATCACCGCCCTGCTGGCGGCGCGCACCCTGCTCAACGGCTACGACCCCGTCCACGTGATGGAGGAGGCCTGGGTGCGCACGCCCCAGGTGGAGAGGCTGCTGCAAGGGGCGGGCACCGCGGCCCCGCTCTCGCTGGACGGCTTGCAGCGCCGAGCCACCGGCCTGCTCTCCCCCGGCCCGGGCCACGAGGTCGGCGTGGTGCAGGAGGTGCCCATCGCGGTGCACATGACGCTCGCCAACCTCCACGGGTTGCAGTACCGCATCCCCGTGGTGGACGGAGGCCCGCGGCCGGCCATCCCGGCGACCACCTACCTCGACTGGGGCCGGTTCACCCTGCAGCCCCGAGATCCGGTGGAGGCCTACACCGAGCCGGCAGCGGCCTCACCGGTGGCCGTGGCGCTGGCATCGGGCGCCAACGCGGTGGGCTTCCCCCCTCGCCTCCTGAACCGGCGCCAGCGGTCGGCCCGGCAGGATGCGGACGGCTACGAGGACAACGCCATCGTGAACCTTCCGGAGGACGGGCTGCTCTGGTACACCGACGGCGGCACCGTCGACAACCAGCCCATCGGGCGGGCGCTGGAGCTGGTGCACCGGGTGGACGCGGGCAGCGGCACCTGGAGCGCCCGCCCCGCCGAGAGCGAGCGGCTCATGGTGCTGGTGCACCCGCATCCGACGGCGGCAGGGCCGACCGACGACAGCCCGTGGGCCGGGCGATCACGGCCGGCCTGGCTGAAGACCCTCGCGCGCGCCTACCAGCTCCACACCACCCAGACGCTGTTCGCCGACGTCTTCACCATGCAACGGACCAACAGCCGCCTGGTGTGGGCGAACCGCCTCCACAACGCCCTCGCCGCGGAGCTCGGCCGGCTGAGCGGTGAGGACGCCGACCGGTGGCGACACGCCCTGCAAGGGGTGCTCGACAGCATCGAGGCCGACCGCTCCACCATTCGCGCCGTCTCGGGGCGACCGGCGCGCGAGGCAGACACCGCCGAGCTGTCGTTGGAGGAGCTGCTCGTCGAGGTGCTCCAGGCCACCACCGGGCTGGCCGGGAAGTCGGTGGTGTCGGTCACGGAGATCACGCCTGAACGGCTGCTGACCGGCGACGTCCGGGTGGAGGACCTGCTGGCGGGCGAGTTCCTCTCCCGCTTCGGGGGCTTCCTGCACGAGCCGCTCCGGCGGCGGGACTTCGACCTGGGGTACCGGTCGACCCTCGAGTGGATGCGCGACGGTGGGTTGACCGGCCACGACGGTCGGGGGCTGTCCCCGCAGCACGTCGAGCTGGCGCTGAGCGCGGCCGTGGAGCGCTACCAACCGGCTCCGCTGGTGGTGGAGCGCGGCCGGCCGGACCTTCCACTGCGGGCGCACGTGGCTGCGGCGCGGGTGCTCACCCGAGCCGCCGGCATCGCCGTGTGGGAGCGGCTGCGGGGGTGACGAGCGACGAGGACCTCATGGGCCTGGCCCTCGCGGAGGCGCGCGCCGCCCTCGCCCACGGCGACGTGCCCATCGGGGCGGTCATGGTCGATGCCGCCGGGGCGGTCGTCGCCCGGCGCCACAACGAACGCGAGCTGCGGGGCGACCCCACCGCCCACGCCGAGGTGCTCGTGCTGCAGGACGCGGCTCGGCAGCGGGCCGGGTGGCGCCTCGGGGACCTGACCCTGGTGGTGACGCTCGAGCCCTGCCCCATGTGCGCCGGCGCCTTGGTGGCCGGGCGGGTCGGCCGCCTCGTCTACGGAGCGACGGATCCCAAGGCCGGGGCGTGCGGCTCGTTGATGAACCTGTGTGCCGACCCCCGGCTCAACCACCGGGTGCCGGTGACCGGTGGCGTGCTCGCCGAGGAGTCTGGAGACCTGCTCCGGGCCTTCTTCCGGGAACGTCGGGGACGGTCAGGTACCATCTGAGCGCTCTGGAGGGGTGCGAGAGCGGCCGAATCGGACGGTCTCGAAAACCGTTGTGGCGCAAGTCACCGTGGGTTCAAATCCCACCCCCTCCGCCACCGAGCTCACCGAAGTTGGCTTTGGCCGCCCTCTGGGGCGGTCGAAGCGCGCCCGGAGGTCGCCGGTGGCGCGTGCTCGAGCTGAGAGGCGAGTCCTCCGTGGGGCTCGAGGCTTGGGCTCGTCCGGCGTGAGAACGGCCAGAGCGCCACCGTCCGTCCGATCCGCAACTGGGACGCCCTCGCCACCGCGCCGTCCACCCGACGCCCGTAGCCGGTCGACCGACCGGCGGTGGCACTCGGCCACCAGGTCACCGCGCAGGGAGCCAGCGCCCACTGGCGCCACCGAGGTCTGGAGCGACGGACGTGCTTGGGGGTCGACCCGCCAGTGACCCGGCCGGAACGCTACGCCGGCGTGCACCGCTACGTGGCGGGCTCAGACCACGGATGCAGCTCTACAGCGACCGACGCACAAGTTCAGTTGACACTTACGCAAGCCGTCGCTTACGCTCGCTCACGTGGATGCAGCCCTGAAGGCGTTGGCCGAGCCCCGGCGGCGGGAGATCCTGCGCCTGGTGTGGTCAGCCGAGCTGCCGGCCACGGCCATCGCCGACCACTTCTCGGAGGTCACGCGGTCGGCCGTGTCCCAGCACCTGGGGGTGCTGAAGGCCGCCGGGCTGGTGAGCGAGCGCCGGGACGGCACCCGCCGGCTGTATCGGGCGGATCGGAGCGAGATGAGGCAGCTCCGCCGGTTCCTCGACGACTACTGGACGAGCGGCTTGGAACGACTGCGCGACGCCGCCGAAGCGGCTCAACGAGAGAAGGATGCGGCTGATGGATGAGCTGGTGCGTGAGATCGTGATCGACGCCACACCGGAGACGATCTGGCCGTTCCTCGTCGATCCGACGAAGCACGTCGAATGGATGGGCACCGTGGCCGACCTCGACCCGCGGCCAGGCGGCGCGTATCGCGTGCTGGTGGCCGGTCGGTTCCCCTCGGCCGGCACCTACGTCGAGGTGGTGCCCACGGAGAAGGTGGTGTTCACGTTCGGGTGGGCGGAAGAGGACCAGGTCGTTCCCCCCGGCTCGACCACCGTCGAGATCAACCTGCAACCGGAAGGCGGCAAGACCCGGCTGCAGCTGATCCATCGAGGTCTGCCCGACGGCGCCGGCGATCAGCACGGCCATGGCTGGGCGCACTACCTCGAGCGCCTGGACGTGCGCAGCAGAGGCGGCGACCCCGGCCCGGACCACGGCCCGTTCGAGACCCCGGTGACGGACCCTGTGACGCTGCACGACCGAGCCCTCGAGGCGGCGGTGAGCATCGTGGCCAACGTGGAGCTCTCCCAGCTCGGGTTGCCGACGCCATGTGCCGACTTCGACGTGCGGGCACTGCTCGACCACGTGATGGAGGGGAACCATCGGTTCACGGCCATTGCCAACGGCGTACCAGCCCGGCCGGCACCGACGGCAGACGTCGAGCGGGACGGCGTGCTCGCCCCGTTTCGCGAGTCGGCCGATGCCGTCGGCGCCGCCTGGAGGGATCCGGCGGTGCTGGAGCGCACCGTGCGCCTCCCCATCGGCGATGTCCCCGGTGCGTACGCGCTGAGGATCCACACCGTCGAGGCCATCGTTCACGGGTGGGACCTGGCCAAGGCCACCGGCCAGCCCACCGAGCTCGATCCCCAGCTCTACGAAGCTGCGTGGCAGGCGTCGAAGGACGTCGGCGAGCACCTCCGCGGCGAGGGACGGCCGTTCGGCCCGGCCGTCAACATCCAGTCCGGCTCCGACACCGAGCGGCTCATGGCCTGGCTCGGGCGGCAGCCCTGATCGGCGACGAGGCACGATGGCTGCCGACGAAGGGCTCGCGACCCGCATCCGGGATCTGGTGGCCGGCGGGCCGGACCTGACCGAGCAGAAGATGTTCGGCGGCGTGGCCTTCCTCGTCGGCGGCAACATGGCAGTTGCTGCCAGCGGCCAGGGCGGGTTGCTCGTGCGGGCCGACCCGGCGACAGCCGACGAGCTGGTGGCCGCAGGATCGGCCGAGCGCATGGTGATGCGAGGCCGACCGATGCGGGGTTGGCTTCACGTCGAGCCCGACGCGCTGCGCACCGAGCGCCAGCTGGCGACGTGGGTCGACCTCGGGATGTCGTACGCAGCCTCGCTGCCCGTCAAGAAGAAGTAGCCGGAGGCGCGGCGCAAAGAGCAGCCGGCCTGCCAGGGTTCGCGTCAGCTGAAAGGGCCGGGATACGTGCCGCTGCCGTGCCCGAAGTCGCGGGACGCCTCGTCCTGCCCGGCGGAGTTGGTCCCCTCGAACGCCCTGTTCGAGGCGGCTGAGGTGCGGCGCCCATTCCGACGCTTGTCGACGATGTTGAACACCAGGCTCCCGACGAAGACGAGAACGACGAGCGCGGCGATGACCATTCCGACATCCACGGCTGCAACCACTTGCATTCGAGCCCCCGAGCAAAGAAGGAATTCCTCTTGATGTCAGGGTAACGGTGTTTCCTGACACACTGCGAGAATGTCGCCGTGGAAGTCACCTGAAGCCGTCGGCCACTTCGACGATGCATGGGCCGCAGCCGAGGCACCACCCGAGACGACGTGGCGGCCGGCCGCACGTGGCAGACGGTCGGGCACACGCTCACGCGCCGACCCATAGAAGGCCCGATCCTTCCGGTCGGATCATCCGTGTGCACCATGAGCCTGTACGTCCGCACCGGTGAGGCGACGTACCGCTCCTACGGCCTCAGCGGCAGCTCATAAGGGCACTCGTCATCGGTCGACGCCCGGCACACTTCGGCCGCTACGGTGCCGCCCATGTCACCCGTGGAGATGTGGACCCTGGGCTCCGGAACGCCGCGTGCCGGCACGGCCTTCGCCGAGCGGGCCGAGGCGAGGGGGTGGGACGGCGCCCTCATGGTCGATTCGCAGAACCTCGTGGGCGACTGCTTCATCGGCCTGGCCCTGGCCGCCAAGGCGACGTCGAAGCTGCAGCTGGGCACCGGGGTGACCAACCCGTGGACCCGCCACCCCGCCGTCACCGCCTCCGCCATCGCCACCGTGCAGGCCGAGTCCGACGGCCGCGCCGTGCTGGGCATCGGCCGGGGCGACTCCGCTCTCGCCCACCTCGGCCTGAGCCCGGCGCCCGTGCCGACGTTCCGGCGCTTCCTGGAGCACGTCCAGGGCTACCTGCGCGGCGACGACGTCGCCCTCGACTCGTCGGACATCGACCGCCTCGGCCTGGCCGGCCAGCCCGCCACCAGCCGGCTGCAGTGGCTGCGCCCGACCGTGCCGAAGGTGCCCGTCGACGTGGCCGCCACCGGACCGAAGGTCATCGCGCTCGGTGCGGTCCTCGGCGATCGCATCACGTTCGCGGTCGGGGCCAAGCCGGAGCGGGTGGCCTGGGCCATGGACACCGCTCGCGCTGCTCGCCAGGCCGCCGGGCTCGACCCCGACGGCATCTCCTTCGGCGTCTACGTCAACTGCGTGGCCCACGACGACCCCGAGGTCGCGTACCGCCTGGGCGAGGGCGGGCTGGCTTCGTTCGCCCGCTTCTCCGTGATGCAGGGGCAGATCAACGGACCGGTGAGCGACAGCGAGCGAGGTGTGCTCAGCCGCCTGCACGACGCCTACGACATGAACGCCCACACGCAGGGTGGCTCGCCTCAGGCGGCCGTGCTGACCTCGGACTTCGCCGATGGCTTCGGCGTGTTCGGGCCGGCGGAGCACTGCGTGTCCCGGCTGCGCTCCCTGGTCGACCTGGGCATCGAGCGCATCGTCGTGATCGGCGGCGGTGCCGGTGCCGACCGCGCCGAGGCGTCCAAGGCCAACCAGCGGTTCGTGGCCGAGGTGCTGCCGGCCATGCACGAGCTCAACCGCTGAACCGTCAGCGGCGAGCTCGGCACGGCGCCGATCGAGCTAGCGAGGGACCTCGATCCACGGGCGGTCCTTGTCGTTGCGGATGTCACCCGGCAAGCCGAGCACCCGCTCGCCGAGGATGTTGCGCATGACCTCGGACGTGCCGCCCTCGATGGAGTTGGCCCGTGACCGCAGGAACGAGCGGCGCAGGAGGTCGTCACGGCTCGGCGGCGCTTCGGCCGGACGGTCCATGCCCGGGCGGTCGACCAGGTCGTAGCTGGCGTAGAGCTGCCCCTCCATGCCCATGAGGTCGGTGGCCAGCTCGGTGCCCTTCTTGTTGAGGTCGGCGAAGGCCAGCTTGCCGAGCGACCCGTCCGGCCCCGGCGTGCCCTGCTTGCGCGTCTGGGCCGAGCGGATGTTGGTGAGCCGGGCCACCTCGCTGGCCACCAGGTGCTGCATCACCCGGTCACGATTGGTCGGATCGGT
>CADCTF010000135.1 GCA_902805655.1 uncultured Acidimicrobiales bacterium
GAGCGGGAGGTGATCGGTGGCGGTGCTCGACGGCGACCGGGTGCTCGACTTCGGCAGGTACATCGCGGGGCCGTACTGCGGCGCGCTGCTGGCCGACCTCGGAGCCGACGTCATCCGGGTCGAGCGTCGTGAGGGGGGAGAGGACCGGTGGGTCACCCCGGTCACCCCCGACGGTGTCGGCTCGATGTTCCTGCAGTGCAACCGGGGCAAGCGCGACCTCACGCTCGACCCCACGACCGTGGCTGGCCGGGAGGTCGTCGCCCGGCTCGTGGCCACGGCCGACGTCGTCATCGCCAACCTGCCGCCCGACACGCTGCGCACCATGGGCCTCGACCACGAGACGTCCCGTGCCGTCAAGGCCGACATCATCACGGTGACGACGACCGCCTTCGGATCGGGCGGCGAGTGGAGCAGGAGGGTCGGCTTCGACGGGCTGGCGCAGGCCGCCTCCGGCCACATGCACCTCACCGGCCCCGAGGGCTCACCGTCACGGGCGTCGCTGCCCTACGTCGACTTCTCGACCGCGACGCTCGGCGCGCTGGCCACGCTCGTCGCCCTCCGCCACCGTGACCGGACGGGGGAGGGCCAGCTCATCGAGGCGGCGCTCCTGCGCACGGCGCTCACCTGGAACAGCCTCACGCTGATCGAGCAGGCGGTGCTCGCCGTCGACCGCACGTCGACGCACAACCGCTCGCAGACCGCCGGGCCCGCCGACCTCTTCCGCACGCGCGACGGCTGGGTGATGTGCTCGGTGATCGGGCCGTCGCAGTTCCGGCACTGGGCGCGGATGGTCGGGCGCCCCGATCTCGTCGACGACGTGCGGTTCAAGGACGACCTCTCCCGGGGAGAGCACGGCGAGGCGCTCTCGGCCTACATGGGGGCGTGGTGCGCCGACCGCACGACGGAGGAGTGCCTGCGGGCGATGGAGGAGGCCAGGATCCCCGGTGGCCCGGTGCTGACGCCGCAGGAGGCGCTCGACCTCCCGCACGTCGCGCAGATCGGCGTCTTCGAGGCCGTCGAGTACCCGACGGCGACGGTGCCCGTGCCGCTCGCACGGTTCCCGGTGGCGCTGTCGGGGTCGCCCGGCACGATCACCAGGCGGCCGCCCGAGCTCGGCGAGCACACCGACGAGATCCTCGCCGAGCTCGGCTACGACGCAACCGCCGTCGCCGACCTGCGGGCAACAGGGGTGGTCTGACACCGGCTGCCTGTCCCTCGTGACGGCGGTGCGGAGCGGCGCAGCCAGCCCCCAGGCGGGGAGAGGCCGCAGGTGCGGCCGGCGCACGCAGCCCGGCACGGCCCGTGCCGACCCCCATCGCCGAGCAGCGGGGCACGCCGGTCGCGCCACCTACGCTGCGGGCACGGCGGAGCTCCGCTGACCTGGAAGGACGCACACCTTGACCAACGACTCGCACGCCATCCCCGAGGAGACCCTCGAGCTCCGATCGACGCTCGGCGACGACGGGACGGTGACCGTGGCGCTGCACCGCGCCGACGTCGCGCCACCGGGGCCCGAGGAGGTGACGGTCAGGATCGACGCAGCACCGATCAACCCGTCGGACCTCGGCATGCTCTTCGCCGCCGGCGGCGTGGCGGCGGCGACGGCGGCCGAGCTCGACGGGCTCCCCGCGGTGCGGGTCCCCGTGTCCGGGGCGGCGGTCGCCAACCAGGCCGGCCGGCTCGGCAAGGCGATGCCGGCCGGCAACGAGGGCGGCGGGACGGTCGTGGCGGCCGGCAGCTCGGAGGAGGCGCAGGCGCTGCTGGGCAAGGTCGTCGGCTTCCTGTCCGGCAACGCCTATGCCGAGTACCGCACGCTGCCGGCGTCCTCGTGCCTCGTCATGCCGGAGGGGACTGATCCGGTGGATGCGGCGGCGGCGTTCGTCAACCCGCTCACGGCGCTCGGCATGGTGGAGACGATGCGCTCCGAGGGCCACACCGCACTGGTCCACACCGTCGGCGCCTCGAACCTGGGGCAGATGCTGATCCGCCTCTGCCGGGCTGACGGGGTCGACCTCGTCAACATCGTGCGCTCGCCGCAGCAGGTCGAGCTGCTGCGGGGCCAAGGGGCGGAGCACGTCTGCGACTCGAGCGCGGCGTCGTTCCTCGACGACCTCACGGACGCCCTCCGCGCCACCGGCGCCACCATCGCCTTCGATGCCATCGGTGGTGGCGAGCTCGCCGGGACCCTGCTGTCCCGGATGGAGAAGGTGGCGTCGGAGTCGGCCGGTGAGTTCAGCCGCTACGGCTCCGGCACGTCGAAGCAGGTCTACATCTACGGCGGGCTCGATCGGGGGCCGACGGTGCTCCGTCGTGACTTCGGCATGAGCTGGTCGGTGGGGGGCTGGCTCCTCACGCCGTTCCTGTCGGCGCTCGGCAGCGAAGGCGCCGACCGGCTCCGCCGACGGGTCGCCGACGAGATCACCACCACCTTCGCCAGCTCCTACGGCCAGCGGCTGTCCCTGGCCGATGCGGTCGACCCCGACCAGGTCAGGCGCTACGGCAGGATCGCCACCGGCGACAAGGCGCTCGTCACGCCCCACGGCTGACGGCCGGACGGCGGGGCGCCGCCCGGCCCCGGGGCGCCCCGCCTACCGGCGACCGGACAGGTACTTGGCGTACTGGTCGGCGAGCTCGCGGTACTCCGGCTTCTCCTTGAACAGCGTCTGCTCGAACTTCTCCCGGGCCCGCTCCCGCTTGTGCGGGTAGAACTCGGTCGGGAAGTACGGGTGGTCGTGCGGCCGGTACTGCTTCAGCACGTTGCGGGCGACGGTGGCCTTGTGCACCTC
>CADCTF010000136.1 GCA_902805655.1 uncultured Acidimicrobiales bacterium
GTCTCCCGGTGCTGCTCATCGACGAGTACCTTCCAGACGTGGTCGAGCGGCTCGCCGAGGCGGCGGTCGCCGTGGTCATCGCCTACCTGGCCGTCCGGCTGCTCCTTCGCAGCCGCGATCGACTGCACGTGCACGCCCACGAGCACGACGGCGTCCGCCACGTGCACCTGCACACCCACCGGCATACGGAGCGTCACGTTCACGTTCACCGGATCCGGAGCCGCCGCGGCGCGTTCGGCATTGGCCTGATGCACGGGCTCGGTGGCAGCGCGGGCGTCGGCATCCTGCTCGTGGCGTCCGCACCCTCCGACGCGACCGCCGTCGTCGCGCTGGTCGTGCTGGCCGTCTGCACGGCCGTCGCGATGACGCTGCTCTCGACCGGGTTCGGATTGACGCTGGCCAAGGGTACGACCAGGGTCGCGGTGGCCGACGTCGGGCTCATCTGCGGCGTCGCCACGCTCGCCTTCAGCGTCTGGTACGGGGCCGCAGCGTGGGGCCTCGTCCCGTATCCGTTCTGACCCTGCGAGGGGCGAGCGGCTTGCACGCTGCGTCGGCGGCCGGCGACGTCCTGACGGTGCCGCGGCGACAGTGCCAAAGGCGCCGCGTTGTCTCCGGGCTCCGGCGGCGATAGTGTCAGCACGCACAATAGCGAGGGCGGCGAGGTGGCCGCAGGGAGGTTCGTGGCGATGACCGCAGGAAAGCCTGAGACGCAGGCCGGCGACGCCGGACAGCCCGACAAGCAACTCGGGGTGGACGTTCCGGACGCTGGCGAGGCGGACCAGGCCCGGGGCGCCCCACCGATCAGCGACGACGGCCACCACGGCGAGACGACGCACCCGGCGCCTGCCGACGACGTGGGCGTGCCCGCCGACCCTGACTAACGCCTGCGGCGCGTCCTGTCGTCGACGGTAGAGTTGGCGACCCGGCCGGATTCGGGAGGAACGATCCGCTCGTGGCGGTCGTTCTTGGCCGGGCGTCGACACGAGCTGCGCCCTCGTTCCGGCCAGCGACAACGGGCACAGCTTCGGCGAGGTTCCGACCGACGTCACGAGGTCCGGGTCGCCTGGGACGGCGGACCACAGACAGTCCGATCAACGCTCGCCGCGTCGACGTTCGGGTCATTTTCGGTACTGATTACCAGCGAAGCTTCGACCGACGGAATCAGCTGCTCGGCGGGCACAGACGAGGACAGGAGCCGGACGACGACGTCCGGCCCCGTCCGGGACCTGCGGGCCTAGCTCAGTAGCGGTAGTGGTCGGACTTGAACGGGCCCGTCGTCGGCACGCCGAGGTAGTCGGCCTGCTTGTCGGTCAGCTCGGTGAGCTTGACCCCGAGCGCGTCGAGGTGCAGCCGGGCCACCGCCTCGTCGAGGTGCTTGGGCAGCGTGTAGACCCCGACCGGGTACTCCTCGGGCTTGGTGAACAGCTCGATCTGCGCCAGCACCTGGTTGGTGAAGGAGTTGCTCATCACGAAGCTGGGGTGGCCGGTGGCGTTGCCGAGGTTCATCAGCCGGCCCTCGCTGAGCACGATCACCGAGCGCTCGTCCTCGGTGCCGGCGTCGAAGACCCACTGGTCGACCTGCGGCTTGATCCGCACCCGGCTGGTGTCGGGGCGCTTGGCCAGGCCCGCCATGTCGATCTCGTTGTCGAAGTGCCCGATGTTGGCCACGATGGCTTGGGTCTTCATCCGGCTCATCTGGTCAGCGGTGATCACGCCGAGGCAGCCGGTCGCGGTGACGAAGATGTCGACGATCGGCAGGGCCTCCTCGAGCGTGGTGACCTGGAACCCGTCCATGGCCGCCTGCAGGGCGCAGATCGGATCCACCTCCGTGACGATGACGCGGGCGCCCTGGCCGCGCAGCGCCTCGGCGCAGCCCTTGCCGACGTCGCCGTAGCCGCAGACCACGACCGTCTTGCCGCCGATCAGCACGTCGGTGGCCCGGTTCAGCCCGTCGACCAGCGAGTGCCGGGTGCCGTACTTGTTGTCGAACTTCGACTTGGTCACCGAGTCGTTGACGTTGATGGCCGGGAAGAGCAGCTGGTCGCCGCGGAACATGTCGTAGAGCCGGTGCACGCCGGTGGTGGTCTCCTCGGTGACGCCCTGGATGGCGTTGCCGATCGCCAGCCAGTCGACGCCCTCCTCGAGGCTCCGCTTGATCAGCGCGATGATGACGTGCAGCTCCTCGGGGTCGTCGTCCTGCGCCTCGGGCACCTGCCCGGT
This sequence comes from uncultured Acidimicrobiales bacterium, assembly GCA_902805655.1. GTDB lineage: Bacteria > Actinomycetota > Acidimicrobiia > Acidimicrobiales > CADCTF01 > CADCTF01. Next base: position 2,221 of record CADCTF010000136.1, read on the forward strand.
CTTCACCGCCTCGACCGCCCGGTGCACCAGCAGGGTGGCGTCGCCGCCGTCGTCGAGGATCATGTTGGCCAGCTGGCCGTCGGGCCAGCGCAGGATCTCCAGCGTCTGGTCCCAGTACTCCTCGAGGGACTCGCCCTTCCAGGCGAAGACCGGCACGCCGGCCGGGGCGTCCGGGGTGCCGTCGCCGACCACCGCGGCCGCAGCGGCCTGGTCCTGGGTGGAGAAGATGTTGCAGCTGGCCCAGCGCACCTCGGCCCCCAGGGCGACCAGGGTCTCGATCAGCACCGCGGTCTGGGTGGTCATGTGCAGCGAGCCGGCGATCCGGGCGCCGGCCAGCGGCTTCGACTCCCCGAACTGCTCGCGCATGGCCATCAGACCCGGCATCTCGTGCTCGGCGAGCTTGATCTCGAGGCGGCCGAAGTCGGCCAGGGTCAGATCTGCGACGCGGTAGTCCATGGCCCCAGCGTAGGGGCTGCCACCCACAGCGGCCCACCCTGCCGTCGGTCCGGCTCAGTGCGCCGGGGCGCCCGGCCGCTCCGGTCGTGCGGCGGGGGTGTGGT
>CADCTF010000137.1 GCA_902805655.1 uncultured Acidimicrobiales bacterium
AGGTAGGCGAGTGCCGCGTCGACCGCCTCGTCGTGGGCAGCGACGACCGCGCCAGCTACCTGTCGGTTGCCGAGTCCCCACAGCACGGACACGGACTTGGGGGCCGAGAGGGTGAGGTCGAAGCCGGCGACCGTCCGCTCGGTCCCGAGGTGCTGCCCGGTGCGAGGGTCGTCGCCCCGTAGCACCGTCCGCAGGTCGTCGGGCTCGACCTGCCCGGCGAGACCGAGCAGCGACGCTGCCTGCCCGACCCAGCGCCCCGGCGCCTCGTCAGCGGTGAGGTAGTAGTCCTCCGCGCCCCCCGCCAGTGCCTCGAGGTAGTACGCCGCAGGGTCAGCATCAGCATCGAGCTTGTCGATGGACAGCACAAAGCACTAGGCCCGTCGACCCCGCCCGAGAGCACGGGCGTCCGGGAACGACGATCAGGAGCGCCATCGGGACCGGGCGCGGGACCAGGTGCGGGACTCCCTCACCGGAGGGTGAAAGTGTGTGGAAGCGGGATCTCGGGCCTGTCCACCTTTTGTCGTCGTCATCAAGCCTTGCGTGGCGCGAGCGACCGCCCAGCGGTGAGGCGTTACCTCTCGAAACGCTTCGGTAGGTAGGGCTTCAGGGGTGACGGATCCGCGCCGAGACATAGGTGGAGTGTCCGGGTTGCATCGGACCGAGGTACGGAGGTGCGGTGTGGTCAACGATCAGCGAGCCGCTGGCGCGGTGGTGGCCGAAGGGGCTCAGCGCGCTGCGACGGCCCGGATCGCCACGCTCGGTCCCGGCCTCATTGCTCAGGTGATGCGAACCGCCTCTGACATGGTCATGCCAGCCACCGCGTCGGGCTTGCCGGAGGGCTCGCTCGGTGATCGGGCACGGTCCGGGGCCCCTCTCACTGCGCTATCGGATGCCATGAGCGGCCAGGAGGAACACCTCGGATCTTGGGGCCTGCGGCCGGCGAGCGTCGGCGACTTGGTGGAGGCACGAGCAACGGACGGGTCCAGGGTGGCTAGTGAGCTCCGGCGCCAGTGCGCCTTGGAGGCGACAAGGATGGCTCCCGGCCTCGCCGATGACCTTGCCTCGAGTCGTGAAGGACTCGCCGACGAGCTGGCTCATGCACACGCCGCCCCGCTCGTGGATGGGAGCCCCGGAGTAGATCCCGCTGCGGTGCTGTGCGCCGAGGTTGCTGCGCTTCTCACCATCGAGCTTCTCGCCGCCGTCGAGATCCACATGGGCAAGGCGCCCCTGCCCGCCCTCTTCGGGTAGCACCGCATCGGTCACGCTGGGCGGTCTGGGTTGCGTACCGGCATTGTGCGGGGTGCCTGTCGTCTCCCCGAACGCTCCTCCCTACTTCAACGCGAAGAGCCCCTTTACATGTGAGACCGACGACGTCGATCGGTGGCGGCGAGCAGCACGAAGAGCTGGCCGGCCGGGTCGGCTCCAGGACCCGAACACTCGTCACGGATGACGGTCGTGCCTGCGTCGTCGAGCTGTGGCCGTCGTCATCGCTGGGCCTCCTCCTCGAGACGATCCGCCACACGCTAGGGCGCAAGAGTTCGCCACCACTTGAGAGACGACCGCTTGCGCGTCACGGCCCTCGCGCGTCTTCGCCGAGAGGCGGCGCCGACAGCGCGCGGGGCGTGTCGAGCCATGGTGGGCGGGGGTGTCCGGCTCAGCCGGCGCCGTGACGCAGGAGCCGCCCGGGATGCGCGCCGGTCTCGTGGTCCTCCTCGATGGTCACCTGGCCGTTGACGAGTATCGAGCGGTAGCCGTGGGCCCGCTGGATCCGGCGCCACTCACCAGCCGGCAGGTCGTGCACGACCTCGCTGGGGGCGACCCCAAGACCCTGCGGGTCGTACACGACCACGTCGGCCGGCCCGCCGGTCCGTAACGTGCCGCGATCCCCAAAACCGGCCAGCTGGGCGGGCAATCCGGAGAGGCGCCGGTGGGCGTCCTCGTAGGTGATCCACCCGTTGTCCCGCACCTGCTGAGCCAGCGTCTCGGTGGGATACCGACCGGCGGTCAGGAACTTCGTGTGGGCGCCACCGTCGGACACTCCCAACAGCATGTACGGGTACTGCACGAGCTCCTTCAGGAGCCCGGAGTCGCCTTGGGGTGGCGCGACGAAGAAGAGGGTCGCCAGCTGGTCGGCCACGGCGATGTCGAGCATGGCGTCGACGGGGTGCTTCCCGGTCAGCTCCGCCACCTGCCCCACCGACATCTGCCCGAAGGGCTCGGTCTCGGCGGTCCGCGGCGCGAGCACGGTGACCGTCTCGAGCGGCGCCGTGGCCACGCTCGGCAGGTTGTCCTTCAGGGCTCGGCGTCGGGCGGGGTCGGCCAGCTTCGCCAGCCGCTCCTCGGTCGAGCCCGTCGTCGCCTCCATCCACGCGTCGGAGTCGTCGTAGAGATTCCAGTCCTCGAGCGTGAAGGTGAACCCGGCGTCGGTGGTCAGGCCCTGCCCGTAGACCGGGATCCCCCGCTCGCGGCAGCGCTCAAGCCACTCGATTGCCCGGCGATGGACGTGGGGCCGGTCCTCGAACGCCTGCACCACGTTGTGGAGCAGCGGCCGGCCGGAGATCGCGGCGAGCTCCTCGAGGTGCGCCATGTCGTGCCGTACGTCCTGGGTCGTGAGTGTCATCTGCATGACGCCCTGATTCCGCTCGGCCAGGACTCGAGCGAGGACCCGACAGGTTTCGTCGTTCATCATGTCGGTGGGCATCGGCGTGCCGTCCCAGTCGCGTTGGACGGCGGCCGGCCCGGTCGGTGGCAG
>CADCTF010000138.1 GCA_902805655.1 uncultured Acidimicrobiales bacterium
ACTTCCCCGAGGCCTGAAGTCCGCAGAGGATCACCAGCTCCATGGTCAAGGATCGCGGACCAGGCGGCCCCGCGACGGCCACGCACCCGACCAAAGCGGTTCCTACGCGTCCGGGGCGGGCATCCCGCTGTCCGACTGCCGGGCTCAGGGGACAGTCCTACCGCAGGTGCGCGGCTCCTCCGTCGGAACACCCGGCACGTCAGCTGACAGGGCTGTATCTGCTGAGCCTCCCTCCGTGACCACTCGGAAACCGGTTGAGGGTGCGCTCTGTGCTGCGCTTAGGTTGCGGTGACCTCTTCCCTGCGCGAGCGCCCTGGCACGCGCCGGTTGTAGCCGTAGCCATCGGCGAAGCCCTTCACGAAGCGGTCTGCACCGACCCTCCTCAACCACGGCGCGGTGTTGAGTCCGAGGTACTCCCAGCCGGCGAGCAGAGAGGGCTCGGGACCTCGACCTCGTCGCATCCGGCGCAGCAGCTCCTCCGCCGGCAGGTCAGCGACGGCCGCCATGGAGGACGAGGGGACCGACGCAGGATGGCTCAACGCGGACCTCCCAAGTCCTCCGCCACGGCGGATGCGGTGCAGCTGCTGAGGGCCATGATCGTCTCCATCGGGTTCACGCCCACCGGCGACGGGAACACGCTGGCGTCGGCGACGTAGAGCGAGGCGGCGTCCCACACCCGACCGCGTGGGTCGCAGACGTGACGGGTCGGGTCGCCGCCCATGGCCGCCGTCCCCATGAGGTGCACGGTCAAGAGCTCCAGGTCCACAGGCCGAGGCAGCGGGAGCCGGCGCAAGGCATCCACGTCGGCCACGCCGCCATCAGGCGTCGGAAACGGCAGGTAGACGTGGCGTGCCCCGGCCGCGAAGAGCAGCTCGCCCAAGTGCTGCACCGCAGTCGTGATCCGGACGGTGTCCCTGTCGGTGATCCGGTACATGGGAACCGGCGATCCGCCCACCGTCCGGACGCGACCGCTCGACGTGTCCTCCACGAGCACTCCGGCCGTGACCATGGCGGAGTAGTCGTCCATGGCGCCGCCGAGGCGGTCACCGTCGAAGGGAAGGGATCGGGCGACGAGCGCGGGGGGAATGTTCACCGCCGCGAGGATCACGCCGTCCTCGTCGAACTCGCGCACCTGGTACGCCTGGTGCACGCCTTTCCACCCCTCCACCGGTCGGTCGAAGACGCCGGTGACCTGGGCGCCGGGGTGGACGGTGAGGCCATGGCCGGTGCGCCCAGACGGCGAGCGGAAGCCGGAACGGGTCAGCAGCGCCGGCGTCTGGATGGCTCCTGCGGCGACCACGACGGCGGCCGCATCCACGGCGAACGCCTTGCTCGGCCGGCCGCGGTCACCGAGCACCTTGCCGCGGACGCCGATCGCCCTCTTGCCCTTGAACGTGATGCGGTCCACCCGGCAGTCGGCGTACACCTCGGCCCCGAAGGCCATGGCCCGCGGCAGGTAGGAGACGAGCGTCGATTGCTTGGCGCCGGTGGGACAGCCGAAGACACAGCGATTGCAACCGGCGCAGTGGACCTGCGCGCGCCGGTTGTCGACCACGCGCCAGCCCAAGCGCTCCGCGCCGCGCCGAAACAGGTGCTGGTCCTGGCCGATGGAGCCCGCATCCTGGGTGGCGACGGACAGCAGCCGCTCGACCCGCTGGAACCACGGCTCCAACGTGGCAGCCGTCATGTCCGGCATGTCGTCGTGGCGCCGCCATCGGTCGAGCACACGCTCGGGTGTTCGCCACGCCATGCCGCCGTTGACCACTGTCGAACCGCCGACGCATCTGCCCTCGTTGTAGGCGATCGGCGGTCGACCGAGCGTGGAGGTGACTCCCCCGTCTCGATAGAGGGCCCGCACCATGGCCAGGTCGTCGTCGGTGAACGACTCGGTGGGCCGGTGGGGTCCCTCCTCCATGACGGTGACGGAGAAGCCCGACTCGGCCAGCTCGGCGGCGGCCACTGCGCCGCCAGCGCCCGACCCGACGACCACCACGTCGCACTCGAGACTCCCTCCGGGAAAGGTGGACGCGTCGTGGATCCGACCGGTCATCGGCCGGCCCCCGGTCGGGGAAGGCGGGTGCGAAGCAGCTCTCGATGACCTTCGGCCTCGGCGCCCCACTCCGTCCGCCAGCGTGTCGCAGTGACCTCGGTCCAGTCGCCTGGCCGGTAGCCGAGACGTTCCTTCACGATCGGCTGGTCGAAGTAGGCCACGACGATGAGATCGCGCACCGATCGAACGAGGCGGCGGCGCGCCGCGGACCCGTTCGACAATCGGGAGACGACCTCAGTCGCCTTGTGGGGCGGCAGGCGGCTGAACGGGGCGCCGTGCCGCAGCCCGGCCGCCTCGATGACCACGAGCGCCACGGTGAAGGCTCGACGGACGAGTGGGGAGAAGGCGGCGACCGTGGTGTCGACCAGGTCGGACACGTCGTCGACCAGATCGAGCGTCAGGACGTCCGAGGGGCACACGGCGGGCACCATCGCCCGCACCGTCCTGCGGTGCGCCTCTCGCAGCCCGTCGGGGCTCGACGTCACGAGCAGATCGTAGAGACTCCCGAGCCGAGGCTCAGGCGCTGACGACCACGCCGCCTCTCCGTTCCTGCTTCGCGGTGAGCAGCGCACGGTCGGCTTCATTGACCAGCTCCTCAGCCGTCTGATCCGGGCGCCATTGCGCTACACCGATGCTGACGCCGATGCTCTCGGACGCCCGAGGGGCCTCGAGCGGTTCAGCCC
>CADCTF010000139.1 GCA_902805655.1 uncultured Acidimicrobiales bacterium
GCCGTTGCCGTGCGCTCCATATCGACGGCTCGAGTCCGGCGACGTGCAACAGAACGCGCGCACCGAACACCGCCTCCCCGACAGGGTCAGGGCGAACCGAGCGGCGCATCGTTGGGGGCCTGGAAGGTGGGCGCAGTAAAGAGGTTGCCGGAGAACGCGCGGGAGGCCGGCTGCCGTTCGACCGCCCGCCGACCGTACGCCGCATGAGTACGCACCTCGGTGACGGGCGGGCGCTCAGCGCGCTGGTGTGGGGCGAGTCCGAGCCGGAGCTCGTGCTGCAGCACGGCGGCGCGCAGAACCCCCACACCTGGGACGCGGCTGGGGAACCGCCGCGAGGGGCGGTCGGTGGGCGCGCACGCCCCGGTCGGTTTCGGCTGGCGTCCTCTGCTCCGTCACGGGCACGACCGAGGGCGCCTGGCTCTTGAACAGCCGACGTGCGACGGTTGCCGTGCCGATGGGTCCATGAGGAGGCCGTCACTCCGAGGTCGGATGCGAGCCGGCGCCGCTCAGCTGCTCGATCTGGTCGAGGACGTACGTGACGGCCTCGCCGTCGGACATGGCGGTTCCGACTCGGGTGGCGGCCGAGAACTCGGCTGGGCCGAGGAGCTCTCGGAGGGCGACGACGTCGGCAGAGAGGCGCCGTGCATCGGCTGGCTCGTAGGGGAGGGCGTAGGCCGCGCCCGTGGCCGCCAGCACACCGTGGACCACCGCCGCTGGCTCGTGGGCGCGGAGCTCGATGAGGATGCCGAACACGTGGCGCAGGGACAGCCACTGGTTCGCCCAGTCACCTCCCCGGTACCAGGCGTCGATGACGTCGGCGTACCCGCGAAGGCCGGAGAGCGGGTCACCCTGCTGGGCGACGAGCCAGTGGACCTCGGTCAGGGCGAAGCCCTCGAGCCAGCGGTTGCCGGCCGCCCCGGCGAGGCGGGCCGACGTCCGTAGGTGGTCGATCGCGGCCGCCGGATGGGCTGCTTGGAGAGCCAGGCCGAGTGCGTAGGCCGCCTGGGCGACTGCGGTGAGCGAGCCGGTCTGCTCGCTGGCTTCCTTCGCCTCATTGGCCAGCGCCGCTCCTCTGGTGCTGTCGCCGACGCTCGTCTGGGCGACCGAGCGCATGTACGTCGCATGGGCGAGCTGAGCCGGGGAGCGACTGCGGTGAGCAGCGGCGACCATCCGGTCCATCCACTCCAGCGCCTGGTCGGTGCGGCCGAGGTAGAAGTAGGCGTTGCCCAGCACACGCTCCGGCACGCCACTGGGGTCGGCGCCGTCGACCAGGGCCTCCAGGGCCGCTGCCCGCTCGGCCCGTTCGATGGCCGCCTCCAGGTCGCCGCGAACCCAGCGACCGTAGGCTGACACGCCGAGCACCACCGGGAGCAGTGGGTGGTCGTCGGCGAGGATGGCCAACGTTGCATCGGCCCAGCTCGACACCTCGTAGCGGATGCGCCGGAAGGCCTGCTCGCGCAGGTCCGCCACGAGGGCGGAAGCGGCGTCGGCGTTCCCCTCGCTGACGGCGAACGCGTGAGCGGCGCGGAAGTTGTCGACCTCGAGATCCAGGCGAGCGGACCACGACGCCTCGTCCGGGCCGTCGAGGCCGGCCCTGCCGCAGCGGGCGACCTGCCCGTACCACCGGAGGTGGCGGCGCTGCACCGCGGCCAGCGTCCCGGCGTCCTGCAGCCGCCGGTGCCCGAACTCGCGCAGCGTCTCGAGCAGCTGGTAGCGGGGGCTGTCCGGGTCCGTCAGCTGCACCATCGACTTCTCGACGAGGGCGACGAGCACGTCCAGGATGTCGTCATCGCCTTCGACGAGGCACACCTCGGCGGCGGCGTCCATTTCGAACGTGCCAGCGAACACCGAGAGCTGGACGAACACCTCCTGCTCCCTCCGGTCGAGGAGGTCGTACGACCACTCGACGAGGTCGTGCAGGTTGCGCTGCCGGGGGTCGGTGCCGTGCCGCCTGGTGCCGAGCAGCTGGAACCGCTGGTCGAGCCGGTCAGCCAGGGCTGCGGGGCCGAGCACCCGCAGGCGGGCAGCCGCCAGCTCGAGGGCGAGCGGTAGCCCGTCGAGGCGGCGGCAGATCTCGGCGACCGCGGCAGCGTTCCCTGGTCCGAGCGCGAAGCCAGGGCAGGCGCTCGCGGCCCGGTCGACGAAGAGCTGGACGGCGGGAGCGACCGCGATGCGGTCGACGTCGCTCTCCGCCGGCGTGGGTGACACCAGGGGTGCGAGGACGTGGACGTACTCACCGGGGAGCCCGAGCGGCTCCCGGCTGGTCGCCAGCAGCGTGACCTGTGGACATCGCAGCAGCAGGCGCTCGACGAACGCAGCAACGGCGTCGATCACGTGCTCGCAGTTGTCGAGGACCAGCAGGAGCTCCCGGTCCTCGAGGAAGTCGAGGACCGTCTCGTCGATCGACCGGTGCTGGCGCTGCTGCACGTCGAGCACCGTCGCGATCACCTGTCCCAGCCCCGCTTGGTCGCGGAGCGGGGCCAGCTCCACGATCGCCGTCCGGTGCCGAGGACGGTGCGACGCCTGAGCCGCTGCCCGGAGGGCGAGCCGTGTCTTGCCGACGCCACCCGGCCCGGTCACCGTGACGAGGCGGTGAGTGCCGAGTGCTGCACCGATCTCGACCACGGCGTGCGCCCGCCCGACGAACGAGGTCGGCTCCGCCTGCTGCTGCCGCTCCAACGCCGGGCCCGACCGGGTGGTCCGGCTGC
>CADCTF010000140.1 GCA_902805655.1 uncultured Acidimicrobiales bacterium
GGGCGTCCGACCTCATCCAGGTGAACCACGACGGCATGGTGGTCGAGGGCGATCGAGCGGTGAACGGCGCCGCCTTCGCCATCCACTCCCAGGTGCACGCGGCCCGGCCCGACGCAGTTGCGGCCGCGCACTCGCACTCCACCTATGGACGGGCGTTCTCCACGTTCGGCCGCCACCTCGATCCCATCACCCAGGACGTGTGCGCCTTCTACGAGGATCACGCCGTCTTCGACGACTACACGGGCGTCGTGCTCGACATCGAGGAGGGCAAGCGCATCGCCCACGCCCTCGGCGAGAACAAGGCCGTGATCCTGCGCAACCACGGGCTCCTCACCGTCGGTCACTCCGTGGACGAAGCGGTGTGGTGGTTCATCACCATGGAGCGCTCATGCCAGGTGCAGCTCCTTGCGGAAGCAGCCGGCAAGCCGGTCAAGATCGACGACGAGATGGCCAAGCTGACCAGCGGCCAGGTCGGTTCGCACGTGGCGGGCTGGTTCTCGTTCCAGCCGCTCTACGACCGCATCGTCCACGAGCAGCCCGACCTGCTGAACTGACGCGGATGCCGCCCGGACCCGCCCTGCGCACTGGTGACGTCGCCCTCTGCGCCTTGGTGACCGGTGTGGTGCCGCACGTCGGCGGTCCCGTCGTCGGCACCGGCACGACCGTGTTGATCGGCGGCGCCCCGGCGGCCGTGGCCATGGACGTGATCCCCTGCGTGGGGCCGCCGAACATGATCGCCGTGGGAAGCGCCACGGTGCTCATCCTCAACCGTCCGGCGGCGAGGGTGGGCGACCTGAGTGCGCACGGAGCGCCGATCGCCCCGGGCCCCGGCTGCCCCACGGTGCTCATCGGCGGCTGACCGCCCGCACTCCCCCGGCTCAGATGGTCGGTCGGGCGTCCCGATCGGACTGGCTGACCCCGGTCTCGAAGGGCGGCATCTGGCTGGGGCGGGCGTCCCACGTGGGGATGAGCTGGCGGGCGGCGCGGGCTTCGTCCACCCGGCGCACGGGGGCCGTGCGGGGCGCGGCCCGGCCGGCCTCGGCGTTGCCTGCGGTGCGGGCCTCGCTCGCGATGAGCTCCAGAGCGTCCCCCAGCGCCTCGAGCGTCTGGAGGCTCTCGGTCTCGGTGGGCTCGAACATCAGGGCCTCGTCGACGATCAGGGGGAAGTAGACGGTCGGGGCGTGGAAGCCCTCTTCGAGAAGCCGCTTGGCCACGTCGAGGGCCTTGATGCCGGTGGCCTTCTTCAAGCCGGTGGTGGCGGCCACGAACTCGTGCATGTTGGGCCGGTCGTACGGGATGTCATAGACGTCGCGCAGGCGGTGGCGCAGCCAGTTGGCGTTCAGCACGGCTCCCTCGGCGACACGGCGCAGGCCGTCACCACCGTTGGCGAGGATGTAGCTCCAGGCCCGGGCCAGGGCCAGGGAGTTGCCGTGCCACCCGTGCACCCGGCCGATCGACTGGGCCGGGGTCACCCAGTCGAAGGTTCCCGGGGACACCTCGGTGGGGATGGGCCCGGGGAGGAACGGCGCCAGGCGGGCGCCCACCGCCACCGGTCCGGCACCCGGCCCTCCCCCGCCATGGGGCACGGCGAAGGTCTTGTGCAGGTTCATGTGCACGATGTCGAAGCCCATGTCCCCCGGGCGGGTGACCCCGAGGATGGCGTTGAGGTTGGCGCCGTCGTAGTACAGCAGCCCCTCCACCTCGTGCACGGCGGCCGCGATCTCGGCGATGTCCTCCTCGAAGAGGCCGAGGGTGTTCGGGTTGGTGAGCATGATCCCGGCCACGTCGGCGTCGAGACGCTCCCGCAGGGCAGCCACATCCACGCAGCCGCGGGCGTCGGACGGCACGGTGACGGTCTCGTAGCCCCCCAGGGTGACGGACGCCGGATTGGTGCCGTGCGCCGAGTCCGGGATGATCACCTTGGTGGGATGGCGGCCGCGCGACTCGTGCCATGCCCGCATCAACAACAAGCCGGTGAGCTCGCCCGAAGCGCCGGCCGGCGGCTGCAGCGTGATGGCGTCCATGCCGGTGACCCGACACAGCGACTCCCCCAGGTCGACGAGCAGCTCGAGCCACCCTTGCACCATCTCCGCCGGGGCGGCCGGATGCACGTTGGTCAGGCCGGGCAGCGATGCCGCGTCGTCACACAGCTTCGGGTTGTACTTCATGGTGCAAGAACCGAGCGGGTAGGCGCCGAGGTCGACGGAGTACTGGCGGTGCGTCAGCCGGGTGATGTGGGCGACCAGGTCGCGCTCGGACACCTCGGCCAGCGCGACTCGCTCGTCGTCAGCGGCGAGGTGCGCGGCAGGGACGAGGTCAGCTGCATCCCACTCGGGCAGGTCGGTGGTGCGGAACGACCAAGCGCTCCGGCCCGGCACGGACAGCTCGAAGATGGTGGGTTCCTCGTCGCGCCCCATCAGCGGGGCGCTGGTGGCCTTGCCTCCTGCGGCTGCTCGGGTCGTGCTCATCGGACCACCTTTTCCATTGCCTCTACGTACCGGTCGATCTCTGCTCGGGTGCGGCGCTCGGTGACCGCAACCAGCAGGCCGCCGCCGTACTCCTCCGACAACGGGATCCCGGCCAGGAACCCCTCCTCGGCCAGCCGCTCGACGATGACCTCGGGAGCCACCGGAGTGCGGATGGCGAACTCCCGCAACGTGGGTGCGGTTCCCAGCGGCTCGACGCCGTCAATGGCCAGCA
>CADCTF010000141.1 GCA_902805655.1 uncultured Acidimicrobiales bacterium
CGCCGCGCCGCGGCGCGGCGCGGGTCGAACGGCCGCACGGACCACGACTGTGAACGTCGCACAGACCGCCTTCGTGCACGACGACGACCTGCCCCGGTTCGCCGAGCTCGGGCTGGCGGCGGAGCTCTGTCCGTTCCTCTGGGCACCGGGCGTCTTCCCCACCGAGGTCCTGCGCTGCATCCCGCCCGTGCTGACGAACGCCATGCACCCGCACCGATCGCTGTCCGACGCCGGCGCGCAGCTCGCGGCGGGCCATATCTGGCCGGTCGCGGACAGCGCTAACCCCTGGTGGATCCACGGCCTCGTGACGCGGACCGACCCGGCAGGCCTGTTCCCCGGTAGCCTCGTCCCGGAGCAGGCGAGCGGCTGGCGGGAGGCCGTCAAGGCCTCCACCGTCACCGCGGCCGCAGCCTGGGGCTCGGCGATGTCGCCGGCCGGATAGCGCCTGGGCTGTCCGCCGGCTTCGTCGGCCTCGACCGAGACCCGTACGACATCGCGCCGGAGGACCTCCGGCACGTCAGAGCAGCTCAGAGTGGTTCGCCGCCGATCGGGTGTACGCCGGCGAACCACTCCTGGTCGCGATCGACCACCAGGCCAGCAGCGTCAATCCGCACGTACCGATCGGTCGAGGAGCACACACATGTCGAGGAACACCGTGAAGGCACACGGCAGGACCGCCGTTGCGGGAGCCGCTGCCGGTGCCCTGGCTGGAGCGGCGTTCGCCGCGCAACGCCGGTGGCTGCTCGAGTCCGAGGTCCCGCGAGCGATCCCCGTCGAGACCGACCCGCTGTCCGAGATTCCCGCCGAGACCGACGTCGTGGTCATCGGAGCAGGCATCGCCGGGATCAGCACCGCGCTGTACCTCAACCAGTTCGGTCTGCGGACGGTGGTCTTCGAGAAGGGTTTCGTGGGCGGCGAGGCGTCGAGCCGGAACTTCGGCTGGGTCTACACCAATGCTCTGCACCAGGACAAGCTGCCGCTGGCCGTGCTGGCGAAGGACATCTGGATGGGGTTCGCCCACCGCTTCGGCTTCGACGTCGGTGTCCGCCGGGACGGCAACCTCCACCTGATCGAGGACGAGGAGGAGCTCGCCGCCCAGGTCGCGTGGCAGCGGGAGGCCACCCAGCGCTTCCCCCGGGACATCGACGCGCGGGTCCTGGGTCGTGACGAGCTCGAGGACCTGATCTCGAGCGTCGGGCCTCAGTTCATCGGTGCGCTGCACCAGCCCAGTGACGGGTCCGCCGAGCCGACCCATGCGGTGCCTCTGATCACGAAAGGTGCGCGCAAGGAGGGTGTGAGGGTTTTCGCCCCGGTGGCCGTGCGCGGCATCGAGACCGTCGGCGGCGCAATCCACAGCGTGGTGACAGAGCTGGGTGAGGTGCGCACCAAGCGCGTCGTCGTGGCCGGCGGCGCCTGGTCGCGACTGTTCCTCGGCAATCTGGGCGTCGACCTCCCACAGCAGAGCATCGCCTCGTCCCTGACGAGGGTCACGGGCGGTACGGCGTTCCGCGGCTCAGGCTTCGGTGGTGGCGCCGCCTGGCGGGAGCAAGCCGACGGGTCCTACTCGATCGGCGTCACCATGCACGGCGTCCCGGTGACCCTCGACAGCTTCCGCGTGCTGCCGCACTTCCTGCCGGCCCTCAAGATCGCACTCCAGAACCCGTCCGAGCGGTTCCTGAGCCTGCAGGTGGGCAGCGACCTGCTCGCCTCGCTGCGCACGAAGCGCACATGGCGCAATGACGAGGTCACCGAGTTCGAGCGGGTCCGGATGCTCACCGCTCGGCCGATGGTCAAGGCGGGCGATCGGGGCCTGGCGGCAGTGCAGGAGCTGTTCCCGGCGATGCGGGACGCCGAGGTTGTGGAGCGCTGGGCCGGGATCATCGACGCCACTCCGGACTACACGTCCGTGGTGTCCGAGGTCCCCGGCGTCCCCGGCCTGTTCGTCAACACCGGGCACGGCGCACAGGGATACTCCCTCGGTCCTGGCGCGGGGCGCCTGGCGGCGGAGATCATCGCCGAGCAGCCGACCAGCGTCGAAGCCCACATGTTCCGGTTCGGCCGCTTCTCGGACGGGTCGACGCTGCAACTCCGCGAGTTCATCTGACGGCGTCATCGCCCAGTTGCGTGCTGGGACCGTTCCCCGTAAGGGCCTTCGACGAGACAGGGGAGGAGGGCTGGGCAATCATGGATCTTCGGGCACTGTCGTGGACGGTCTCGGGATCCTGTTCGAGGACCTGAGCGCTGGCGAGAACGTCCACGCGCGATCTCGGAGCCCTGGCGAGTTGGGAGAGCTCGGCTGTCGACAGGGTGCCGACGACGCATGGGGACTGGGCTGCTCGGTCGGGCGCTGCCCTTCGCGGAAGGACGCGCCCGATAGTGCAGGTGGCGGCTTCACATCCCGAGGCGGCTGGTCGGCTGCACAAATATCGAGCGAGCGCTTGCGGTAATCGGAACAGACGCTACTGTCAGGGTGTGCACAAGAACGACCACGACGGCGCGGCGCAGGGTCCCGCGGCGACGCAGCACTGAAGCTCCACCTCGTTCGCCACGACCGGTACTGCAGAAGGAAGACGATGAACAAGTCCGCCCTGTCCCACTGGTGGCAGCAGATGGAGCTCCGGAACGGCGGTCCCATCACCGACCGCCCCGCGCTCGACGGCCATCGTGACGCCGACGTCGTCATTCTC
>CADCTF010000142.1 GCA_902805655.1 uncultured Acidimicrobiales bacterium
GCGTCGGTGTGGTTCGGCGAGCACCTCGAGCAGATCCGGCATTGGCGCCACTATGCCTCGCTGGTTATATGCCTGTCAAGACATATTACCCGCGCCCTACGGCCCGCCGAGCACCTTCTCTAGTCCGTCCTCGATCCCGTCGGAGTCGGTATCTGCTCGCTTCGGGTCCGTGCCGTGCGACTTCCGCTCGGCCTGGTCGGCGAGCCCGTCCCGGTCATGGTCAGGCAGACACCGGCCGTCGCCCGTGGCGACCTTGTGCGCGTGGCAGCTGGACGAGGACTCTGCTGCTACCACCACGGGCGAGCCGACGACCAGCGCTCCGGCCAGCACCGTGGCTGTCGCTGCGGACCTACGGACTGAGCCCACCGCGAACCCCCTCGTCTCGCCGGAGCCTCGCGCCGGAGCCGTCCCCCGGACAAGGGTTTTCGCCGCGGAGGGGGTGAGAGCAAGACCGGAACGTGGTACATGACCGACCGAAGACCTCATCGACAGGCCCACGGAGGGAAGCATGGAACGGACCCCAGGCCTCGTACATCGAGGCGGCTCGACGTGACGGCGCACGCGCGGTCCGACATGAACGGGCACTCCGACGTGGCGGAGGAGCACCGGCTCCAGCCTCAGGCAGACCAGGCGCGCGACCGCCGCGATGCGTCGCTGCGGGCGCTCCACGAGCTCGAAGACGCGCTGGGCGCTCCGACGCCCGGGCGGGAGCAGCGGTGGATCACATCGGTGGTCACTGCACTCGATGAGCTCGCCGCCGCGCTGGACGAGCAGTCGACCGGCCACTCCGAGGTGGACAGCCTGCTGTCCGAGATCGCCACGGACGACCCGGTCATGGCGCCCCGGATCGACCTCCTGCGTCGGGAGCACGACGACCTACGGCACTCGGTGGCCTCGCTGCGGACGCAGATCTCGCCGTTGCCGGATCCGGTGGTCGACACGGCTGACGTCCGGGAACGCCTGGCGTCGGTGGCCCGCCGGTTGCGGCAGCACCGCGCCCGCGAGGCCGACCTCATCTACGAGGCCATCGACCTCAACCTGGGGCTGGCCGAGTGACCTGGCTCACGGCGGCGTGACCTCGATCCGGGCGCCCGCGGGAGGCCGGCCCAGGCGGTCGGCGGCGCTTCCCCCGCGCAGCAACAGCTCGTAGAAGAAGCGGGGCTGCCCGCCGACCGTCCACCCGCTGCTCCCGGGAGCGAAGGACATCTCGCCCTCCGGCACCCCGAACGTCCCGTCGCTGATCGTGGCCGTGGCCGTCGCGTCACCGATGGTCACCCGGACGTGGTCCCCCAGCTCGGCGGGTGGTTCGGTCCAGGTGGTCTTCAGGTTCCCGTACCCGTCCACGTAGGCCACCGCTCGCTCGGGGTGTGGCGGCACGAGGCTGTCGTCGAGCACCTCCCCCACCGGATCCTGCTGCCCCCGGGCCAGCGCGGCCACCACCTCGGGGAAGATGTCCCTCGAGCGGAACTGCGAGCCGGCGTCGGCCACGTCGACAGCACGGATCACCGCATGGTCGCGAAGGAACGAGAAGCAGTGCTGCGCGTTGACGCCGACCACGGTGACGCCGTTCGAGCACGTGGCGGCCACCAGCCGCTCGCCTTGGTTGCCGGGTCTGGGGTCGGGACGGTCCGCCCGAGGCGCGACGTTCATGTAGACGAGGCGGTCACCGCCGACGTCGGCCAGGGCGAGCTGGGCCGCGCAGAAGCCGGCGCTCACCGTGTCGAACGCCGGTACCGGCGTAGGCAGCACCGTCGCGTCGGGCAGGAGGCGGGCCAGGCGCTGGACGACCTCGGCGAAGGCCAGATCGCGTGCGCCGTAGTCGGCGATGAGGTGGATCAGCACGGACCCAGTGTCGCCGCGCGCCCGCCATACCGCAGGGGCGGATCAGCCTCCTCCGAGGACGTCTCCGGTGATCCAGGTCCGCAGCCGTTCCCGAGGAGCCGCCCCGACCTGGCGTGCGACCTCGCGCCCGTCCCGGAGGCCGACGAGCGTGGGGATGCCCTGCACCCCGAATCGCGCGCTGGTCGTAGGGGCGTCGTCGACGTTCACCTTGACCACCTTGCAACGCCCGGCCAGCTCGCCGGCCAGCTGCTCGAGGATCGGGCTGACGGTTCGGCACGGGCCACACCAGGGCGCCCACAGGTCGACCACGACCGGCAGAGGGCTGCGCTCGGCGATCTCCGCGAAGCTCGAGTCGTCGGCGTCGGTGATCCAAGGCAGCGTCGACTTGCACCGAGCGCATCGAGGCGTGCCCGTCGCGGCCGCAGGTACCCGGTTCTTGGTGCCACAGGACGGGCACGGCGTGATCATCGCTTCATTCCTTTTCCCCTGGTGAGAGGGGTGACTGTCCAACCGGATCACCTCACGACAACACGGGAGATGGTCGGCGGTATGCCGGCACGGCCGCCGGGACACCCAGGAGGGGTCCGTATGCTGGCGGCGATGGCGAGCAGGGCGTGACCGAGGCGAAGGTGGAGGACGGAGCCTTCGAGCGGCCGTCGACCTGGGCCTCGCTTCAGTTCCCCGAGTACCGGACGTTGTTCATCTCCGGCGTCCTCATCTTCGTCGCCGTCCAGGCCCAGCAGATCGCCCGCGGGCAGCTGGCCTTCGACCTGACCGGGTCGAACAAGGGCCTGGGCGCTGTGTACATGGGCTTCGGTCTGCCCATGCTGATCCTCACTCCGTTCGGCGGGGTGGCCGCGGACCGCCTGCCGAAGCGCACCGTCCTGCTCGCCGCCCAGCTCTGCCTGGTGCTGTCCGCCGCATGGATCTCGCTGGCCGGCGTGTTCGGCGTCCTCGAGTACTGGATGCTCATCGGTGCCGCGCTCCTCCAGGGTGCCGGCTTCTCGATCTTCGGACCGACGCGCGTCGCCTTCACGGGTGAGCTCGTGCCTCGGACCCTCATCGGCAACGCCGTCGCGCTCACCCAGGTCAGCCTGAACAGCACACGCGTGGTGGCGCCGGCCCTCGCCGGCATCCTCATCTCGTTCAAGGCCTTCGGCACCACCGGCGTCTACATCCTCACCGCGATCATCATGACGATGTCGCTGATGGTCACGTTCCGCCTCCCGAAGCGGCCGGCGGCGAGCCGGACCTCGGACCGCTCGATCGTGGGGGAGTTCGTCGACGGTGTGCGCTACGCCCGCCGCGATCCGCTGCTGAAGATGTTGATCCTCAGCTCGTTCGTGATGGTGATGGCGGGTTGGCCCTACCTCGCCTTCCTTCCCGCCGTCTCGAACGACCTCTTCGACAAGGGCTCCGCCGGTCTCGGGATGATGAGCTCGGTGAGCGCGGTGGCCGCCCTCGCCGTCACGTTCTGGATCGCCGGGCGGACCCGCCCCAACCAGGCCTGGCGCGTGCAGTCCGTCTCCGGAGTCTTCCTGGCCCTCGGGCTGCTGGGCATGGCGGCCGCTCCCTCCTTCGAGGTGGCGCTCGTCGCGCTGCTCGTCGTGGGCGGAGCAGCCAGCGGCTACCAGGCCATGAACAACACCATCGTGCTGACCGTCACCGACCTGGAGTACCACGGGCGGGTGCAGTCACTGCTCATGCTGAGCTTCTCGGGCTTCGGCCTGGCCGCCCTGCCCCTCGGTGCGGTGGCCGACGAGGTGGGTCTGCGCACCATGTTCGTCATCATGGGCACCATCTGCCTGGTGACGATGGCGGTCTACGTCACCGTCCAGGCCCGCCATCGCCGCCGAGGCGGCAACTTCGACCTCGAGAGCTCGCCCGCCTGAGCTACCGGCCCTGCCAGTCGACATCCGGCGCAGTGAGGCTCCACGTCTCCACCAGCCGGCCGTCGGCCACGCGAGCCTGGTGGAGGAAGGTCACGACGCGAGGGTCGCCGCTCTCCCTGTCCCGCCCGCGGATCGTGACCCTGCTCCAGACCAGGTCGGCGGCGCCGACCAGGTCGTCGATGCGCACCTGCTGCACGTTCCCGAGTGACTCCCAGTAGCGCCTGAAGTCGGCCTTGAGCTGCGCACGGGTCAGGCGCTCGGTGCCGTTCCGGTTGTGGCGCACGTACGGCTCGGCGAAGAGCTCGTCCACCACCGAGAGGTCGGAGCCGCCCCAGAGGTCTTCCCAGTACCGGCGCACCACGTCGACCTCGGTCATGTCGCCGGAGTGTAGGAGGGCGCCCGGCTAGTCGTCTTCGGGCACGGGAGACGGGTCCTCCCCGAGTCGGGCCAGCATGGCCCGCACCCGCCCGGCCAGCGCCAGGTCGGACATCTCGTCGGCCAGGTCGTCACCTCGAAGCGCGACCGTCACCTGCGCAGGGGTGAGGTCACCCCAACGGAGAAGCGTCTCGTAGCCCACCAACAGCGTGCGCAGCTCTTCCCAGTCGTCGGCCTGCAGTGCGTCGGAACAGGCCGGGGCCGCCGTCGAGGCATCGGGGGGCACGGACGCAGGACTGGGTCCGGCCAAGGCGAAGAGGCCGGTGAGACCGCTCGTCTCGATGAGCTTGTGCACCTGCCGGGAGGGGTTGGCCACCTCGATGCGGGCCTGCGCGTCGCGTGCCCGGGCCAGCATGCCGATGAGCATGCCCAGCCCGGCGGAGTCCATGAAGCTCACCCCGGCCAGGTCGATGACGAGGGTCTTCCCGGCACCAAGGTGCTCCGACAGGCGCTCCTTGGTCAGGGTGGCGCACGAGGCGTCGAGCTCGCCGGCGAGCTGGGCGACCACTGCGCCGTCGTCCCGCGGGTCGAGCTGCAAGGAGACACGGTCCCCGTTCATCACGCCGATCATGGGCGTTCACCACCTCTCGCGCAAGGGCGGGCTCCTCGCGCGAGCGGCCGGACCCGGGGCCTAGGACTCCCTGGCGTCGGCGAGCCGGCCCGACAGGCCGCCCTGCCAGGTCGAGAACATGGCCGCATAGGCACCGCCGGCGGCCACCAGCTCGGCGTGGCTCCCCAGCTCGGCCAGCTTGCCGCCCGTCACCACCCCCACCCGATCGGCCCGCTCCGACGTGGACAGACGATGGGCGATGACGATGACGGTGCGTCCCTGCATCAGCCGCTCCATGGCTCCCTCGACCAGCAGCTCGGTCCCGGGATCGAGGCTCGAGGTCGCCTCGTCCAGCACCAGCACCCCGGGGTCGATCAGCGCAGCGCGAGCGAGCGACACCAGCTGCTTCTCACCGGCCGAGAGCCGGCTGCCACGCTCGTCGACCATCGTCTCGAGGCCCTCGGGCAGCGCCTCGAAGCGCTCACGGATGCCGATCGCATCCAGCGCCTCCTCCACGTCGGCGTCTGTCGCGTCGGCCCGAGCGATGCGGATGTTGTCGCGGATGGTGGCGTTGAAGAGGAAGCCCTCCTGCGGCACCACCACGATCCGCTGGCGCAGCGAGTCCCTCGAGGCGTCCCGCAGGTCGACCCCACCGAAGCGAACCGAGCCCTCGGTGGGGTCGTAGAACCGCACGATGAGCTTGGCCAGCGTCGACTTGCCCGCCCCGGTGGGCCCGACGAGGGCGAGGCGCTCGCCGTCCGGGATGGTGAAGGTGACGCCGGACAGCACCGGGTCGGTGCCGCGGCCGTACCGGAACGACAGCCCTTCGACCTCGATGTCACCGCGAGGCGGCAGCGGAACCGCGTCGGCTCGATCCGCCACCTCGATCGGCTCGTCGAGCAGCAGGAGCAGCTTCCGCAGCCCGGCACCCGCCGACTGGATCTGGTTGAAGAGCTCGGACAGCTGCTGGATGGGGTTGAAGAGGTTCGACAGGGTGAGGACGAAGAAGGCCACCGTGCCGACCGTGACGCTCCCCCGCACGGCGAGCCAGCCGCCGATGGCCAGGATGAGCGCCGTGGTGCCCAGCCCGGCGAACTCGATGACCGGGAGGTACCAGGCCTGGATGCGGGCGGATCGGATGTGCGCGTCGTAGAGGTCGGTGTTGCCACGACGGAAGCGGTCCGCCTCCACCTTCTCCCGGGCGTACGCCTGGGTGACGCGGACGCCGGCGATGCCCTCCTGCAGGTCGGAGAGCGTGTTGCCGATGCGGTCCCGCACCTCGAGGTAGTTGTCATGGGAGTCGCGGCGGAACTTCCGGCTGGCCAGGAGCACCGGCGGCAGGCAGATGAGGCAAACCAGGAGCAGCTGCCAGGAAACGAAGCCCAGGAGGCCGACCGCGAGCACGAGCAGCAACAGGTTGGACGCCAGCATCAGCAGGCCCATCTGCACGACTTCCTGCATGGAGTCGACGTCGGACGTCAGCCGTGACACCAGCACGCCGGCCTTCTCCCGGTCGTAGAAGGGCATCGACAGGCGCAGGAGATGTTGGAACGCGCGCCGGCGCAGGTCCCGCAGGAACCCCTCGCCGACCTGGGAGAGCACCCGGATCATCGACCGCTGGCTGACGTACTGCAGCGCGGCGACCGCGATGTAGAGGCCCACCGCCAGGTACAGCACGCCCCGGTCGCGCTCGGCGATGCCCGAGTCGATGCCGAACTTCACCAGGTACGGGCCGGCCAGGATGCACGTCGTGTAGAGGGCGATGAAGGCGAGGGCCAACCACAGGCGCCGGCGACGCTCGCCCAGCATGCGGTAGGCCCGCCGGATGATCTGCTTGGCCTGCTCGGCGTCGAGGGTCTCCTCGTCCATGGGATCCAGGACGCTGTCCCCGGTGCCGGCGGGATCGTCGCGGCCGGCCATCAGACCGCCGCCTCGGTGGGCCCGGCAACTGCGGCGGCCACATCGACGGCTTCGACGTCGACCGCCTGAGCTTCGGCGTGGGCCAGCACCGCCCGGTACCTGGCGTCGGTCTCGAGCAGCTCGGTGTGCGTGCCTTCGGCGACGATGCGTCCACCGTCCAGCAGCACCACCCGGTCGGCCAGGGCGATGGTGGCCGGGCGGTGGGCGATCACGAGCGTGGTGCGTCCCTCCATCACCTCGGCCATGGCGGCCCGGATCTCGTGCTCCTTGCTCGGATCGACGGAGGATGTGGCGTCGTCGAGGATGAGCACGCGGGGGTCGGCCAGCACAGCCCGAGCGATGGCGATGCGCTGGCGCTGACCGCCGGAGAGGCCGAAGCCCCGCTCGCCGATCTGGGTGCCGTAGCCGTCGGGCATGGTGACGATGAAGTCGTGGGCACCGGCCAGGCGTGCCGCCCGCTCGATCGCGGCACGAGAGGCATGCGGATCAGCGAAGGAGATGTTGGCGGCGATGGTGTCGCTGAAGAGGAACGTGTCCTCGAACACGAGGCCCACGGCCCGTCGGAGCTCGGGCAGGCGCACGTTGCGCACGTCCACCCCGTCGATGGTGACCCGACCCTCACGCACGTCGTAGAAGCGGGGAAGGAGCTTGGCGACGGTGCTCTTGCCGCTGCCGGTGGAGCCGACCAGGGCCACCGACTGCCCCGGGGCGAGGTGCAGGTCGAGGCCGTCGAGCACCAGATCGGTGTCCGAGTAGCCGAAGCGCACACCTTCGAAGCGCACGTCACCGAGGTGATCGCCGGTGGGGAGCGACACGGCGTTGCGGGGGTCGACGATCTCCGGTGCGGTGGAGAGAACGTCGGCCACCCGTTCGGCGGCCGCCGCGCCTCGCTGCGCCTGGGCGATGATCATCCCGAGCATCCGCACCGGCGGCACCAGCAGCACCACGTAGAAGTAGAACTGCACGAGCGTGCCGACGGTCATGTTGCCGTTGATCACCTGCGTGCCCCCGTAGAGCAGCAGCAGCACCAGGCCGACGTTGGGCAGCAGCTCCATCACCGGCAGGTAGGTGGCCCGGGTGCGAGCGGCGGCGATGGCCGCGTCGTAGACGTCGTCGGCCTCCCTGCTCAGCCGGCTCTCCTGCACGCGCTCGGACCCGAAGCCCTTCACCACCCGCACGCCCTGCACCGACTCGTCCACCACGGAGGCGAGCTGGGCCGACTCCTCCTGCAGCCGCATCATCGAGGGGAACAACCGCTGGGAGAACATGCGGCCGAAGACGTTGACGAGTGGGAGCGAGCCCAGTGCGAGCAGCGTCAGCAACGGGTCTGCCAGCAGCATGATGATCGTGA
Organism: uncultured Acidimicrobiales bacterium; assembly: GCA_902805655.1. Taxonomy (GTDB): domain Bacteria; phylum Actinomycetota; class Acidimicrobiia; order Acidimicrobiales; family CADCTF01; genus CADCTF01. Next base: position 7,991 of record CADCTF010000142.1, read on the forward strand.
CGGAGAGCACCGTGACCGCGTTGGAGATCGTGAGCGGGATCATCACGATCAGGTTCTGCACCTGTTGCAGGTCGGTGTTGCCGCGGCTCATCAGCTGCCCGGCCTGCGTCTTGTCGTGGTAGGCGAAGTGCAGGCGTTGGATGTGGGCGTAGATGCGATCGCGCAGCCACCGCTCGGCGTAGCGGGCCTCGCTGATGGCGAAGTACCGCCGCGCACCGCTGAAGAGGGCAGAGATGAGACCGGCGATGGCGACCAGCGCCGCCCACCGCAGAATCGAGTCCACGTTCCGCTGCTCGATGCCCCTGTCGATGCCCTGCTGCACCAGCAGCGGCACCGCCACCTTGCCGGCCGTCCACAAGAGGCCGGCGATCACTCCGGCGGCCACCCCCTTGCGCTGGCGCTTGACGGTGTCGAGCAGCACCGCCCAACCCGCCGCCGTTGCCTTGGGTTCGGCTTCCGTCGACATCTGTTCCGCGACGACCACTACCTCTCTACATCGTGTTCACCGGCGCTGACCGGCAACCGATCGATCGGTGACTGTCGGCGGCACCCTGCCCAGGGTGCATGGTTGTCCTAACAACGATTTTATCGACTCCGCCGGAGGTGTTCGACGGTTTCGGTCGCCGGAGCTGGATCCAACCGCCGGAGGGTCGCGTCACCGGAGGGCGGCGACCACCACCTTGGTGGCCTCGGCGAGCAGGGCGTCGTCGTACCGGGCGTTTCGTTCGGCGCGGCTCGACATCAGGGCCAGCACGATCGGGGCCCGGTCGGGCGGCCAGAGGACGGCGATGTCGTTGCGGGTGCCGTAGCCGCCGGCGCCGCTCTTGTCACCGACCGTCCAACCTGCGGGCGCCCCGGCCCGGATCGCGTCAGTGCCGGTCGTGCTGCCCTGCAACCAGCCGACCAGCAGCGCTCGATCGTCGGCTTGCAGCCCGCCGTCCACCGCGTACCAGCGCAAGCCGGTCGCCAGCGCTCGGGGGGTGCTGGTGTCGCGGGTGTCGCCAGGGGTCGCCTCGTTGAGCGCCGTCTCGACACGGCTCGCCACAGTGACCTCGTCGCCGATGGCCTCGAGCGCGCGCTCGAGGCCGGCAGGGCCGCCGAGGCGGTCGAGCAGGAGGTTGGCCGCCGTGTTGTCGCTGTGCCGCACCGCGGCCTCGGCGAGCTCGCGGAGGGTCATCCCGGAGCTCACCCGCGCCGCGGTGACGGGTGAGTGGGCGACGACCTGCGCACGGGTGTAGGACACCACTTCGTCGAGCTCGGCCATGGTGGTGCGCTCGAGAAGAGCGCCGGCGGCGAGGGCTTTGAACGTCGACGCGTAGGCGAAGCGCTCGTCCGGCCGGAAGGCGACCGTCCGGCCGGAGCCCGTGTCCACCGCGAAGACGCCGAGCCGTGCGTCGAACTGCTGCTCGAGCCGGACGAACGCCGGGTCGAGCACCGCGAGAGAAGCACCCGTGCCGGCACCGCTCGCTGCGACATCGGAGGTGGCGGATGGGGCCGGAGCACCGGGCGCGGCGCTGGTGGGGCCGGCCGTGCCTGCGCACCCCGAGCCGAGGAGCAGGGTCACGCCTGAGACCGCCATCAGGGCATGTCGCCGGAGGCCGAGCGGCACAACCGCCAAGGTACCGGCGCGCCCGTTCTTCGGGCATCGATACGGTGCTCCGATGATCCTGCGGGGCTTCACCACCATCAGCTTCTGGGCCGACGACGTAGCTGCCGCGGTGGCCTGGTACACCGAGCTGCTCGGCATCGAGGCCTACTACCTGCGGGACGGGCCGGACGGCCGGCTCGCGTACGCGGAGTTCCGCATCGGCGACTCGGAGGACGAGCTGGGCATCATCGACCGCAGCTACCAGCCCCCCGGGGCGGCCAGCGGCCCAGGTGGCGCAGTGATGCACTGGCACGTCGACGACCTCGACGCCACGGTGCAGCGTCTCCTGGCCATGGGCGCCACGGAGTACCAGCCGATCACCCCCCGGGGCGAGGGCTTCGTCACCGCCGCGGTGGTCGACCCCTTCGGCAACGTGCTCGGCGTCATGTACAACCCCCACTACCTCGAGGTGCTCGCCGCCCGCGGGTAGTAGCCGGGACGAAGCACGCCGAGCCGTGGCCGCGCGGCCGCAGGGAGTAGCGTGGGCAACGCGCACAGCCGTGCGCACCGGCCTTCCCGGCACGTCGCTCCAGACCTCGGTTGCGCGTCGTTGGGCCCCTGCAGGGAAGGCAGCCGGCATGCCCCGAAACAGTTGCGCAGTGAAGCACCCTCGCCCATCGCTCTCGCGTCGAGCGGCCTGAAGTGGCTGCCAACCGCGAGCTCGTCCGCTCGGTGGAAGCCCTCGCCGGAGGTGATGCCGTCCTCCGGGCCAAGCTCGAGGCGCTTGCCGGCCTGGCCGTGAAGGTCGTACCCGGGTGCGACAGCGTGAGCGTGGCCATCATCCTCGAGGACGGACCCGCGGACGCAGGCGGAGGCCATGGCGTCGTCGTCGAGGTGGACCTTCTGCAGTACCGGTTCCAGGCGGGCCCCCGCTTCGACCCGGGCACCACCTGCGACAACCCGGTGCGGGTGGACGTCGTGGACGATCGTGCCTACCGACGCTTCGCACCCGGCGCTCTGGACGCAGGCATCGCCAGCGTCCTGTCCCTGCCGCTGCGTGGGGCATCTGGCGTGGTGGGTGCGCTCGACCTCTACGGGAAGGCGGCCGGCGCGTTGTCCGATGTCGACCAGGTGGCGGAGTCGTTCGCCTGCTGCGCAGCCGAGATCCTCGATGAGTCGCCGGTGCTCGAAGCGGCCATGGCGCTCTTCGACGACGTCGTCCGGCGGCTCGACGACCAGGCCGTCCTGCACCGGGCGGCTGGACTTCTCGCCGCCGATCGGGGATGCACCATCGACGTTGCGCTGACCAAGCTGGCCGCGCTTGCCCTCGACGCGGGCTCGACGCTGCGGGCGGCGGCCGACTGCGTGCTCGAAGCCCACGAGCGGCGGCGGCGGTCGGCGGCCGGCTAGCCGTCGAACCAAGGGCAGCGCTCAGCCGGCGGGTACAGGCGCGGGCGCGGGCGGCACCAGGTGCACCGTCACGTGATAGATCGGTGCGCTCACCGCCCGGCCGAGCGCCTTCGTCTCCTTCCAGACCCTGGCCTCGGCCACCGTGAAGCGCAGGTCGACGAGCTCCGTGAACGGCCCGGTGGCGAGCTCGGCCGGGCTCCTCGTCTCGGGCGGCGCCCCCGGTAAGGCGAGCACCACGGCGTCGGTGCCTCCCTCGAGCTCGATGCGCCGGGCCAGCTGCTCCTCGGCGACCCGGAGGCGCAGCAACGACTCCTCCGGCGGCACCCACTGGGCCACCAGATCCGCGCCAGGGACGGGAGGTGGGGCCGGGGATCGGTCGCGCTGCAGCACCAGCGTTCCGCCGGTTCGCTCGTGGCCCTGGCTCCGACGATCGCCGAAGCTGGCCTCGAACCCCTCCTGCACCCGCAGATCGAAGCCGCGACGGATCAGCTGGTGCATCACCGCGTGGGTGATCTCGTTGTCGCGGATGCGACGGTCGATGTCGAAGGTGTAGGTGAGGTCGCGATCGAGACGCCCTTCGAGCTGGCGGACGAGGTCGTGTGTGTAGCGGGGGATGTCCCGAGGCGCGGGGCGGTGGCTCGGGGTGACGACGCACGCCACCGCTAGTGCAGCGGCGGCCGTGACTGCGAGGGCGGGGGCGATGCGGGCCGACGGACGAGGTGCTCGGAGCACGAGGAGGCTGCCGATGCCGAAGAGCGGCGTCGCCCACAGGAGCGTGCTGGTGGGCCACAGCCAGAGGAAGTTCCCGATGGAGGTGATGTTCACGATCTCGTTAGGGATGCGCGACATGAGGGCGGTTCCGGCCACGAGCACGGAGAGCGAGACGGCGAATGCGGCGCCGACGGCAGGAGCTCGCCTCCGGCATGCCACCGAGACGACCAGCCCCGCCACCAGCAGCATCGCCGCCGACAGGCGTTGCGCCGAGGTCGGGCGGGCCAGGAGAGAGGGGCCGTCCATGCCGGCCTGCGCCCAGGCGGGCCGCAGCCCGATCGCCCGAACGGAGATGTCCACCGCCTGGGCGGAACCGATCGTCTCCTGCGAGAGGGCCGAACCGGTGGAGAGGAGCGCGCCCACGTTGCCGCCTTCGTGGAGGACCGCGTCGACGGCCGGTGCCGCCCAGCAGAGGGCAAGGGCGACGAAGACCACGAACGCCCGACGCCGCCGGTCCGGCGTGAGCTTCCGGCCCGCCGGCGTCCCCCTCAACGTGCGCACACCGGCGAAGGCGACGGCCGCCATGGCCGCGGCGCCGACCAGGCCCGTGAAGGTCAGGTGCGCCTGGGCCGCGTAGCTCCCGAACAGCACGGCGGAGGTCACCGCCCAGCGCCGACCGCTGCTCGCGGCGACCAGCGCCACCAGGGAGGCCGAGAACGGCAGCACCGCCGCCAGGGGGTTGAGCGGGTTCACGATCAGGTCACCCCTGAGCGACCACAGGAGGGTCAGCAGGAAGGGACAGGCAAGGGCGGCCACTGCCAACCCCCCGATGCGCCGCACCCAGAAGAGCAGGGTGATCGCTGCGCCTGCGTTGATCGCGGTCGTGACCCACAAGGTGACGCCCGAGGTGTCGCTCACCCGCTGGGCGACCGCGAGCACCCAGAACTCCAGGGGTCCGGGGTGGTACACCTGCCTCCCGACGCGATCCCCGGCCGTGCTGGGCTGGCCGAGGAGAGGGCTCTCAGCGGTGAAGACGTCTCGCGCTCTCGTGGCGACGATGGCCGTGTCTCCCACCGGGACCCAGCCCCGGCCGATGTCGAACGCCGAGGTGACGAAGGGCACGAGCACCAGCAGCGCAAGCGCGGCAAAGGCGGCGCGAGCGCGAGCGGAGGTGGCGTTCACCGGGTCACCCACGCCCGGCAGGGTAAGCCGCCCCCTGGGGCCCACCAATCCATCGGCACATCCGAGTGCGTCACCCGGAGAAACAGTGATACTGCCGATGTAGCAGTCCTACTATCACTGGCATGGCACATGGCGATCGAGCGGACGAGCCGGTCGTCCGAGTTCGCGACCTGCGGATGAGCTACGGCCCCCGGGAGGTGCTGACGGGGTTCGACCTCGACGTGCACGCCGGCGAGGTCGTCTGCCTCCTCGGGCCGAACGGCGCCGGCAAGACCACGACCATCGAGATCCTCGAGGGGTTCCGCCTCCGCTCGGGTGGCGAGGTGCGGGTGCTCGGCGAGGACCCTGCGCACGGTGACGACGCCTGGCGGGCGCGCATCGGCGTCGTCCTCCAGTCGTGGCGGGACCATGCCCGTTGGACCCCGCGCCGGCTGCTCCAGCAGCTGGGCGGCTACTACGCGCCCTACGCCACGCCGGAGCGCTCGCGCCCCTACGAGCTGGAGTGGCTGCTCGACACCGTGGGGCTGACGGAGAACGCCGACCGCAAGATCGGCACCCTCTCGGGCGGGCAACGGCGCCGCCTCGACGTGGCCGTCGGCATCATCGGCCGGCCCGAGCTGCTCTTCCTCGACGAGCCGACGGCCGGGTTCGACCCGCAGGCCCGGCGCGACTTCCACGACCTGGTGCACCGGCTCTCCGACCTGGAGGGCACGAGCATCCTCCTCACCACGCACGACCTGGCCGAGGCCGAGCGGTTGGCTGATCGCATCCTCATCCTGACTGCGGGCCGTGTGGTCGCCGATGGGAGCGCGGAGGCCCTGACCCGCCAGGTCGCCGGGAACGCCGAGGTGCGCTGGGCTCTGGGAGGCGAGCGGTTCGTGCACGCCACTGACGAGCCCACCGGGTTCGTCCGCCGGCTCTTCGAGCAGTACGGGGACGAGATCACCGACCTCGAGGTGCGCCGGGCCAGCCTGGAGGACACCTACATCGCCATGGTGCAGCGGTTCGAGGCCGGCGACCGGACGGCCCCGACACTCGAGGAGGCACGCCCATGAACCCGGCCCGGAACGCCATCAGGCTCGGCCTGCGCCGGGGCTTCACCGAGTTCATCCTGAGCCTGCGCAGCCCGCAGGACCAGGGCTTCTACCTCATCGTCGGCCTGGGGACGCTGGCCTACCTGTTCTTCAACAGAGACAACAAGGTGGCCGGCACCGACCTGCTGGTGCCGACGTTCGCGCTGCCCAGCATCCTCGGGGCGCTGCTGGCCTTCGGCGTGGTGATCGGCCCGGCGTACGGCCTGGCCATGGAGCGGGAGGACGGCACCCTGCTTCGGCACAAGGCCCTGCCGCACGGGATGCTGGGGTACCTGACCGGCCAGCTCGTCTATCAGTCGCTGAACCTGCTGCCCCTGCTGCTCGTCATCCTCCTGCCGAGCTTCCTCCTCTTCGACGACGTCATGAGCAACGGCGCCGCCGGCTGGGCCACCGTCGCCTGGGTGGTTGCCCTGGGCCTGCTGGCCACCATGCCGCTCGGCATGATCCTGGGCTCCGTCGTCCCGAGTGTCCAGAAGGTGGGGACGTGGGGGATGATGCCGATCCTGGTGCTCTCGATGATCTCCGGGATCCTCTTCCCCATCCAGGTGATGTGGGGCTGGGTCCAGGTCGTCGCGCAGGCGCTTCCGATCTACTGGATCGGGCTCGGCATGCGATCCGCGTTCCTGCCCGACGCCGCGGCCACCGTGGAGGTGGGCGACTCCTGGCGGCCGGGCATGACCGTGCTCGTCCTGGGTGCATGGGCGGTGTTCGGGCTGCTGGTCACGCCCCGCGTCCTGCGGCGGATGGCCCGGCGGCAGTCCGGCTCCCAGGTGCAGGAGGCCAAGGAGGCCGCACTGCAGCTGATCAAGTGAGCGGGGACCGCTCAGGTGATGCCGTCTACAACCGGATCGCCCTGCTGCGCGCCGAGCAGGGCGTGACCCGGCGCCAGCTGGCGGAGGCCCTGGGCGTCCACTACCAGACCGTCGGCTACCTCGAGCGGGGTGAGTACAACCCGAGCCTCCACCTGGCGCTGCGCATCGCCGAGTTCTTCGGCCTGCCGGTGGAGACGATCTTCTCCACCGCCCCGTTCCCCCGGATCAGCGACGCCCGTTCGCAGTGAGCATCTACGTCTCGTCCTGCTGCGCCGCCCACCACTCGCGCAGTCGGGCGGCGGCCTCCTCCTCACCGAGCGGCCCCTCCTCCATGCGCAGCTCCAGCAGGAAGGCGAGGGCCCGGCCGATGACCGGCCCGGGCTTCACGCCCAGCAGCCGCATCACCTGGCTCCCGTCGAGGTCGGGTCGGATGGCCTCGAGCTCCTCACGCTCGCGAAGGACGGCGATGCGCGCCTCGAGGTCGTCCATCCGGCGCGAGAGATCGGCCGCGCGGCGCTTGTTGCGCGTGGTGCAGTCGCAGCGGGTCAGCTCGTTGAGCTCGGCCAGTAAAGGGCCGGCGTCACGGACGTAGCGGCGGACGGCGGAGTCGGTCCAGCCCATCTTGTAGGTGTGGAACCGCAGGTGGAGCTCGACCAGGCGGGTGACGGCTTCGATGTCCTCGGTCGCGTAGTGGAGGGCCCGCATGCGATCGCGCGTGATCCGTGCGCCCACCACCTCGTGGTGATGGAACGACACGCCGCCGGGGCCGATGGAGCGGGTCTTGGGCTTGCCCACGTCGTGGAAGAGGGCGGCCAGGCGCAGGATGCGCTGGGGGCTGGTCTTCTCCACCACCGCGATGGTGTGGGCCAGCACGTCCTTGTGCTGGTGGATCGGGTCCTGCTCCAGCTCCAGTGCGGGCAGCTCGGGCAGGAACTCCTCGGCCAGGCCGTTGTTGACGATGAACCACAGGCCGGTCTCGGGGTTCTCGACCACCATCAGCTTGTCGAGCTCGTCGCGGATGCGCTCGCCCGACACGATCTCCAGCCGCGAGTGCATGGCCTTGACCGCGGCCACCAACTCGTCGTCCGGCAGCAGCTGGTAGCCGGCGATGAAGCGGGCGGCGCGGAGCATGCGGAGCGGGTCGTCGCTGAACGACTGCTCCGGTGACATGGGGGTGCGCAACCGGTGCGTGCCCAGGTCGTCCACACCGCTGTAGGGATCGATCAGCTTGAAGTCCGGCAGGCGCAGGGCCATGGCGTTGACCGTGAAGTCACGCCGGGAGAGGTCCGCCTCGATCGAGTCGCTGAAGGCGACCTCGGGCTTGCGGGAGTCTGCGTCGTAGGCGTCGGAACGGTGGGTGGTGATCTCGTAGATCCGGTCGCCCACCTTGGCCCCGATGGTGCCGAAGCGCTTGCCCTGCAGCCAGACGGCATCCGCCCACGGACGCACCACGTGCTCGATCTCGTCGGGACGAGCGTCGGTCGTGAAGTCGAGGTCGTGGCGGTCGCTCAGGCGGCCGAGGATGGCGTCCCGAACCACGCCTCCGACCAGGTAGAGCGAGTGGCCGGCCTTGCCGAAGCGCTGCGAGATCTCCTGCGTCTCGCCCACGAGGGGCTGCAGGCGGTCGGGGATCATCGGAGCAACGCTACGACAGTTCTCCTGACCGGCCCACCTGACATCTGCCGGGAGATCAGTAACGGCACGCCCGGCGTGGCGGCCGTTTGCTGGGTGACCTCGAGGCGTTGGGCGACTGCTGCCCGGTCCCACCATCGCAACGCAGGGACAACGCTCTCACCACTTTCAGTGGCCTCGTCGAGGGTTACGTGTGTAAAGTTGGCCACGGAGCGTCATGAGCGCACCAGGAAGCACTCGCAACGGCCGCCCGGCGCGAGGGCAGACGCTTCAGTCGACCACGCCGAGCGACGGAGAGCTGCACGGTGATGACACCTCTGGCAGCCGGCGCTCCTGCCGGCACAAGACACGAACCGGCCGGGCTCCGGGTCGCCGGGCGGAAGAGGCGGAGGCCGGCGTGGATCGTTCTCGGCATCATGATCGTCTTCGGCTCGGCGCTGGGCTTCGCCTCGTGGGCGGTGAGCCTGGGCCAGCGGGAGGCCGTGCTCGCGACCGCACGTGAGGTGCCGGCCGGCGAACGCATCGAGCTGGCCGATCTGCGATCCGTCGACGTCGCCGCCGACACCGGCCTCTCCGTGCTCCGGGTCGAGGACCGTGACCGCGTCGTAGGCCAGCTGGCGCGTGTCACCATCCCAGCGGGATCGCTGATCCAGCCCCCACACCTGTCAGCGAAGTCAGTGATCCCTGCGGGGTCGGTCGTCGTCGGCGTGTCCATCTCGCCCGGGGCGATGCCGACGTCCAAGCTCGGCGTCGGCGATCGCGTGTCGGTCATCAGAGCTGAGCCGAACACCGCGCAGGACCTCGGAACCGCCAGCGTCTTCTCGGTGGCCCGAGCCCACAGCTCCTCGCCCGACATGCTCGTGTCGCTCCTCGTCACCGCGGGGTCGGCCATGAGCATCTCGCAGGCCGCAGGCGCCGACCAGGTACGACTCGCGCTGGTCGAGCAGCTGTCGGGGCAAGGGACTTGACCGTCCTGGCTCTCGCCTCGGTCAAGGCCAGCCCAGGCGTGACGACGTTGGCCGTCGCCTTGGCGCTCACCTGGCCGGCAGGCGAAGGGCGTTGCGTCCGCTTGGTGGAGGCCGACCCTGACGGCGGCGTCCTGGCGGCGCGCCTCGGGCTTCGAGCCGACCCCAACCTGGCCACGTTGGCGTCGGCGTCCCGTCGTGGCCTGTCGGCAGAGCTCCTCATCGAGCACGGGCAGGCGCTGACCCGAGGCGTCCACCTGCTCGCAGGTTCGGTGTCCCCCGAGCGCATGCACGCCTCGCTCGCCAGCCTGCGGGGGCTGCACGACGCTCTCGGCCGGGATGCGTCCACCGACTCGATCGTGGACACCGGACGCCTCTCACCCCGCTCGCCGGTCATCGATCTCGCCCGGCAGGCCGGGATGACCCTGCTCGTGGCCCGGCCGGCGAGAGACGAGGTGGAAGCGGTCGGCCATCGGGCCCAGGGCCTGCGGGAGGTGGGCTGCGCCGTGGGGCTCGTGTGCGTGACGACCCGGAGCGCCTACCCGGTGTCGGAGTTCGCAGACGCAGCGGGGATCGAGCTCGTCGGCGTCATCGGTGACGACCGACGGGCAGCCGACGCGTTGCGAGGTGACGCGGCGCTCAGCGATCGCGGGCTGGCACGGTCGAGCCTCTACCGCCACGCTGCCGACCTCGGCATCGCCCTGGCCGAGCGCCTGCGGCCCCGCGCCGGCGGGCGCGTCGGTGAGAGCACCGAGGCTGACCGCGCCGGACGCTCACTGTGATCGACGACGTCGACGTCCGCCGGCTTCGCCAGAAGGTCTCGGACCACCTCACCCGCCGGGTGTCCGACGCTCAGAGCACCGGGCCCACGGTGGAGGAAGCCGTGCAGCACATGTGGGCCCAGGAGCTCATCAACGCCGAGCTCCAGGCGCTCGCGGACGAGCGGCTGGCCCGGGGTGAGGGCTTCCTCTCGGACGCCGACGAGGACGAGCTGTCCGAAGCCGTGGTCAATGCGCTCTTCGGCCTCGGCAAGCTGGAGCAGTACCTCCGTGACCCGTCGATCGAGAACATCGTGGCGAACGGGTGCAACGAGGTGTGGCTTCTCCGAGCCGACGGCGTCAAGGAACGCGGAGAGCCGCTCGCCTCCACCGACGAGCAGCTCATCGACCTCCTCAAGGCTGCCGCCGCCCGGATGGGTCGCTCGGAGCGGCGCTTCGACGCGGCCTCTCCCGAGCTCAACATGCGACTCCGGGACGGTTCCCGCCTGCACGCGGTCATGGCCGTGTCCCGGAGGCCGTCCGTCACCATCCGACGCCACCGGCACACGAAGGTCACGGTCGAGGACCTGGAGGCGCTCGGCACCATCGACCGCGCCCTCCACAGCTTCCTCCGTGCCCTGGTGCTCTCACGCCGCAACGTCGCAGTGGTCGGAGCGACGAACGTCGGCAAGACCACCTTCCTGCGCGGCCTGATCAACGTGGTGCCGGCCAGCGAGCGGCTGGTCGTGGTGGAGGACGAGGCCGAGCTGAACCTCGAGGCGTACCCCGAGCTGCACTCGGACGTGGTCGAGCTCGAGCGACGGGAGGCGAACATCGAGGGGGAGGGCGAGGTGGACATGTGGCGTCTCGTGCGCATGACGCTGCGGATGGCTCCCCAGCGCATCATCGTCGGCGAGGTACGGGGCAGTGAGGTCGTCAACATGCTGCTGGCGATGTCGCACGGCAACGACGGCTCGATGTGCACGCTCCACGCCGACTCGAGCGCCGGTGCGTTCACGAAGATCGCCATGTACGCCGGGATGGGGTCTCAGCCACTGTCCCCGGAGACGACGCGGATGCTGGTCGCCACGTCGCTGCACTTCGTCATCCATCTGCGCCGGCTCGTCGACGGCCGGAGGGTCGTGTCCTCGGTGAGGGAGATCACGGGTGAGGACGGAACGGTGCAGTCGAACGAGGTCTTCCGGCCCCGGCCCGACGGGCGGGCCGTTCCCGGAGACCCGTTCACCGAGGACAACATGACGAAGCTGGTGGCGGCCGGCTTCGAACCGTCCCTGCTCGACGCGCCGAACGGCTGGTGGGAGCGATGACGCTGCTCATCGGACTCGTGTTCGGGGGCTCGATAGGTGCCGGCCTGGCACTCATCGCCATCGGCACCCTGGGCACGGAGGATCGGCCGGCGCACCGACATCCTCGCCGGAACCTGCCTGATCTGGGTCGTCTGACCCTGCGGGTGGCCGCCTGCGTGGCCGCCGGGCTCGTCACGTTCGCCCTGACCCGCTGGGTGGCGGGCATGTTGATCGGCGCGATCGTCGTCGCCCTCGCGCCATCCCTCATCGGAGCCAAGGCGCGTCGCGACGCCGTCATCGATCGAACCGAGGCGGTCGCTTCCTGGGCCGAGATGCTCCGGGACACGATGGCCGCGTCCGCCGGTCTCCAAGCCGCCATCACGGCCTCGGCGGCGGTGGCACCGGCACCGATCCGCGACGAGGTCCGCCGGCTGGCCACCAGCATCCAGCGAGAAGACCTCGAGGTGGCGCTTCGCGACTTCGCCGCGGCGGTCGACGACCCGGCCGCTGACATCGTCGTCGTGGCCCTGATCGTGGCGGCCACGAGGCAGGCCCGAAACGTCGGTGAGGTCCTCCAGAAGGCCGCCGCCGCCGCACGCGCCTCGGCCAGCATGCGCCACAGCGTCGAAGCCGGCCGGGCGAGGAGCTACACGTCGGCCCGCATCATCGTCATCGTCACCATCGGCATGTCCGGCTTCATCGCCGTCTTCAACCGCAGCTATCTCGCCCCCTTCGACGCCGCAGTGGGGCAGCTCGTCCTGATGGTCATCGGCGCTCTCTTGGGCCTCGGGCTCTGGTCACTGTCACGGATGGCCAAGATCGACGCGGGATCGCGCGTCCTCGTGCACCCGGGGAACGTCCGATGATCCCCGGTCTGCTCGCCGGAGGCGGCGTGGGCCTCGGCCTCTGGGTGTTGCTTCGTGGCATCGCGCCACAAGCGCCGCCTCTGCAGCGCGAGCTGGCCGACTTCCATCGGCCGAAGCCTGTGGGCGGTAGCTCGAGCGCCCTTGGCGCAAGGACGCAACAGTGGTCAGAGACGCTGCTACACCGCACTGCCGTGGACGTCACGCGCCTCGAGGCGGACCTCCAGGTGGTCGGCACCGTCATGGAGCGCCATGCCATCGAGAAGCTGATGATGGCGGCCGCCGGAGGGTGCGTCCCGATGCTGTTCTGGCTCACGCTGGCCACTGGTGGGATCCGGCTCTCCCCCGTCTTCCTCCTGGTCGCGGGGCTCGGCGGGATGGTCGGAGGGTTCGCGCTCCCCTGCCTTCTGCTGCGCTCCAAGGCCGAGGCTCGCCGCGAGGAGTTCCGGTCCGCACTGTCCGCCTACGTCAGCGTGGTCACGATAATCCTCGCCGGCGGCGGCGGAGTGGAGTCGGCGCTCGACGGCGCGGCCAAGGCCAGCGACAGCTGGCCGTTCCTCCGGATGCGCGAGGCCCTTGCTCAGAGCCGCATGAGCGGTGAGTCGCCGTGGGCCGCTCTGAGCCGGTTGTCTGCGTCCATCGCCGTACCCCAGCTGGGCGAGGTCTCGTCCTCCATCGCGTTGGCTGGTGACTCGGGAGCCCGGGTACGCCAGTCCCTGGACGCCAAGGCGTCCTCCATGCGCGACCGCGATCTCGCCGACGCCCGGGCCACGGCGGAGTCCCAAACCGAGCTCATGGCTGTGCCGACGGTCTTGATGCTGGCGGCCTTCGTGATGCTGATCGCCTACCCCGCCATGGCCAACATCCTGTCGCTGTGACCCCTACCGAGGAGACATCCACCATGCCCACCGCCCCAACTTGGGCCGTCCTTGTGTGCTTGACGGTGCTGACTGCGCCGCGCGTCGCTCAGGAGGCCATCGGCCGGCGCATCGCCGAGCGCGACGAACGCGGCATGACCACCGAAGCCGTCATCATCACCGCCTTGCTGGCGGCGCTTGCCATCGCGGCGTTGGCCGTCATCACCACCAAGGTCATGACCCGCGCCAACTCGATCAACCTCTGATGAGCACCGTGCGCCCGTGACGTCGCATCGCGCCCGAGCTGACGACGGATCTGTGAGCGTCACCGTGACGGTGTTCCCGTTGGTGATGCTGCTGATCCTGCTGGTGCTCCAACTGGCACTCGCCTACTACGGCAAGCTCGTCGTGGTCGCCGCAGCTCAGGACGGCCTACGTGCCGCCCAGGTGCAGGCCGGTGATGCGGCCGAGGGAGAGCAGGTGGCGCGCGACGTGGTCAGCTCGAACACCGGCACCCTGCTCAGCGGGGTCTCGGTTCGCGTCACCGGGGGTGAGGCCCTCACCTCCCGGGTGACCGCCGACGTAGCCACCATCGTGCCCATCCCTGGGATGCGATTCACGGTCGAGGGCACGGCCGCCGGGCCGGTCGAGCGCTTCCGACCCGAGGGGGCTCCATGAGCGGCCGGGAGCAGGGCTGCGAGTGCGGATCGGCCAGCGAAGTGGTCATCGTGACCCCCCTCCTCATCATGCTCCTCCTGCTGGTGCTCCTCGCCGGCCGGGTGAGCGCGGCGAAGTTCGACGTGACGGCTGCGGCCCGGGACGCGGCTCGGGCCGGGTCGTTGCGGGCGTCGGGTTCGGCGGCGTCAGCGGATGCAGAGACCACCGCCGCCAGCTCGCTGTCGACGCGTGGCATGTCGTGCCGTCAGCTCGACGTGTCTTCACATGCGGCGAACTTCCGGCCTGGAGGGTCGTTCGGCGTCACCGTCACCTGCACCGCCGACCTGTCGGACCTGGCCCTGCTCGAGGTCCCTGGCTCGAAGCGGATCCAGTACACGGCGTGGGAGGCCGTCGATGCCTTCGGGGTGGGGCGATGAGTGCTCCGGTACCCAAGGCCACCGAGAACGAGCGCGGGCAGGTCACGTCCTTCGTCGTCATCCTGGTGCTCGTCCTTCTGCTCGGCACGGGTCTGGTGCTCGATGGCGGTCGGCTCCTCGCTGATCGGCGTGAGCTGCGAGACGCGGCGAGCAGCGCGGCCCGAGCCGGCGCCCAGGCGGTATCGATCGAGTCCTTGCGGGCGGGGGCCCCGACTGCCGTCTCGCCTGCGGCGGGTGTCTCTGGTGCCGAGGCTCATCTGCGCACGATCGGCCATGGCGGCTCGGGCGTCGTCACGGTGAACGGCGCAACGGTCGATGTCGTCGTGACCGGGCAGACGCAGCTGGGGATCCTCGGTCTCTTCGGGCTCGGCACCCGCACGGTCGTCGGTCGAGGCAGCGCGCGGCTCGTGCGAGGCGTCAGCGCGGAGGAGTCGTAGGTGGAGCGGATACGGGATGTGGGCAAGGGCGCGGCTGCGATCGGCGCCCTTCTCGCCTTGATCTTCGGAGTGCCGCTGGCTCTGGTGGCCGCGGTGGGATGGCCGTTGCCGCGGAGCGTTCCGAGCTGGGACGCCCTCTCCGAGGCGCTGACGCTCGGCCGCGTCGACGAGTCGACCGTGTTCAAGGTCGTGGCCCTGGTCGTGTGGTTGGCCTGGCTCCAGACCACGGTCGCGGCGATCACCGAAGCCGCCGCCGTGGTGCGGCGACACGCGCCCTCACGGGCTCCGCTGACGTCTCCGTCGGTCCAGCTGGGCGTCGGTCGACTCGTGGCCGCGGCGGCTGTGCTCCTGACCTCTTTCTCGGCCGTTCGCCCCGAGGGTGCGACGCCGCTGCCGGTTCCGATGTCGATGGCCGCCGCATCCTCGAGCCCGCTCTCGGGTGGCAGTGCGGTGCTGGGGCCGGCGTCGACCACCGATCCGTCTGCCGTCGTCACACTCGAGCAGCCACCACCTTCGAGCACCAAGGAGTGGCTTGTCCACCGGCGTGAGACCTTGTGGGGCATCGCCTCGGCGGTCCTCGGTGACGGAGCCAGGTACACCGAGATCGCCGACCTGAACCGCGGTCGCGGGCAACCCGACGGCCGCGTGTTCACCGACGCACAGTCGATCCGCCCCGGCTGGATACTCGTGCTTCCCGACCAGGCCGCGGTGGAGGCCGCCCCCACGGGATCGCACCGGGTCGTACCGGGCGACACGCTCGCACTGATCGCCAGGGCCCGACTGGGCGACGCCTCTCGATGGAGCGAGATCTGGGACCTGAACCGCGATCGCACGCAGTCGCAGGGCGGAGCCTTGGTCGACGCGGACAAGCTCCGACCTGGTTGGGTCCTGCGGTTGCCGAGCGACGCCCCTCGACCCGACGGTGCACTCATGCCCACCGACGTCGTGCCGGTGACCGAGCCGGCAGAGCCAATGCCGACACCAGAACCGTCCGAGCAGGGTGAGGGCGCTGTGCACACAGGCGAGGTGGCAGGGCAGATCGCCCCGGGGCCGGTCACCGAGCCGCCCGTGGCCGCCGGTCCGGCGGAGACGTCCCCGCAAGACGCGTCAGAGGAGGATTCCGACTTCGGCTCCCTCGGCGATGCACTCGGTTGGGCCGGTGGCCTGGTGCTGGCGGCCGGTGCTCTCGTGGCCATGGAGAAGGCACGCCGCCGCCGTCTCGACCGGCATGGGATCCGTGGGTTGCGGCGTTCCCCCCGCCCAGCCGGCGACCTCGAGCTCGTGCTGCGCCGGACCGAGGGGCTGGATGACGTCGCCTGGGCCGACGCAACCGTCCGACAGCTCGAGAGCGACGTCAGTCCCGGGCCGGTGGACGGATCGCCGCTGGCGGTGCTCGTGGAGCTGAAGCTCGACGGTGACCTGGAGGTCTGGTGGGAGACGCCCCGACCCCAGCCGGCTGACGGCTGGTCGACGAGCACGGGCGGCCGATCATGGACGCGCCGCCGCACCGAGCCCGCGATCGCAAGCTCCGCCCTTGCTCCGTGGCCCGGGTTGGTCACCCTCGGTCGGAAGGACGCAGGCAGCGAGGTGCTGGTGAACTTGGAGGTCGCCGGGCTGCTGTCCGTGCACGGCGATGGCTCGGCGACCGACCTCGTCCGGGCGATGGTGCTCGAGCTGGCGACGACCCCGTTCGCCGACGTCTCCACCGTCCTGCTCTGCGGCTTCCCGATCGACGGCGTCGACCACCTGGATCGCGTGGTCACGGTCGACCCCGATGCTGCACTCGGCTGGATGCGCGAGCGGGTCCGTTCGACGCGGCCCGCCCCGGCCGGTCCCGACGACGTGGGCCATCCCTGGGAACCGGTCACCGTCGTCTGTGGCCATGGAGCCCCGGACGATGGTGCCCACGAGGAGATGCTCCTCCTGGCCACGCCCGGGTCAGGTGCGGCGGTTGTCCTCGTCGGTACGGCCCGAGTGGGCGACGGGTGGTCTCTGCAGGTCGAGGGTGGCCGAGGGGCGCTCGAGCCGTTGGGCATCCGGCTCAGGGTGCACGGAGCATCCGCCGACAACGTGTGCCGGCTCGCCGTACTCCTCGGCGTCGAGGGCGGCTGCGAGCACGCGCCTCTTCCCGATGATCCCGGCCTGGAGCTCGAAGACCCCACACCGATGTCTGTGGGGGACATGACCCTCGGCCTCCTCGACCCCGACCTCGTCGGCCCGAAGGTCGAAGGTGAACTGGACGACGCCGACCTGGTGATCCAGGTCCTCGGTGAAGTGGCCGTCGAGCATGGTCCCGACGTCACCAACCCTCAGCAGCTCGAGCTCCTCACCTTCCTGGCTCTGCATCGCCGTGGTGCCTCCTCGAGCGAGATCCTCGACGCGCTCTGGCCGGAAGGGCGTGCGGTCAAGACGTTCCAGAACTCCGTGTCACGGCTACGGAAGACCCTCGGACGTGGTGGGGATGGCGAGCTGTTCCTGCCGTACGGCGATGGTCAGCGCTACGTCGTGTCCCCGAGTGTGGCCACGGACTGGGACCGGTTCCTCCGCCTGGTGCGACAGGCCGAGCACCAAGCGCCGAACGAGGCTCTGCTGCTGTTGCACGAAGCGATGACCATGGTGCACGGGCGGCCGTTCCGAGCGCCTCGTGGCTACGAGTGGGCCATCACCTCCGGCGTGACGGCGGAGATCACCGAGACGGTGAAGCTGGCGGCGTTGCGGTTGGGCCAGCTCTACCTCGACGCAGGCGACGCGTCGGGCGCGCTGTGGGCGGCGAAGCAGGGCCGGCGGGCGGTCGAGACGGTGGCCGACAGCCAGCGCCTGACCCACCTGACCATGGAGGCCCACCGCCAGCTGGGCGACACGCCGGCCGCACTCGCAGCCCACCAGGAGCTGCTCCGAGCCTGCGACGAGCTGGACTGCGAGCCGATTCCCGAAGTCCAAGCCGCCTACCGAGAGATCCGGGCCGGCTCCCTGGCTCACTGACCGTCGCCGTCGGTCGGTTCCTGCGCCGACCCGTCGGCCGGCGGGTACAGGTGGCGCAGCTCGCCCGGCTGCACCCGGGTCGTCTCGAGGAACGCTTCGAGATCGGCCACCCGGAGGCGCAGCACCCGGCCCAGCTTGTACGCCGGCACCGCCCCTTCGTCGATGAGTCGGTAGAGCGTGCGGGGAACGACGCCCAGGTACTTGGCCGCCTCTGTCGTTCCCACCCACCCATCATCGTCTTTCGCCATATCTCGCAGTATCTCACCCGATGCTGACACCGCCGCTTCGAGACGGACATGAAACGGGCGGGTCGCAGGTCACGCCCTGTGAAGTGAGCGCTGCTGTCGCAGTGCAGGAAAGGTGTCGGAGTGCGAAGCAGCTGCGAGCCGGCCGAAGCCGGGGAGGACCCAGTCGAAGCGGCCGGCCATTGGGGGTGGGCCTGGGAGTTCGCCGATCGACGGGTCGGCTCCGTCCCCGCCCGACCCGCCGAGGAGGTACACACGCAGTGGGACTGGGACTGGGAGTTCGCCGGCAACGAGGTCGGTTCAGCCGCCTGACCTAGCGCGGCGGGCCCTGGCGGAGACGACTCCAGACGCTCTCCTCGGTGCCCGACCAGTCGGCCTCGAGCCACCAGGTGCAGCCGGCCTCGTAGAGGTCGCGCAGCCGCTGGGCCGTGGCCTCGGGGTCGTCGCCCCGCGTCTGGCCGTCGACGACCACGTCGTAGGGGTGAGCCGCAGTGGCCTCGTCGCGATGCTCCGTTACGAAGGCCAGCATCCCCCGCACGTCGTCGGCCTGTACGGCGGCGAAGCCGTCCCCGTCCGGCTTCGGCACCTCGGGAACCAGGCCGTCCCACCGGGCGGCGCGCCGCATCGACTTCGGCGCCGGCCAGCGGCCCACCACCCACACCGGTATCCGGGGTTGCTGCACCGGCTTGGGCCCCGGCGGGCAGTGCAGCTTGAAGTGCTTCCCGTCGAAGTCGAACGCCTCCCCCGACCACAGTCCGTCGAGCACGGCCAGCGCTTCGTCCAGCTGCTCGGCCCGGATCTTGCGATCACGCTCCTGGTTGACGTCGCCCAGGTGCTCGGGCTCGATCACCCCCAGGCCGACGGCCAGGATCACCCGCCCGTTCGACAGCTGGTCGACCGTCGCCGCCTGGGCGGCCACCTCCCACGGCAGCCTGCGAGGCAGGGGCGTGAGCATCGTGCCCAGCCTGATCCGCTCCGTCTTCACGGCCATGGCGGCCAGGCACGCCCAGGCATCGAGGTGGTACACCCCCTCCCAGAGGAAGATGCCGTCCCACCCCGCCGCCTCGGCCTCGACGGCCATGGCCACCCGATCGTGCACGCCCCCACCAGGGACGATGAACCCATAGCGCATGGCGCCAGTTGTACTCCGGGCCTGTGACAGCCCGCTCCGGCCGAGGTACCGCGCGCCATACTCCCGCCACGGTGGAGAGCTCCACAGAAGCGGCGGAGGAGGAAGCAGCGTCAGAAGGTGGTGGCCAGGCCTTCCTGCTGCAGCTGCAGGCGGAAGTCGTGGGGATGCGAGGCGACACCGAGGGCGTCACGTAGGGCGACGAGGCCGTTCTTGTAGAGGTTGAACAGGCTCTGGTCGAAGGTCTGCATGCCGTAGTACTCGCCCTCGGCGATGACCTCCTCGATGGAGTGCTGCGTCTCGGGGTCGACGATGCGGTCGAACACCCGGCCCGTCATCACCAGCACCTCCACGGCGGGGATGCGGCCGGTGCCGTCGGCCCGCTCGAGCAGGCGCTGGGAGATCACGCCCCGCAGGGAGGCGGCCAGGGTGAGGCGGATCTGCTTCTGCTGGAAGGGCGGGAAGAAGTCGACGATGCGGTTCACCGTCTCGGTGGCGTTGGTCGTGTGCAGCGTGGAGATCACCAGGTGGCCGGTCTCGGCCGCGGCCAGGGCGGCCCACACCGTCTCGGGGTCGCGCATCTCGCCGATGAAGATGACGTCGGGGTCCTGGCGGAGCACCCGTCGCATCGCGTTCGGGTAGTCCTTGGTGTCGGTGCCGATCTCGCGCTGGTTGATGATCGAGCGCTTGTCGGAGTGGAGCACCTCGATCGGGTCCTCCACCGTCACCACGTTGACGGACTTGGTCTCGTTGATGTGGTCGATCATGGAGGCGACGGTCGTGGTCTTGCCCGAGCCGGTGGGGCCGGTGACGAGCACCATGCCGCGGTTCTCGGCGGCCAGGCGCCGGATCACCGGGGGGAGGCCGAGCGACTCGAAGCTGGGCGTGCCCGGCAGCACCCGGCGCAGCACGAGGCCGACCGAGTTTCGCTGGCGGAAGCAGTTCACCCGGAAGCGTCCGAGGTGGGCGACGCTGTAGGCGAAGTCGGCCTCCTGGGTGGCGACGAACTCGTCGGCGCGGTCCTTCGGCAGGATCTGGAACGCCATGCGCTCGGTGTCCGCCGACGTGAGATGGGGGAACGGCGCGGGCGTGAGGTGGCCGTCGATTCGCACGTAGGGGGTGGAGCCCACCTTCAGGTGCAGGTCAGAGCCCCGCTGCTCGACGGTGTAGCGCAGCAGCTCGTTCAGATCCAGCATGTTCAGTGCATCGGCCGATGGCCGAGCGCGATTGAGCGGTTCGTGGGGCTTTCAGTAGTCGTCGGTGTGGAGGAGCCGGGCCGCCTCCACGACGCTGCGTCCGGTGTCCCCCGACGAGGCCGCTTCGGGTCGGTGCACCGTGCCTGCGAGTGCCGCCACCGTGGCTGCGGCGGACGACGCCAGGGCGTCGAGGTCGTAGCCGCCCTCGAGGAAGGCGAGCCGTCGCCCTGCCGGCACGT
Source organism: uncultured Acidimicrobiales bacterium (assembly GCA_902805655.1). GTDB lineage: Bacteria > Actinomycetota > Acidimicrobiia > Acidimicrobiales > CADCTF01 > CADCTF01. Next base: position 28,492 of record CADCTF010000142.1, read on the forward strand.
AGCCCATGATGTGCGTCGTCAGGTCGGCGTAGTCGCCGGCCGTGAGCTGCAGGTGGGTGAGCGGGTCGGCCCGGTGAGCGTCGAACCCGGCGGACACCAGCACCCAGGTGGGGTCGAAGTGCTCGACGACCGGATCGACCACCTGGTCGAGAGCCTGCCGGTAGGCCGTGCCGGCCGTGCCGGCCGGGAAGGGCAGGTTCACCGTCGTGCCGAAGCCGCGGTCGAGGCCCGTCTCGTCGAGGCGGCCGGTGCCGGGATACAGCGGCCACTGGTGGAAGGAGACGAAGAGCACCCGGGGGTCGGCGTAGAAGGTGGCCTGGGTGCCGTTGCCGTGGTGTGCGTCGTAGTCGACGATCAGCACCCGCTCGCCCCGCGCGGCCAGGGCGGCGGCGGCCACGGCCACGTTGTTGAACAGGCAGAAGCCCATGGGGTAGGTCGGCATCGCATGGTGCCCGGGAGGCCGCACGGCACAGAAGGCGGCATCGGCCTCGCCCCGGTCGAGACGGGCGATGGCGTCGAGGCCGGCGCCCGCGGCCAGCAGCGCCGCGTCCCACGACTCGGGCACGACGCTGGTTTCACCGTCGATGTCGCCTCCACCGCTGCGGCAGAACAACTCCAGTCGGTCGAGGTGCTCGGCCGAGTGCACGCGCTCGATCGCCTCCCGGGGGGCGGCCTCGGGCGACACCGCGACGACGGCCTCCGTCAGGCCGGCCCGCTCGATGCCGCGGAACACCGCCTGGAGGCGTGCCGGACGCTCGGGATGGCCCGGGCCGTTGTCATGCCGGAGGTACGCCTCGTGCGTCTCGAGCAGCACAGTCACGATTCGAAGGTACCTGTACTGCCCGCGCCGGCGTGCGGCGAGCCCGTTGCCCGGCACGCGTAACCTCGGGCCAGCGTGCGGACGACGAGCGGCAGCGTGATCGAGCGCCGGGGTGAGCGGCTGAGGGTGGGTCCGTGGCGCGGTGATCCACACGTCGCCCACCTCACGCCGGTGCCGGGCTCGCCTTCGCCGTCCGCCGACTTCGTCCTCCACTGCCTCGACACCCTGGCTCGGGACGGCTACCGACGCGCGGTCACGGGCGCCCTGGCCCCCGCCGAGCAGGCGGGCTACCGCATGGCCGGCTTCGTCGTCACCGAAGACCTGCACCTGCTCAGCCACGACCTGTCCGGCATCGCACTGGCCGGCTTCAGCCGGGCGGCGATGCACCGGCCCGCGGCGAAGGACTGGACGCAGGTGCTGGCCGTCGACACCCTCGCCTTCGACCCCTTCTGGCGGCTCGACCACGCCGGGCTCGTCGACGCGATCGGGGCCACGCCGCACGCCCGGTTCCGGGCCGCATCCTGGTCAGGTGGGTCGGGTCCGCAAGGCATCGTCGGATACGCCATCACCGGTCGAGCGGGCAAGCGCGGCTACCTGCAGCGCCTGGCTGTGCACCCCGATCACCAAGGCCAAGGGCTCGGCCAGGCACTGGTGATGGACGGTCTGCGGTGGCTGCGGCGCTGGCGGGTGGAGCACGCCATGGTGAACACCCAGCTCCAGAACGCCCGGGCGCTCGCCCTGTACGAGCACCTCGGGTTCCGTCGCGAGCCGAACGGCTTGTCGGTGCTGGGGAGAGAGCTCGCCGGGTGAGGCCGGCTCGGAGGCTCGCACTGGTCCTGGCGACGGCCTTCCTCCTGCTCGGCACCCTCGCCACGGTCAGTGGCGCGCAGACGACGACGACCGCCCGGCCGGGTGACCGCAACAGGCGCGCCGAGGGCCCCAACGCCGGCTCGAGGATGGAGCTGGTGTCCCAGACGCTGTGGCACACGGGGACGGAGCCGTTCCAGGTGCGGCTGCGGCTCGCACTGGTGGGGCGCTCCGACGCCCTCGAGGTAGCCGTCCTCCGCCATGGCCGGCTCCGCAATCGCATCAGCTTCCAGCAGAGCCTCACGGACCCGCCTGGCGACGTCCAGGCCGTCACGCGCCGACCGGTGTCGACGCTGGTGCCGGAGGAGGACGGCACGGTGCTGGTGACCATCGCGCCACAGGTCACCGTGCAGGGCGTCTACCCCATCCGCGTGGTGCTGCGGGAGCGCGACACGGGAGACGCCGTGTACGACAGCTTCGTCACCCACATCGTCTACGCACCTGCCAATCCTTCCTGGGTGCCGCTCGACGTCGCGGTCGTGCTGCCCGTGCATGCGCCGCCGGCCACCACCCCCGACGGCTCGCTGCGCCTGGCCAGGGACGCGCGCACCAACCTGGCCGCGCTGGGGCCCGTGCTCGCGGCGGTGCCCCGGGTGCCGCTGACCCTGTCGCCCACCCCTGAGACGCTCGATGCCCTCAAGGCCGCGGCCGACGCCCCGCAGGGCGACCTCGACGCGCTCGTGCTCCAGCAGCTGGCGGCCGGGGCTGCCGGACGCCAGGTGCTGGCCAGCCACTACGTGCCGACCGACCTGAGCGCCATGCTCGCCGCCAACCTCGGGTGGGAGACCGAGGCCCAGCTGGCGCGCGGGCGCGACACGGTCGCGCAGACACTCGGCGTGCCCCGGCCCGACAACGCCACCCGTGCGCTGTACGACCAGATCGACGAGGGTGCGCTGAACCACCTGAAGGATCGCCAGCCCGACCCCGTGAAGCGGCTCATCGTGCCCGAGCGGTACCTCAACCCGACGGGGCTGAACATCGCGCTGACCCAGCCCTTCGAGCTCGACGGCGGAGGAATCAGCGGTCTACTGGCCGACGGGGCTCTGGCCTCCCACTTCGACCGGGCGGCCGACCAGCCGGTGCTGTCGGCCTACCACCTGCTGGCTGACCTGGCCGTGCTCTTCTTCGACGGCCCGGAGACGGAGCGTCGGGGCGTCGCCGTGCTGCCGGACCGAGCCTGGCCGGCGTCACCCCGGTTCCTGAACACCGTCCTGACCGGCCTGACGGTGAGCCCTGTGCTCGATGCGGCGACGACGGACACCATCTTCAACGCCGTCCGCCCCCGGCCGGGCCTCCGGATCGGGCTGGCGCCCCGGCTCGCCCCGCCCGATGCCCTCGACGAGCGGGCCGTCCTCGATGCGCGCCGGCGTGGGCAGTCGGTTCGTGAGCTGCTGCCGAACGATGCCCCCGCCCTCGACCGCTACGAGCGGACTCTCCTCGCCAGCCAGTCCATCGGCCTCGGGCCCCTCGAGCGGCGGGCGCTCCGGGTCGGGGCCGCCGAGCAGCTCGACGCCAAGCTGGCGATGATCAACCTGCCCGACACTCTCTCGATCACCCTCACGGCCAGGCGCGGAGAGATCCCCGTCACCATCGGCAACGACACGGGACAGCCGGTGGAGGCTCTGCTCGTGATCCAGAGCGACCGAATGGGGTTCCCCGGGGGCGAGCGCCGGCTGGTGAAGCTCGATAGGCCCAACACCACCGAACGCATCCTCGTGGAGGCCCGTTCGTCCGGCCTCTTCCCGGTGACGGTGATCCTGCTGTCCCCCGACGGTCGCCTGGAGCTGGGGAGGACGAGCGTGAAGGTGCGCTCGACGGCCACCTCCGGCGTCGGCATCGCGTTGTCCGTCGGGGCTGCCGGGTTCCTGGCGGTCTGGTGGGTGCGCCACTCGAGGGGCCGGCGCTCGGGCAAGCTCGTGCCCGCGTGAGCTCGGTCGAGGACGAGGCGGGCGACGTCGCGTCCGCCGAGCCCCCCGCGCCGGGGCTCGGGCGGTCTGCCGCGATACAGGCAGTGGGCACGCTGCTGTCGCGTGTCACCGGCTTCGGGCGGGTGTTCGCCCTGGCCTACGCCTTGGGCGAGACGCGCCTGGTGGACACCTACCTGCTGGCCAACAACACGCCGAACATCATCTACGAGCTGGTGCTGGGCGGGGTGCTCAGCGGCACCGTGCTGCCCGTCTTCGTCCAGGCCCTGCGGGGTCGTGACGAGAAGGAGGGCTGGCGGGCGGTGAGCGCAGTGCTCACCCTGGCCGCACTTGCGGCTGCCGTGCTGTCCTTCGCCTTCGTCGTGGTGGCCCCGTTGTTCATCCGCCTCTACACGCTGCGCAACGGCGGTGAGCTGCGGGCCGACCAGACGGCGGTGGCGGTCGACCTCCTCCGGCTGTTCGCCCCCCAGGTCTTCTTCTACGGGATGATCAGCATGACGAGTGCGCTGCTGCGGGCCCGACGGAAGTTCGCAGCCCCGATGTTCGCTCCGATCCTGAACAACGTCATCGTCATCGGGGTCTTCCTCGCGTACCCGCACCTGATCGACGGCCGGGAGCTGGCGGACGTGCGCGGGAACACCACCGCCATGGTGCTGCTCGGGCTGGGCACCACGGCCGGCGTGGCCGCGATGGCCCTCGCCCAGCTGCCGGTCCGCATGATCCGCCGCCACGTGCGGCCGGTGTGGCAGCCGGGTCATCCGGCCGTGCGCCGGATCCTTGGCCTGTCGGGGTGGACCATCGGCTTCGTGGCCGCCAACCAGGTGGCCCTGTTCGTCGTGAACTTCCTCGCCAACGGCAGCCGCGGCCACGTGGCCGCCTACTTCTACGCGTACACCATCTTCCTGCTGCCCCACGGAGTCGCCTCGGTGTCGATCATCTCGGCCGTGCAGCCCGAGCTGGCCGATCGATGGAGCGCAGAGGATCGGGCGGGGTTCCAGGAGCGGCTCGGCAGCGGCCTCCGCACGATCCTCGCCGTCATCGCCCCGGCCGCGGTGGGCTACATCCTCCTCGCCAAGCCGATCGTCGCCGTGCTGCTCGAGCACGGGGCGCTGGGCGATGCGGGGGCCGACGAGGTTGCCGGCACGCTGGCCGCCATGGCCATCGGTCTCCCTGCGTTCAGCTCGTGGCTGTTCCTCACGTCGGCCTACCAGGCGATGCAGGACACCCGATCCCTGTTCCGCCTGTATCTGTTGGAGAACGCCGTCAACATCGTGGCTGCCTTCGCCCTCTACCCGGCCCTGGGGGTGCAAGGGTTGGCCCTCGCCTTCGCCCTCGCCTACACCGTCGGTTCGCTGGCCGCGGTGGCCGATCTGCGCCGCCGGGCCGGTGGCCTCGGTCGGGCGTCGTTGCCACGTGCCGTCGGCCGCATCGGTCTCGCAACCGCCGCCATGGCGGTCGTCGTGTCGCTGGTGGCCTGGAACGTCGGTTCGAACGAGGGCATCGGCGCCGTGCTGCGTGCCGCGATCGGCGTGGGAACTGGTGTTACCGTCTACCTGCTTGTCGCTCGTCTGGCGGGCGTCACCGAGCTGACTTCCCTGCTCTCGATCCGGAGGAACCGATGATCAGTGGCTGGCTGATCAAGATCGTGCTGGGCATCGCCGCGATCGGGTTCGGCATCGTGGAGCTGGGCTCGCCGTTGATCGCGCAGGCCCAGGCCGACGACTCGGCCCACACGGTCGCCGACGCGGCCGCCCTGGCGGTGCAGTTCAACTTCACCGAGGAGGCCCTCCAGGCCTCGTGCCAGCAGACGGCCGCCGCCCAGGCTGTCGAGCTCCTGGCCTGCGGGCTCAGCGGCAGCAACCAGGTCTCCGTCACGGTCCGCAAGGAGGCCCGGAGCTACCTGTTGAAGAACTTCGAGCAGACGAGGAAGTTCTACGTCGTCGACAAGTCGGCGACCGCGCAGCGCATATGAGCACGACAGACGACGCAAGGGGTTCTGCATGACAACCGTCCGGATCGTCACCGACAGCGCCTGCGACATCCCGCCGGCGCTGGCCGATGCGAACGGCATCATCGTCGTCCCCCTCACTGTCCGCTTCGGCGAAGAGGAGTTCGTCGACCGCCGCGACCTCTCGCCCGAGGAGTTCTGGTCCCGTGTCGCCAGCTCCCCCGTCCTTCCGGAGACCGCGGCTCCCTCTCCTGGGGCCTTCGAGGCGGCCTATCGCGAGGCAGCCGCCGCCGGCGCTCCCGGCGTGGTTGCGGTGCTGCTCTCGGCCGACCTGTCGGCCACGTACCAGGCGGCGGAGCTGGCGGCCCGAGCCGTGGCGGACGTGGTGCCGGTGCGGGTCATCGACTCGCGATCGCTCACGTCCGGCGAAGGTTCCATCGCGCTGGCCGCGGCCCGAGCGGCGGCCGAAGGCAAGAGCGTGGACGAGGTGGCCGAGGTGGCCTCGGAGATGGTCGGCCGCACCCGGGTCTACGCCGCTCTGGACACGCTCGAGAACCTCAAGAAGGGTGGTCGCATCGGCGGCGCCCAGGCCATGCTCGGGTCGATGCTGTCCATCAAGCCGATCATCGAGCTCAGCACCGGCAAGGTGGAGCAGGAGTCCAAGCAGCGCACCCGCACGAAGTCGCTCCGGTACCTGGCCGACAAGGTCAAGGCCTACGACCGTGTGGAGAACCTCTCCGTCATGCATGGTGACGCTCCCGACATCGAGGCCTTCCTCGAGATGCTCGGCGCCGCCGGCTACGACCGTGATGCCATCCTCGTGGGCGACATCGGCGCCGTCATCGGTGCCCATGCCGGGCCCCGGGTGGTCGGTGTCACCTTCCAGGTGCCGAGGTAGGGGACGTCACCGTCTCTTCGGCGTGGGACGCCGCCCAGCCTGAGCCGACCAACGGCCGGCTGACCCTTCGCGGTCGCTACCGAACGGTGCGGCGCATCGCCCAGAACGGTGCGGCCGAGGTCTGGGAGGCCTACGACGAGGTGCTCGCCCGCCGGGTGGCGCTGAAGCTGCTCACCGTGGGCTCGGCCGCAGATCCTGCGACGCAGGAGCACTTCCACCGCGCCGCCGTGGCGACCGCCCGGCTCTCGCACCACCACATCGTGGCCACGTTCGACACCGGGCAGGACGCCGGCTCCGCGTTCTTCGTCATGGAGCTGGTCGAAGCACCCACCCTGGCAGAGATACTGGCCCACGAGGGCGCTCTGCGCCCTCGGCTGGCGGCGATGATCTGCGCCCAAGTCGCCGATGCTCTCTCGGCGGCACATCGCGCCGGCATCCTGCACGGTGACCTGCGGCCGGCGAACGTCTTCGTGCGGGAAGGTCTCGACGGCGCGCCGAACGTGAAGGTGGCCGACTTCGGCCTCGCGCCGGTCAGCGGGGCCGGCCGCTACCAGGCGCCCGAGGTGCTGGCCGGCGCCGAGCCGGACGCTCGCTCCGACGTGTACTCCCTCGGCGTGGTGCTGTACGAGGTGCTCGTCGGGCGACCGCCGTTCGAGATCGACGGCGGTCCCGCCCACGCCTCGGCCGAAACCCAGCCGGTTCCGGTTCCGGTTCGGCCGCGCCAGCTGCGGGCCGGCATCCCGCGGACCTTGGAGGCGGTCACGCTGAAGGCGCTGGCCGTGGCACCAGGTGAGCGCTTCTCGACGGCTGCAGAGATGCGCATCGCGCTGTTGGCCGTCGACCTGCAGGCCGACGACGCGCTGCCGGTCCACGCCCACGATCCCACACCGCCGGCCGGCATGCCCGCCACCAGCGTCCAGCCCGAGCGGCGCTGGCTCGTGCCCGCCGTCGCCACGGTCTTGCTCGCAGCGGCCGTCGTGCTGCTCGGCCTCGTCCTCAGCCGGTCCGATCTGGCGCGCGATCTGCTCGGGCGGGACGATCGACCGGCCGTCGCCGCTCCGGGGCCGAGCGCCGCACTGGCGATCCAGGCCATCACTGCCTTCGACCCCGACGGGGACGGTTCCGAGAACGACGCTCGGCTCGGCAACGCCATCGACGGTGACCCCGCCACGTCGTGGGCCACCAGTCGGTACAACACCCGTGACTTCGGCAAGCTGAAGCCCGGAGTCGGCGTCTGGGTCGACCTCGGCACCAGGGCCAAGCCGGGCTCGATCCGGGTCGCCTCGCCCTCGGTGGGGTGGAGCGCCAACGTGCATGTCTCGGGCGAACCGGGCTCGACGCTCGCGGCCTGGGGCCCGGTGGCGGCCTCGGTCGCCGAGGCGGACGGAACGGTCGAGGTCCGGCTGCCGGGCAACGAGGGTCGATACGTGCTGGTCTGGTTCACCTCCACCGGAACGGACAACCGGGTCGAGGTCACCGAGCTGACGGTCGCCTAGCGCTGTGCCCGCCCGGCGCCGAACCGAGGAGCAGAGCGACGAGGAGCTGGCCCGGGCGGCGCAGGACGGTGACCGGGATGCCTTGGAAGCGCTGCTCGCCCGCCACGTCGACCGCATCCACGCCATCTGCCGGCGCATCGCCGGGAACGACGCGGACGGGGCGGACGCCACCCAGGAGGCTCTGGTCGCCGTGGTTCGCGGAATCAACCGGTTCGACGGTCGCAGCCGGTTCTCCACCTGGGCGCACCGGGTGGCGACGAACGCCTGCCTCGACGAGCTGCGCCGCAGGAAGCGCCGACCGGAGCCCACGGCGGACGACGACCCCCTCTGGGAGCGCCGGCCCAGCGCTGCATCAGACCTGGCCGACCGGGTGGATCTCGACGCCGCCCTGGGCCGTCTCCCACTCGACTTTCGAACCGCCGTCGTGCTGCGAGACGTGACGGGCCTCGACTACGCCGAGATCGCCGAGATCCTGCAGATCCCGGTCGGCACGGTGCGATCCCGCATCGCCCGCGGCCGTGCCGCGCTCGTGCCGCTGCTCCAAGGGAACCCGGATGCCACCACCGAGCGTCCAAACCGTTGACCATGCAATCGTCCTCCGACCCGTCGCCCGCAGGCGGGCACCTCACTGACGACGCGCTCTCCGCTTCACTGGACGGCGCGCTCGGGGGCGGGTCGGACGTCGCAGCCGACGAGCACCTGTCCGTCTGCTCGGCGTGTCGATCGCGCCGAGCCGACCTGGAGCAGGTAGCTGCATCGCTCGGCTCGGGCATGCCGGTGCTGCCTCAGTCGCTGGCCACAGCGCTCATCGCCCGGGCAGTCGACCAGAGCGTGGCCGCGCCACTGGATCGCCGGACCGACCTCCACATGCGCGGGCCTCGGCGCCGTCGGCGGCAGTCCGTCATCCACGCCGGCCGGGTCGCCGGCATCGCCGCCGTGCTGGCACTCGTGGTCGGTGTGCCGGCGCTGCTGTCAAGCCTGTCGGGCCTGTCGGGCCGCGGCGGCACCGACAGCTCCGCCGCCCGGAGCCCTTCGGGTGGCGAGAACGCCGTGGGCGACGAGGAGAGCGCATCGGGCGGCACAGGCAATGTCACCACCGAGATGAGCAGAGCACCGGCGGTCGATATCACGGCTCCCGACCTTGGCCAGCACACCGATGCAGGAGTGCTGGCCACGAGAGTGCGACAGGTCCTCGGCACGCGGGAACCCACTGAGCGCACATCGGCCGTAGTGCCGCAGAGCGCCGCCGCACCTCCAGCGCCGACAGCACCGTCACCGTCCGCTGAACGCTGTATGGCATCTATCCGGGCGGCCGACGGCACATCACTCGCTGTCGGGCGGCACGTGGGCTCGGCCCGCTGGCGAGGTGAACCTTCGCTCGTGCTCGCGTTCGACATGTCGGCTCCCAGTGCCGGCGCTACGGGCCGTCTCTACGTGGTGGCTCCCGTGAGCTGCGAGGTGCTCGCCACGGCGCAGTGGTAGGCAGTCACGCCGCCGCCTGACCACGTGGGTCGGTGATCCGCGGGTCCGGGTAGTGTCCCGCCCATGGCTGTCCCCAGCGCTTCGCGCCCGAGTGACTCTTCTGGCACCGTGCGTCCCGTCGACACGCCGCCGGCTCCTCCGGGCGACGACTGGACGGTGCAGGTCGCCGGCACGATCGAGTCGGTCGTGGGCTCGATTCGCGACAAGACGACCGTCCCGCTCACCACCGTGGCCCGAGGCCTGGTCTACGGCATCGTGGCGGGCGTCATGGGCATCGCCGCGCTGATCCTCCTGGTCATCGCTCTGGTGCGGGTGCTCCAAGTGCGCGTGTTCGACTTCTCGCTTCCCGTGTGGGCCGTGTACCTGCTGCTCGGTGCAATATTCGTCGCTGTCGGCCTGTTCTTGTGGCGGAAGCGTCGACCCGTCGACGCAGGAAGGTAGCTCCCCAGTGAGCGAAGTTCACGACGTCGTCATCATCGGCTCCGGGCCGGCCGGCCTGACCGCCGCCATCTACACGGACCGAGCCAACCTGCACCCTCTGGTCCTGGAGGGCGAGCCGTCCTCCAACAGCGACCAGCCCGGTGGGCAGCTCATGTTGACCACCGAGGTAGAGAACTACCCGGGCTTCGTCGACGGCATCATGGGCCCTGAGCTCATGGCCAACTTCCGCGCCCAGGCTGCCCGATTCGGTGCCGAGTTCCGCACCGTGAAGGCCGGCAAGGTGTCCTTCGACGGGCCACCGCACCGCCTGTGGGTCGAGGGTGAAGAGATCCAGGCCCGGGCCATCATCGTGGCCACCGGAGCTCGCTCCCTGATGCTGAACGTCGAGGGCGAGTCCAAGCTGCTCGGCTACGGCGTGTCGACCTGCGCCACATGCGACGGCTTCTTCTTCCGCGACCGGGAGATCGCAGTGGTAGGCGGTGGCGACTCCGCGCTCGAAGAGGCGCTCTTCCTCACCAAGTTCGCCTCGAAGGTCACCCTGATCCACCGACGCAAGGAGCTACGAGCGTCGAAGATCATGCAGGACCGGGCGCTGCGGCACCCCAAGATGGCTTTCCTGTGGGACTCCAGGGTGAGCCGCGTCAACGGCGAGACGGCAGTGGAGAGCGTCACCGTGGAAGACGTCAACACCGGCACCACCACCGACCTCCCTGTCTCCGGCCTCTTCGTCGCCATCGGCCACGTGCCCAACACGGACCTGTTCAAGGGCTGGCTCGACATGGAGGACTCCGGCTACCTCATCACCCGCCACGGGAGCACGTTTACCAACGTGGGCGGTGTCTTCGCCGCCGGCGACGTGCAGGACCACGTGTACCGGCAGGCGATCACCGCGGCCGGCTCGGGCTGCATGGCGGCGATCGACGTGGAGCGCTGGCTCGAAGCCACCGGTTCGGCCGATCACGAGATCGCCGACACCCCTCGAAACTGGTAGCCGCGGCAGCTGTAGGTAGCGGCGCAGGAATGCCGAGGTGCCCTGGCCTGTTCAACAGGGCATGGCTGCAAACATCACCACGCTGACCGACACCAACTTCAACGAAGAGGTGAAGGGCGCAGACGGACCCGTGCTCGTCGACTTCTGGGCTGAGTGGTGCGGCCCGTGCAAGATGATCGCCCCGGTGCTCGAGGAGATCGCCAACACGCATGGCGACAAGCTCCGCATCGCGAAGCTCAACGTTGACGACGCTCCGGACACCGCCCGGCAGTTCCAGGTCATGAGCATCCCCACCCTGATCGTGTTCCAGGATGGCGAGATCCAGAAGCGCCTGGTGGGAGCGAAGGGCAAGGCCCAGCTGCTCGAGGAGCTGCAAGCCTTCCTGTAGGCGTCCGCATCGCTCGGTTCTCCGGTGTCCACAGACTTGTGCACAGCATGTGGATCAACTGGAGGTTGAGCACCACCTCAGTAGCTCCAGAACCGATGCAGTAGCCGCTCGGCAACGTGCAAGTCACGTTGCCGGCGGCTACTGCTTGTTCTGGTCCTCCGCCGCCGCAGCTCGGGCCTGCGTCATGGCTACATAGATGCGCTCCAGGTCCTCGATGGTCGCGAAGTCGATGACGAGGCGCCCCTTCTTCGAGCCCATCTCGACCCGGACGCTGGTATCCAGGTGCCCGGCGAGCAGGTCCTCGAGCTCGAGCAGACCCGGGGGTCGCAGCTTCCGGGACGCCGGCGTGGTCGGGTCCAGGTCCCGGGGCGATGTGTCGCCGCCAGCGGCGCCTAGATGGCCGGCCAGCTCGGTGCGCTGTCGCACCGCATCCTCGACGTCGCGCACCGACAGGCCCTCGGTGAGTATCCGTCTAGCCAGCGCCTCCTGGAAGCCCCGGTCGGGTGTGGACAGCAAGGCGCGTGCATGCCCGCCGGACAGCTGACCCTCGGCGACGAGCCGCTGGATCACGGGGGGCAGCTGGAAGAGCCGCAACGCGTTCGTCACGGCCGACCGGCTCTTCCCCACCCGGGTCGCCACCTCTTCGTGTGTCAGCCCGAAGTCCTCGATGAGCTGCTGGTAGGCCGCCGCCTCCTCCAACACGTTGAGGTCCTGGCGGTGGAGGTTCTCGACGAGCGCCTGCTCGAGGCTCATGACGTCGTCGACTGACCGGACGATCGCGGGGATGGTTCGCAGGCCGGCTCGCTTGGCGGCACGAAGGCGGCGCTCGCCGGCGATGAGCTCGTAGCCGTCGCCTTCGGGGGCCGGACGCACCAGGATCGGCTGAAGCACACCGACCGCTAGAACCGATGCCGCCAGGGAAGCCAACGCCTCCTCGTCGAAGCGCCGCCGTGGCTGGAAGCTGTTGACCGACACCGAGCCAACCGGAAGCTCCGCCAGTGCGGATGTTGCGTCGTTCGCCACCTCGGTGGGGATGAGGGACTCGAGGCCCCTACCTAGTCCGCTGCGGCGTTCCACCGCTCACCTCCTTGGCCAGTTCGCGATACGCGATGGCGCCACGCGAAGTCGGATCGAACAACAGGATCGACTGACCGAACGAGGGCGCCTCGGAGAGGCGCACCGTTCGGGGTACGACGTTGCGGCAGACCTTGTCCCCGAAGTGGGTGCGGACGTCGTTCGCTACCTGCTCCGCCAGCTTCGTTCGGGCGTCGAACATGGTGAGCACGATGGCGCTCACCTCGAGCCTGGAGTTCAGCTTCGACTGCACGAGGTTCACGTTTCTCAGGAGCTGGCCAAGGCCCTCCAAGGCGTAGTACTCGCACTGGATCGGCACGAGCACCTCCGTCGCTGCGGCCAACGCGTTCACCGTCAGCAGGCCAAGGGAGGGAGGGCAGTCGATGAGCACGAAGTCGAACTCGTCGCCTAGCTCGGCGAGAGCGTGCCGAAGTCGGAGTTCTCTGGAGAACGCCGGCACCAGTTCGATCTCCGCTCCGGCGAGATCGATGGTGGCGGGACACACGAAGAGGTTGCGGAGGGTGGTCGGCTCGATGCAGTCCTCGATCGGCACGTCGTGGAGCACAACGTCGTAGATCGAATGCTCAAGGTTGCGGCTGTTGATGCCGAGACCTGTAGTGGCGTTCCCTTGCGGGTCGAGATCCACGACGAGCACCCGATAGCCCAACACGGCCAGGCCGGCCCCCAGGTTCACCGCGGTCGTGGTCTTGCCGACCCCGCCCTTCTGGTTCGCGATCGCGAGCACACGTGGCAGCGGCCGCGCGAAGGGCGAGGGCTTCGGCGGCGGCGTGACCCGGGGCTCTGGCCGCGTCTCCGGGTCAGT
>CADCTF010000143.1 GCA_902805655.1 uncultured Acidimicrobiales bacterium
AGCTCGTCGCGCACGTCGCCGTCGCCCTGGTGGTCTCCCCTCGCCATCGCAGCCGAGGCTACGGCCGCCCCTGCCGCTGCGGCGAGCCGGGCACCGCGTCGCCGTCTGCCGGCCAGGCGGCGCGGATGCGCCCGTGCGTGGTCGGCAGCGCCTCGGGCAGCACCCGGGCCTCGGCCACGGCCGTGACGAAGCTGCTGTCGCCGGCCCAGCGCGGCACCACGTGCAGGTGGAGGTGGTCGGGCACCCCGGCTCCCGCCGCCCGCCCGAGGTTGGCACCGACGTTGAGACCGTCGGGCCGGTAGGCGCCCTTGACCGCCACCACGGCGGTGCGCACCGCCTGCCACAGCTCGGTCGCCTCCGCGGCGTCGAGGTCCTCGATGGCCCCGACGTGGCGGTAGGGCAGGACGAGCAGGTGCCCGCTCGCGTACGGGAAGGCGTTGAGGACGGCGAAGGTCGTGCTCCCCCGCCACACCACGTAGGTGGTGTCGTCGGGGTCACCGCTCGCCAGGATGCGGCAGAAGACGCACCCCCCTCCTCCGGCCACCGGCCCGGGCGGGTCGGTGACGGACTGGAGGTAGTCGCTGCGCCAGCCGGCCCAGAGCCGTTCGAGGGCCACGCCCGCCCTCAGAGGGTGTGGCTGAGGACGTCGGCCCGGAGCCGGTCGACGAAGTCGTCGACGGGCACGCCGCGCTCCACGGCCGCCCCGCGCGCGTTGACCCCGACGGTGCCGTCGGCCACGTCGTCGTCGCCGACCACGAGCACGTAGGGCAGCTTCTCGAGCTTCGCCTTGCGGATGCGGGCACCGAGCGGCTCGCCGGCGTCCACGTGGTCGGCGCGGAACCCTGCGCCCCGGAGCCGGTCCGTGATCCGGAACGCGTAGGGGTCGTGGTCGTCGCGCACCCCGAGCACCCGCACCTGCACGGGCGCCAGCCAGGTCGGGAAGGCCCCGGCGTGGTGCTCGACCAGGATGGCGAAGAACCGCTCGATCGACCCGAACAGCGCCCGGTGGACCATCACCGGCTGGTGACGGGCGTTGTCGGCGCCCGTGTAGTGCAGGTCGAAGCGCTGCGGGAGCTGGAAGTCGACCTGGATCGTCGACAGCTGCCAGGTGCGGCCGATGGCGTCCCTCGCCTGGACCGAGATCTTCGGGCCGTAGAACGCACCTCCGCCCTCGTCGAGGACCGTGTCGAGCCCCATCGAGCCGGCGGCCGACCGGAGGGCCTCCGTGGCCTCCTCCCAGTCCTCGTCGCTCCCGACGGCCTTGCCCTCGGGGCGGGTGGAGAGCTCGAGGAAGAAGTCGTCGAGGCCGTACTCGCGGAGCAGGTCGAGCACGAAGGAGAGGAGGTTCCTCAGCTCGCCGCCCATCTGCTCCCGCGTGCAGAAGATGTGGGCGTCGTCCTGGGTCATGCCGCGGACCCGGGTGAGGCCGTGCACCACGCCCGACTTCTCGTAGCGGTACACCGAGCCGAACTCGAACATGCGCAGCGGGAGCTCGCGGTACGACCGGCCGCGGGCCCTGAAGATCAGGATGTGGAACGGGCAGTTCATCGGCTTGAGGTGGTAGCCGCCCCCGTCGAGCTCCATGGGGGGGAACATGCCGTCGGCGAACCACTCGAGGTGCCCGGACGTCCGGAAGAGCTCCGACTTCGCGATGTGCGGGGTGTTCACGAACTCGTACCCGGCCTGCTCGTGGCGCTGGCGGGAGAACTCCTCCATCAGCCGCCGGACGGTGCCGCCCTTGGGGTGGAACACGGCCAGCCCGCTGCCGATCTCGTCGGGGAAGCTGAAGAGGTCGAGCTCGGCGCCGAGCTTGCGGTGGTCGCGCCGCTCCGCCTCCTCGAGCATGTGGAGGTGGGCGTCGAGCGCCGCCCTGGTGTCCCACGCCGTCCCGTAGATGCGCTGGAGCATCGGGTTGCGCTCGTCGCCGCGCCAGTAGGCGCCGGCCACCCGCATGAGCTTGAAGTGCCCGAGCCGCCCGGTGTGGGGCACGTGCGGGCCGCGGCACAGGTCGACGAAGCGCGGCGGGTTGGCGTAGGTGCGGACCACGCCTGCCTCGGTCACCGAGGTGGGGTCCTCGGCCGCCCCGGAGATGATCTCCTGCTTGTAGCGGTGGTCGGCGAAGAGGGCGAGGGCCTCCTCCGTCGAGATCTCGTCCCGCACGAACGGCTGCCCGGCGGCCACGATCTCCCGCATGCGGGCCTCGATGCGCTCGAGGTCGTCCGGGTGGAAGGTGGCCCCGCCCGGGAGCTCGAAGTCGTAGTAGAAGCCGTTCTCGACGGGTGGGCCGATCCCGAAGGTGGCACCGGGGAAGAGGTCGAGCACCGCCTGGGCGAGCACGTGGGCGGTCGAGTGGCGGATCGTGAAGAGGCCCCGCTCGGTGGAGGGGGTGACGATGGCGACGTCGGCGCCGTCGTGGAGCACGACGTCGAGGTCGCGCTCGGTGCCGTCGACCACGGCGATCACGGCGTCCTTGGCGAGACGCCGCCCGATGTCGGTGGCGAGGTCGAGGGCCGTGGCGCCTGCTGGCAGCTCGCGCCTCGAGCCGTCGGGGAGGGTGACGGTCATGCCGGGCTGGACAGGGGCGCTCGTCGGTTCGGCCATGAGGGCGGGAAGCCTACCGGCGGCCTCCGAGCAGGCCGATCGCGTTGCCGGGGTCGGTCCT
>CADCTF010000144.1 GCA_902805655.1 uncultured Acidimicrobiales bacterium
CCCGCACCGGTCCGGCCACGACCGTGCTCTCGGGCATCGCCTCCGGCCTCGAGTCCACCGTCTTCGCCATCATCGCCATCGCCCTCGCCCTCGGCGCGGCCATCGGTCTCGGCGGCGGGAACATCGAGTTCACCTTCTACCTGGTGGCCCTCACCGGCATGGGCATGCTGGCCACCACCGGCGTGGTCGTCGCCGAGGACACCTTCGGCCCCGTCTCCGACAACGCCGCCGGCATCGCCGAGATGTCCGGCGAGTTCAGCGGCGAGCCGGAGCGGATCATGGTGAGCCTCGACGCCGTCGGCAACACGACCAAGGCGGTCACCAAGGGCTTCGCCATCGGTTCGGCCGTCATCGCGTCGGTCGCGCTCTTCGCCTCGTACATCGAGACCATCGCCGACGAGACGCTGTCCAGCGCACAGCTGGAGGAGCTGGAGGCCGCGGGGCGCAGTGCCTTCGACCTCTTCCCGATCAACGTGGCCGACCCGGCCACGTTCATCGGCCTGTTGATCGGCGGGTCGATCGCCTTCCTGTTCAGCTCGCTCGCCATCCGCGCCGTCGGGCGCACCGCGGGCGTCGTCGTGCAGGAGGTGCGCCGCCAGTTCCGCGAGAAGCCCGGGATCATGGACTACACGGAGAAGCCGGACTACGGCCCCGTCATCGACATCTGCACCAAGGCGTCACTGCGGGAGCTGGCCACGCCGGCACTCCTTGCCGTGCTGACCCCGGTCATCGTCGGCTTCGGCATCAACGCCTTCGCCCTCGGTGCCTTCCTGGCCGCGGTGATCCTCACCGGGCAGCTGATGGCCAACTTCTTGTCGAACGCCGGCGGGGCATGGGACAACGCCAAGAAGTACATCGAGGACGGACACGAGGGAGGCAAGGGTTCGGAGGCCCACAAGGCTGCGGTCATCGGCGACACCGTGGGCGACCCGTTCAAGGACACCGCCGGCCCGGCGCTGAACCCGCTCATCAAGGTGATGAACCTCGTGGCCCTGCTGATCCTGCCGGCGGTGATCAACCTCCAGGACAACGAGCCGCTGCGGCTGGCGATCGCCGGCGTGTCCGTGCTCGTGCTGATCGGAGCGCTCACCTTCTCCAAGCGGAAGACGGCGGCCATGGACGAGGGCTTTGCGGCGGCCAGCACCCACGTCTTGTGACTCCGGACCTCCCTGACGCCGCCGCAGCTCAAGGGCCCCCCGCCGCGCACGTCGACACCCCAGCCGGACACAGCGGCCCGTCATCGTCGCGGGCGGTGTTCCTGCTGGCTCTCGGCTCACTCGGCATCGTCTACGGCGACATCGGAACCAGCCCTCTCTATGCCTTCCGCGAGGCGTTCGAGGGCCACCACCTCGAGGTCACCCCCGACGGCGCCATCGGAGCCTCCTCACTCGCCTTCTGGGCGCTCATCGTCGTCATCACGATCAAGTACCTGACGCTGGTGATGAAGGCCGACAACAAGGGCGAGGGAGGAATCCTCGCCCTCACGTCGTTGCTGGAGCGTTCGACGCTCGGGCGGACGACCGCGCTCCTGACTGGGTTGGGCATCTTCGGCACGGCGCTGCTCTACGGCGACGGGATGATCACGCCGGCCATCTCTGTGCTCAGCGCGGTCGAGGGGCTCGGCGTGGCGACATCCGCCCTCGAGCCGTGGCTGATCGAGATCGCGGTCGTCATCTTGGCCGCGCTGTTCCTCATCCAGAAGCGGGGCACCGCCGGCATCGGACGGGTGTTCGGTCCGATCATGGTGGTCTGGTTCGTCACGCTGGCCATCCTCGGTGTCGACCAGATCATCCGCACCCCGGAGATCCTCGCCGCGCTCAACCCGCTCAAGGCGGTGGGATTCTTCACGGAGTACCGATGGAGCGGCTTCTGGGCGCTCGGGTCCATCTTCCTCGTGGTCACCGGGGGCGAGGCGCTGTATGCAGACATGGGACACTTCGGACGCGGCCCGATCCGGTTGAGCTGGTTCTCCCTGGTGCTCCCAGCGCTGACCTTGAACTACTTCGGACAGGGCGCGCTCTTGCTACGCGATCCGTCTGCGATCCACAGCCCCTTCTTCCTCCTCGGGCCGTCGTGGGCTACATGGCCCCTCGCCATCCTGGCCACCGTCGCAACGGTCATCGCGTCCCAGGCCCTGATCTCCGGTGCTTTCTCGATCACCACGCAGGCCATGCGGCTCGACTACCTGCCAAGGCTCAAGGTGGTGCACACCTCGGCCAGCCACATCGGGCAGGTCTACGTCCCGATCGTGAACTGGATCCTCATGGTGGCCTGCATCGGGTTGGTCATCGGCTTTCGCACATCGAGCCGGCTCGCCGCCGCCTATGGCATCGCCGTCACCCTCACCATGGTCATCACCACCCTGTTGTACATGGGGGTGGCGGTGCAGCGATGGGGCTGGTCCCGCGCCAAGGCCGCCGCCATCGGATTGCCGTTGCTGGTCATCGACCTTGCCTTCCTCGGGGCGCAGGTGGTCAAGATTCCGAACGGTGGCTGGTTCGCCCTCGCCGTCGGCATCGGGCAGTTCGTGCTCATGACGACATGGCGCAAGGGTCGCACGGTCGTCGCCGCCGAGATCCGACGGGGTGAGACGCCGGTGGCCGACTTCGTGAAGGAGCTCGACCGAAGCCCGGTCGCCCGCGTTCCGGGCACAGCGGCGTTTCTCTTCAAGGATGCGGGGGCCACGCCCCCCGCGCTCCTCGTGAACCTGGCCCACAACAAGGTCCTGCACGAACGGGTGCTGCTGCTCTCGATCGACACGACCGACGCCCCTTACATCACCCCTGAGGAGCAGGTCTCGATCACGCAGGTCGCACCCGGCATCTGGCAGGTGGAGGTGTGCTTCGGCTTCATCGACGACCCTGATGTGCCTGCGGTGTTGTCCGCCATCGAGCTCGACGGCCGGCCGCTGGACATCAGCGGAATCACCTACTTCCTCGGCCGGGAGACCGTGGTCGCCACGCCGGCCGAGACGATGAGCGCGTGGCGCGAGCAGGTGTTCATCATGCAGAACCGCACATCGGCCAGTGCGGCACGATTCTTCAACCTGCCGGCCAGCCGGGTGTTCGAGGTCGGTACGACCATCGAGATCTGATTGCGTGCGGTTCGGCGTGGTGACAGCGGAGGGCCGGAGTGGGCTCAGCCGGTGATTCGCACCGCGAGGGCGGCGACGTCGTCGTCGGTGCCTCCCTCGAGCAAGGGAAGGAGCGTGGCCTCGAGGTCGATGACGGGACGGGTGGCCAGCTCACCGGAGAGCGCAGCGAGCCGGCCGAGCCCGACGTCGACGCTCTCGCCCTTCCGCTCGACGAGG
The DNA here is from genome assembly GCA_902805655.1 of uncultured Acidimicrobiales bacterium. GTDB lineage: Bacteria > Actinomycetota > Acidimicrobiia > Acidimicrobiales > CADCTF01 > CADCTF01. The sequence goes on from CADCTF010000144.1 coordinate 3,311, forward strand.
CCGTCGGTGTAGAGCAGCAGCGTGGCACCGGGCCGCATCTGCTCGAGGCCGAGCTCGGTCGGAGCGGGTGAGCGGACCCCGAGCGGAGGGCGGGAGGGGCCATCGAGCCAGTAAGCGCTGCCGTCGCCGGCGACGAGGAGAGGAGGTGGATGCCCCGCCGAGCTCCAGGAAACGGTCATGTCGATCCGATCGATGATGGCGACCACCATCGTCGTGATCTTGTTGTCGGTCGTGTGCACGACGTCGCTGAGCTGGTCGAGCAGGGATGCCGTGGAGGGGGTGTTGGCGGCGATGGCCCGTGCCCCCTGGCGCAGCATGGCCATGGTCGTGGCGGCCGACACGCCATGGCCGGCCACGTCGCCCATCACGAACAGCACTCGGGAGTCGCGGAGCACGATCACGTCGTACCAGTCGCCACCCACCAGGTCGGAGCGGGCCGGTCGGTAGACCAGCCCGATGTCCAGCCCCCGGATGGGCCGGACCGGTGCCACTAGCAGAGCCCGCTGCAACAGCTCGGCGGTCGCCCTCTCCCTCTCGTACTTGCGAGCTCGGTCCAGGGCCTGAGCGCCCATGGCGGCGATCTCCGTGAGCAGGCCGTGGCTCTCCGGCGTCACCGCGGCGTGGTAGCCGACCGTGAGCGCGCCCACCAGCCGGCCCGCACTGACCAGCGGCACGGTGACGAGGACCTCGGCTCTGAGCGTCGACATGGCGAGCGTGCTGCCCGGCAGCACCAGGTCGGCCTCCGGCGTGCTCTCGACCACCACGGGCTTCGGGTCCGCGGCCCGAGCCGCGAGCGCGCCCGCGGCGGCCCTGGTGAAGGCGCGAATGGCATGCCCCACCTCTGGTGGCAGGTCAGTCGGGGCGATCAGGGCGAGCCCTGACTCCGACGGGTCGAGCTCGACGACGAAGCCGGCGTGGGCCTCGAGGGCAGGCAAGGCGTCGGACACCAGCACGGTGGCCACGTCCACCGGCAGGAGGGCGGCGGACAGCTTCTTGGCGATGGATGCGATCAGTTCGGCACGCTCCGCGTCAGCAGCCAGCGTGGCCCGCTCGAAGCTGGTTCTGAAGTTCGAGCGCCGCTGCCGGTTCACGCCGCCTCATCTCGTGCGCCACCGCAGGCGGAAGCGCACTTCGGCATGGTACGGGCTCGGCGGTCCCGGAGCGATCAACTTCCCGCCAACACGGCCGACCACTGACCGGACGAATGCCGGTGTCCCGCCCGTCCCGTGCTCATAGCCTGTCGGGGGGCCGATCGCGCCCTGGAACGAGAGGTGTGACCGTGCCCGTCGAGCTGAACCACACGATCGTGTCGGTGCGGGACAAGAGCACGGCCGCGCCGTACGTGGCCGAGCTGCTGGGGCTGCCGGCTCCGACGCAGTTCGGTCCGTTCCTGATCGTCGAGGTCGACAACGGCGTCAGCCTCGACTTCATCGACGTGGAGCCGGGCGAGGACATCGCCCCGCAGCACTACGCCTTCCTGGTGGGCGAGGACGACTTCGGCACCATCTTCGGCCGGATCCTCGAGCGCGGCCTCGAGCACTGGGCCGACCCGGGCCGGCAGCTGCCGGGGCGGATCAACACGCACGACGGTGGGCGGGGCGTCTACTTCGCCGGCCCCGACGACCACTTCCTCGAGATCATCACCCGGCCGTACGGGAGCGGCGGCTGACGAGCTACAGCCCGATGCCGCGGGCCATGAGGGCGGCGGCGAACGGGATGAGCGGGAAGGCGAGCAGCTGGGCGCCCACGGCCCGCCGGGCGGAGCTCACCTCTGCCGCCGGCGGATCGGCGTCCGCTCGACGCCAGCGGAGGTAGGCGAGGGTCGGTCGGATCGAGAGCAGGCCGACGGCCACGAACGTGGCCATCTTCAGCCAGTACACCGGGTTCTCGGTGTAGACCTCGCTGGCCTTGGCGCCGGCCGTCACCCGTGCGATCCCGGCGATCACCACGGTCGCGGCCGCCAGCCCGTAGAAGGCGTCGATGCGCTGCACCCGTAGGGCGTCGACCCTCGTCAACCCCGGCCGCACCAGCACCCACTCGGCGACGAGCACGGCCAGCACGCCGAACGCGCCGGCATGGTGGGCCACGGCCAGCCACGCGTCGAGGGTCACGCCCACGAGCATGGCCCACGTGGGGCCGTGACGGCCGCCTTGGCCGGAGCGCCGCATAAGGTGCGAGCCGGCGACGACACGAGGAGATCTCCGTGAGCAACATCACGACTGGCTTGAGCGACGGCGACATCGGCACCGAGTGGTCGGCGACCGACACCTTGATGGCCGAAACCGATGCCGACGGCACCGACGTGGCGACCAACCCCGGTGACGCCGACGGCACCGATACCTCCGCCGGCGATGCCGACGGGAACGACGCAACGACCGATGCCACCGACGGGTCGGATGCGGCTGGTGACGACGCCGACGGCTCCGACGCCTGACCAGCCGCCTGACCCGCTGGGCCGCTGTGTAGGCGATGCCGGCGCCTTCCTGGACACGAGTTACACCGTCGAGCCCCACCTCCGGCGCGGAGGTGACTTCGGCGACCTGCTGTCGCTGGCCGACGTCGACCGGGCGATCACGGGCACCGCTCTGCGGACGCCCGCGATCCGCCTGGTGCGCGACGGCCAGGTCCTCGATTCGTCGACGTTCACCCGGCGCGTGCGCACCGGATCGACGTGGGTCGACGGCGTCGTGCACCCGAGCCGCCTGCTCCAGCAGGTGGCGGACGGGGCCACCGTGGTCCTGCAGTCGCTGCAACGGTGGTGGCCGCCGGTCACCGACTTCTGTCGCGCGCTGGAGGTGCAGCTCGAGCAGCCGGTGCAGGCCAACGCGTACCTCACGCCGGCCGGAGCCACCGGGCTGGCGCCGCACCATGACACCCACGACGTGTTCGTGCTGCAGCTGCATGGCTCGAAGCACTGGGTCGTCCGTTCGCCGCTCGTGGCTTCTCCGTTGGCGCGTCACCACTCGTCGCCCGGACCGGCGGGGGAGCAGCCCGTGCTGCTCGATGTCGAGCTGCAGGCGGGGGACTGCCTGTACCTGCCGCGCGGCTTCGTCCACTCGGCGCACGCCCAGACCGGGACGTCGCTGCACCTCACCGTCGGCGTGCTGGCCACCACGATCCACGACCTGCTCCGGGACGTGGTCGATCGCACTGCTGACGAGCCGAGCTTCCGGCGCAGCCTGCCGATCGGATACGCCACCGAGAACGACGTAGCGATGCAGACGGTCAAGGCGGCCGTCGACGAGCTGGCGCAGTGGTTGGGTGAGCTGGACCCTGCTGCGCACGCCGAGGACCTGCAGCGCCGGTTCTGGTCGAACCGGACTGCGCCGACCGCAGGTCAGCTGATCGAGCTCGCCGGGCTCGACTCGATCGGCGATCCCACGATCGTGCAACGGCGGCCCGGTGTGAACGCCACGGTCGTGAGCGGCGGGCCGACGCTGAGGATCCGCATGGTCGACCGGGACCTCACCCTCCCCCCGGCACTCGATGGCGCCGTGCGTCTGCTCGTCGACGGAGCACCGCACCGGGTAGGTGAGCTGGACGAGTGGCTCGATGCTCCGAGCCGCCTGGTGCTGGCGCGTCGCCTCGTGCGGGAGGGTCTGCTCCGAACCGTCGGGAGAGCACACCCGGCCGATGTCTGACCCGGCTGCTGCACCCTGCGCAGTCGCCTCACTGGCGAGGACCGAGCCGCTCCTGGGCACGGCCTCGAGGGTGCGACGGTGGTTGCTCGTGGAGCAGCCCGGTCCCTGGGGAGAGGACGCGCTGCTCGAGAGTCGCCTCGACGAAGGCGTGGCCCGGGTCGTGGAAGCGAACAGCCGCCGCCACGGCGTGCGGGTGGTGCTCATCCGCCGGCCGGGATGGCAGGCGTCCGAGCGCTCGTCGGTGTTCCTCGCCCGCACCGATCCCTCGCACAGCTGGTTGGAGCAGCTGGAGCTCGACGATCCGGATGAGCTCGCCGCGCTCGATCTGAGCGTGCTGACGGCGGACCGGGCTCCCGGCATCGGCCGGCTCGGTCCCGCCGGCGGCGTGCACCTCGTGTGCACCAACGGGCGCCACGACCGGTGCTGTGCCGACTTCGGCCGGCCGGTCATCCGGGCCCTGCAGGCCGCAGGCGCGGCGGACGTCTGGGAGTGCACCCACATCGGAGGCGATCGGTTCGCCGCCAACATCGTCTCGTTCCCCTCCGGCGTCTATTTGGGCCGGGTGCCACCCGAGGAGGCGGTCGCCATGCTGGCCGATCTGGCGAACGGCATCGTCGCCCTGGACCACTACCGGGGCCGCTCCTGCTATCCGCCGCTGGTGCAGGCCGCCGAGATCTCGGCCCGTCGCCACCTCGGCGCGAGCCGGCTCGGTGCTCTGACCGTGGTGTCCACGGCCTATCGAGGCCCCGACGAGGTGCAGGTGGTGCTGGACGCCGGCCCTGAGGGCGGCCGGATGGTCGTGCAAGTCGCCCGCACCCTGGGCGACCTCGACCAGCTCACGTGCGCCGGCGGGCCGCCCGCCCGGCCGTGGCGCTACGAGCTGCTGTCCCTTCGCCCCGCCTGAACTGGTATCCGATCGGGTACCATGACGTTCGTGGATGCAGCACACACGTTGCGAACAGCTCGGGAGCGGTCCGGCATGAGCATGCGGGCCCTGGGTGAACGGGCGGGCACCTCGCATGCCACCCTCTCCGCCTACGAGTCGGGCGCCAAGGTGCCCCGGGTCGACACCCTCGATCGCCTCCTGCGAGCGGCGGGTTTCTCCTCCGAGGTCGACCTCGGCGGGCGGGCTGACCACGCCACCGCCGATCGGGTGGCCAAGGGGCTCGAGCTGGTCGACGTGCTCGAGCTGGCCGAGCAGTTCCCGGCCCGGCACGACCCGCAGCTGGCGTACCCCCGCTTCGCCGCGGCCGGTTGAGCCTTCCCGGCAAGATCCTCGAGCTGCACGAGTCGCTCGAGGCGGCTGCGGTGCCCCATGCCTTCGGTGGCGCGCTGGCGCTCGCCTGGTGCACGCAACGGGCGCGAGGCACGATCGACGTCGACGTCAACCTCTTCGTGCCGCCCGGCCAGGCGGCCATGGTGCTGAAGGCCCTGCCGCCAGGCGTGCGATGGGGGCCCGAAGACCTGGCCCGCATCGAGGACAACGGTCAGGTGCGGCTCTGGTGGGAGACGACCCCCATCGACGTGTTCTTCAACACGACCGACTTCCACGAGCGGGTGGCCGGGCGCGCCAGGCTCGAGCCGTTCATGGGGGCAGACGTGCCGTTCCTGTCCTGTCGCGACCTGGCCGTCTTCAAGGCGTTCTTCGACCGCACCAAGGACTGGGCCGACCTCGAGGAGATGGCCGCGGCCGGCGCCCTGGACGTGGAGGCCGTGCTCGGGGTGCTGGTGCGGTACCTGGGCGGGGACGACCATCGCGTCGAGCGGGTACGTCGCCTGGCCCCGCCGGAAGTCGCCAGATGACCGAGCTGGGCAGGCCGGTCGGGTAGACATCGCAGATGGCCGCCTTCGCCGACGACATCCGCCTCCAGCCCATCGCCGACGAGCAGGGGCGGTGGGACGCGGAGCTGAACGAGCGCTGGGGCGTCGGCCGCAACCAGAACGGCGGGGTGCTGCTGGCCACCGTGGCTGCGGGCCTGGCCGAGCGCACCGGGCAGCCTCACCCTCTGGCCGTCACCGGGCACTACCTCGGGCCGGCTGCGGCCGGAGCGGCGTCGGTGCGGGCCGAGGTCATCAAGCCGGGTCGCACCTATGCCTCAGGCGTGGGCGAGCTCTGGCAGGAGGATCGTGAGCGGGTGCGGGTGATCGGGGCCTTCGGCGACCTGGCCCAGCGGGCGGCCGAGGGGGAGTCGCTCTTCCCGACCGAGGCGCCCGCGCTGCCGGCGCCGGAGCAGTGCACCGACCTGTTCGAGATCCTGGTGGACAAGGTGGGGGAGCGGTCGATCACCCGGTCGCTGCGCAACTACGAGATCCGCGTCGACCCGAACGGCGGCTGGGGCGGGCCCACCGGCGACCAGCCCCGCCTGGTCACCTGGATCCGCTTCCGAGACGACGACACGGTGACGCCGCTGATGCTCCTGGCGCTGGCCGACGGCTTCCCCCCGAGCCTTCTCGGCCACGCTGAGATGGGATGGCTGCCGACGGTGGAGCTCACCGTCCACGTCTTCGGCGCACCTCCGGCGGACGAGCCGTGGCTTCGGGCCGAGCTCCACACCCGAAGCGTGGTGGGCGGCCTGCTCGACGAGGACGGCGAGCTCTGGGACGCGAGCGGACGGCTGGTGGCCCGGTTCCGTCAGCTGGCCATGCTCATCCCCCGCAACGCGGGCTGAGAGCCGACCATACGGAGGGAGTGTCTCACCCCCTCCGTATGGTCACTCCCATGGACCGCACCTCGCACCCCACCAACGGCCGCAGCGCACCGCCCGCCACCTTCGTGGTGGTCCTCACCTTCGAGTCGGTCTACCGGGGCATGGTGGGGCCACTGCCGTCGGAGGCGGCGGCTCGGAGCTGGGCCGTGGAGCACCTCGACGGGCGGCCGGGCTGGAGCTGGACGATCGAGCCCGTGGTCGCACCTACCGCCCTGCCCGCCGCCGAGCGCCTGGCGCGCCGGGCGCCAGCCCGGCACCTGGCGCTGGTCCGGTGACGCGCCCGCGGCCCGGCCGCTAGCGCGCCGAGCTCAGGCTTCGTCCTCCTCCATGCGGAAGCCGACCTTCACCGTCACCTGGAAGTGCCCGATCTCACCGTCGACGATGTGGCCACGGATCTGGGTCGCCTCGAACCAGTCGAGGTTGCGAAGGGTCTTCGAGGCACGGGCCACCGCGTTGCGGATGGCCTGTTGCACGGAGTCGGGCGACGTGCCCACGATCTCGGTGACGGCGTAGGTGTGGTCGGCCATGAGCGCTCCTGGGTCGGACGAACGGGATCCCGGCATTCTGGCCGACCTGGCGCGGCACGACGACCGACGGCGCCGAAGCTAGATCTGGGGCTGCGTCACGGCGAAGTGCTCCCGCAGCTTGGCCTTCTCCACCTTGCCCATGGCGTTCCGGGGCAGCGCCTCCACGAGGTGCACCACCTTGGGCACCTTGAAGCCGGCCAGCCGTTCACGAGCGGCCGCCCGGAGCGCCACGACGTCCACCTGCGCTCCCGGCTCGGGCACGACCACGGCCACCACCGCCTCGCCGAGGTCAGCATCCGGCAGGCCGATCACCGCCGACTCCAGCACGCCCTCGAGCCCGTCCAGCACGTCCTCCACCTCGGGCGGGTAGACGTTCAGCCCTCCAGAGATCACGAGGTCCTTGGATCGGCCGACCAGGCACAGGTAGCCGTCGGCGTCGAAGCGGCCCAGATCCCCGGTGCGAAAGAAGCCATCACCGGTGAACTCCGAGGACGTCAGCTCGGGGCGCTTCCAGTAGCCGGAGAAGACGTTCGGCCCCCGCACCTGCACGGCCCCGATCTCGCCCTGCGGCAGCTCGCCACCGGACTCCGGGTCGACCACGCGGACCTCGACGTCGGGCAGCGGGAAGCCGACCGTGCCGGCCCGCCGCTCACCGTCGAGCGGGTTGGAGGCGATCATCGTCGTCTCGGTCATCCCGTAGCGCTCGAGGATGGCGTGGCCCGTGCGCCGACGCATCTCGTCGTGGGTCGACGCCAGGAGCGGAGCAGAGCCGGAGACGAAGAGTCGCATGTGCTCGCAGGTGCCCGCGTCGAAGCGAGGGTCGCCGAGCAGGCGCGTGTAGAAGGTCGGCACGCCCATGAAGATCGTGGTTCCCGGCAGGTGCTCGAGCACGACGTCGACGTCGAACTTCGGCAGGAAGATCATCGACGTGCCGTTGGCCAGCACGCAGTTGATCGCCACGAAGAGCCCGTGGGCGTGGAAGACGGGCAAGGCGTGCAGCAGCACGTCGTCGGGGCGGAAGCCCCACGCACGGTGCAGGGCTGAGGCGTTGGAGGCCAGGTTGGCGTGCGTGAGCATCGCCCCCTTGGGCCGACCCGTGGTGCCGCTGGTGTACAGCAGCGCCGCCAGGTCGTCGGGCGCCGGTGCGACGTCGTCGAACGCAGTCGGTTGCCGGGCGGCGGCATCGGCGAGGTCCCCCGCGCCCTCGGCGTCCGCCGTGAACAGGTGCGTCCCCGGCAGTGGGGCTCGCCCGGGCGACCGCACGAGAACCGCAGGCTCCGCGTCGGCCACCAGGTAGGCCACCTCGTCGTCGGTGTAGCCCGTGTTCATCGGCAGGTACACCGCGCCCGCGCGGAGGCAGGCCAGGTACAGCGCCACGCTCAGGGCGGACTTCTCGATCTGCACGGCGACCCGGTCTCCGGGTCGCACGCCCACGGAGCACAGGACGTGGGCCAGCGAAGCCGAGCGCTCGTCCATCTGTGCGTACGTCGTCACCGCGCCGGACGGGGCCACCAACAACGGTGCCGTGGACGGGTCTCGGGGCCGCCCCGCCCCGAACAGCTCAGGAAGCGTCTGCATCACGAGGGTCCCAAGGCCCGAGTGTCTCCAAGGGGTGCTCGACGACGCGGCGCAGCACGTCGGCCGCGGCTCCGATCTGGGACCCGTCGACGAGGCGGTGGTCGAGGGTGATGCCCAGGTCGATCATCGGCCGGGAGACTACGGCCCCATCGCGCACGACCGCCCGGTCCTTCACCACGCCGACGAGCACCATGGTGCCGGCGCGGCTGAACGGCACGAGCGCCCCGAAGCCCTGCTCGATGCCGAACGCGGCGACGCTGCTCACCATCGCCCCGCCGAAGCCGTCGGCCTTCAGGCCGAGCGGCGGGATGGCCATGCCGAGACCCGACTGCACGGCGCCGCAGGCCCAGAGCACCGGTCGGGTGAGCGGGTACGGCACTCGGGACGCGACGTTCGACGAGCGGCCGAAGTCGGCGTCCTTGCCTTCCCGCACGGGCGCGGCGCGGGTCTCGAGGATCGTGGCGATGTCGACCAGCGGCGTCGTGTCCACGTTGCGGATCCGCACGGACGACAGGTCACCGTGGCCGCGGGTGGACACGACGAAGCCGATGTCGATCGAGGTCAGCCGCCGGATGCGACCGAGCACCACCCGGGCGTTCAGGTCGGGGCTCTCGGCCAGCGCCAGCCCGACGGCCTTGCCCACCAGGTGGGTGATCGTCACCCGCACACCAGTCGCCGCCGACACGGCCTTCAGGTACTCGAGAGCTTCCCCGGCGTCGAGCTCGAGGCGTCCGTAGAGGGAGCCTTCCTTCGGAGCCTTCCAGGTGGCTGCCGCGATCCGGTGCCGAGCGTTGCGTCGCACGACTCAGGTCTACCCGGTGCGCCGTCGCGCCATCGTCCCGAGCGGGACAGGACCGTGCACCGGGCTCAGATGACGCCGTCGGCGTGGAGCCGGGCGACCTCGTCCTCCGTGAGGCCGAGGAGCCCGCCGTAGACGTTCCCGTTGTCGGCGCCCAGCCGTGGGCTCGGCTGCAACGTCGTCAACGGAGTGCCTCGGAAGCGCAGCGGGCTGTGGGGGACGACGAGCTCGCCCAGGTCGGGGTGGTCCATCTTCTGGATGGCCCCGCGTTCGAGCATGTGGGCGTCGGCCACCACCTCGCCGACGTCTCGCACCGCGGCCGCCGGCACCTTGTTGGCGCGCAGCAGGCTCATCGCCTCGTCCCGCGTGAGGGAGCCGGTCCACTGCCCGACCAGCTCGTCCACCTCTCCGATGTTGTGGTAGCGGCGCCCGTTGCTGCGGAAGCGATCATCGGTGGCCAGCTCCGGGCGGCCCATCGCTGCGCAGAGCTTGGGCCACTGCGCCTCGGTGATGACGATGATGGCGATGTGGCCGTCGGTGGTCGGGTACACGTTGTAGGGCGCCAGCGCCCCGCCGCCGTGGCCGTTC
>CADCTF010000145.1 GCA_902805655.1 uncultured Acidimicrobiales bacterium
CGTACGACCCGCCGGCGACCGCAGCCGCCCGCTCCTCCGCCGAGAAGATCCCCAGCTCGGAGCGCGTCTCGTACGGCAGGTAGTCCAGCGCCAGCCGGCGGAACAGGTAGTCCATCACCGACTGGGCGATGCGCACGTCCGGGTCGTCGGTCATGCCGGCCGGCTCGAAGCGCATGTTGGTGTACTTGCTCACGTAGGTCTTGAGCGGCACGCCGTGCTGGAGGCCGAGAGAGACGGAGATGGCGAAGGCGTCCATGACGCCGGCCAGGGTCGAGCCCTGCTTCGACACCTTCAGGAAGAGCTCGCCGGGGCGCCCGTCGTCGTACTCGCCCACGTTGACGTAGCCCTCGCAGTCGGCCACCCGGAACGAGAACGTCGACGCCCGACGCTTGCGGGGCAGGCGCTCCCGCACGGGCTGCTTCACCACGACGGTCGTCTGGTTCGACAGCGCCGCTTCGAGCTTGGCCACCTTCTCGGCCAGCTCGGCGTCGTGGGCCTCGGCCGCCGATGCCGGCACGTCCTTCTTCACCGTCGACAGCGGCTGGGCCACCTTGCAGTTGTCGCGGTAGACGGCGACGGCCTTCAGGCCGAGCTTCCAAGCCTCGATGTGCAGCTGCTCGAGGTCTTCCACCGTCGCCTCTTCGGGGCAGTTCACCGTCTTGGAGATCGCGCCGGAGATGAAGGGCTGCACCGCCGCCATCATCCGCACGTGACCCATGTAGTGGATGGTGTTGTCGCCCATCGAGCAGGCGAAGACCGACAGGTGCTCCGGCTTCAGGTCGGGCGAGCCGAGCAGTGACTTGTTGGTGTCGATGTAGGCGATGATCGACCCGACCTGCTCCTCGGAGTAGCCGAGGCGGCGCAGGGCTCGGGGAATCGTCTGGTTGACGATCGACATGGTGCCGCCGCCCACCAGCTTCTTCATCTTCACCAGGCCGAGGTCGGGCTCGATGCCGGTGGTGTCACAGTCCATCAGCAGGCCGATGGTGCCGGTGGGAGCGAGCACCGAGGCCTGCGAGTTGCGCACCCCGAAGCGCTCGCCGTAGTCGACGGCGTTGTCCCAAGCCTCCTGAGCGGCGTCGAGCAGGGAGGTCTGCACCAGCTCCTCGTCGATGTTGGCCACCTCGTCACGGTGCATGCGCAGCACGCGGAGCATGTGCTCCTTGTTGTCGGAGTAGCCGGCGAAGGGGCCCATGCGGGCGGCCGTGCGGGCCGATGCTGCGTAGGACGTGCCGGTGAGCAGCGCGGTGATGGCCGCCGCCCATGCCCGACCCTCGTTGCTGTCGTAGGCCGCGCCCTGGGCCATCAGCAGGGCGCCCAGGTTGGCGTAGCCGATGCCGAGCTGGCGGAAGCGGCGAGCGGTGTCGCCGATCCGCTCGGTCGGGTAGTCGCTGTTGCCGACCAGGATCTCCTGAGCCGTGAACATCACCTCGGTGGCGGCGATGAAGCCGGTCACGTCGAAGGTGTCCTGGTCGTCGAGGAACTTCAGCAGGTTGAGCGACGCCAGGTTGCAGGCCGAGTTGTCGAGGTGCATGTACTCCGAGCACGGGTTCGAGCCGTTGATGCGCCCGGTCGTGTGCGCGGTGTGCCACTTGTTGATGGTCGTGTCGAACTGCATGCCGGGGTCGGCGCACTCCCACGACGCCTTCATCATCTGGCGGAAGAGCTCACGCGCCTTCAGGGTGCGGACCACCTCGCCGGTGGTGATGGTCTTCAGGTCCCAGTCGGCGTCGTCCAGCACGGCGTTCATGAAGTCGTCGGTGACCCGCACCGAGTTGTTGGCGTTCTGGTACTGGATCGAGTGGCTGTCCTTGCCGTCGAGGTCCATGTCGAAGCCGGCCTCGCTGAGGGCGCGGGCCTTGCGCTCCTCGATGGCCTTGCACCAGATGAAGTCCTCGATGTCGGGGTGGTCGGCGTTGAGGATCACCATCTTGGCGGCGCGCCGGGTCTTGCCACCGCTCTTGATGGTGCCGGCGCTGGCATCCGCTCCACGCATGAAGCTGACCGGGCCGGAGGCGGTGCCGCCGCCGTGCACGAGCTCGTGGCTCGACCGGATGTTGCTGAGGTTGATGCCCGCACCCGAGCCGCCGCGGAAGATGGTGCCCTCCTCCACGTACCAGTTGAGGATGGCGCCCATGTCGTCGTCGACGGCGAGGATGAAGCACGCCGAGGCCTGCTGGGGCACGCCCTTGACGCCGATGTTGAACCACACCGGTGAGTTGAACGCAGCCTTCTGGTGCACGATCAGGTGCTTCAGCTCGGCGTTGAAGGCTTCGGCCTCGGCGTCATCGACGAAGTAGCCGTCCTTCGTGCCCCAGGCGGTGATGGTGTCGGCCACCCGGTCGGCCACCTGCTTGAGCGAGGACTCCCGCTCGGGCTGGTTCAGCGGGCCCCGGAAGTACTTCTGGGCCAGGATGTTCGTGGCGTTGACGCTCCACGCCGACGGCACCTCGACGCCGAGCTGCTCGAAGGCCACCACGCCGTCGCGGTAGTTCGAGATTCGGGCATCTCGCCGCTCCCAGGTGACCTCGTCATAGGGATGGACACCCTCGGTCGTGAAGTGTCGACGGATGCCGATTCCCATGCGCTCGGGTGCGATGGCCATGAACGGTTGCCTCCTGTTGCAGCGGGCTCAAACCCTAACAACCA
>CADCTF010000146.1 GCA_902805655.1 uncultured Acidimicrobiales bacterium
CCCAGGCCTGCGAGGCGTGGTAATTGTTGCGGGCGTCGCCGAGCAGGATAACCGTGGACTTCTTGGTGATCTCCTTGCCCCAGCGCTCGTATAACGTCTCGAAGGCGTGGCCGTAGTCGGAGTGGCCGTCCACCCAGATGACGTCGGCCTCGGCGTTGATGCGGTGGATCGCGTCCTGGATGTCGTCGACACCCTCGAAGAAGCGGGTCACCTCGTCCACCCCGTCGATGAAGACGAAGCTGCGGACCTTGGAGAACTGGGCCGAGATGGCGTAGACGAACTGCAGCGTGAAGCGGGCGAAGGCCGCCACCGAGCCGGAGATGTCGGCGATGACGATGATCTCGGGCTTGGAGGGCCGGGGCATCTTGAACTTCGGCTCCGCCGGCACGCCGCCGTACGACAGCGAGTGGCGCACGGTGTTGCGGAAGTCGAGCGGGCCCTTGCGACCGTGGCGACGCTTGCGGGCGAGCCGCACCGCCAGCTTGCGGGTGAGGGGGTAGATCGCCCGGCGCAGCATGGTCAGCTCGTCACGCGTCGCGTGCATGAAGTCGACCTCTTCGGGCAGCGGCTTCCGCAGCGTCTTGGCCATGGCCTCGGCGCCGCGGTCGGCCACCAGCCGGCGGCGGATCTCGGCTTCGACCTCCTTGCGGAGCTTGTCGACCCGCGACTCGTACTCGTCCTTGGCCAGGCGCTCCTCGAGGTCGGTCATGCCGCCCTCGGCCTCGTTCTTCGCCTCCTCCATGAGCCGCTCGAGGATGCCGTCGAGGTCGAGGTTCCGCAGCGTGCGATAGAGGTAGTAGGTGCCGCCGACGGGGCGTCCGGGCTCCATGCCCGAGAACCGCTGCACGGCCTGCCGGGCGATGGCCTTCATGGTGTTCTGGTCGCCGGCCTGCAGCGCCCGATACAGCATCTCGGCCAGCTCTTCCGGCGTCATGCCCTCGAGGCCTCCGCCGCCGGAGGCCTCCCCCATCATCTGGCTGACGAGCTTCTCGATCTCCTCGTCGGAGGCGTTGGGGTCGGTGATCTTGTAGTGCGCTCCCCGCATGGAGAAGTACACCTCGAACACCGTCTCGAACGTCTTCCAGTGCGAGTTGTTCTTGACCAGGGTGGCGGCCAGGGCGTACTTGAACGCCTCCCGGTCATCCAGGGGGATGTGCCGGACGGCCTCCATCGCGTCCAGGTTCTCCGTCAGCGAGACGGGCAACCCGGCGTTGCGCAGCTCCTGGATGAACCCGGCCAGCAGGTCGACCATCGGCATGACGAAGCTCCTTAGACCGCGCCGTTGACGGTGAGCTCTTTGCTGGCCTTCAGGATGTCCGACTGGTACTTCAGCAGGATGTGCAGCGTGTCCTTGGCCTGCGTTGCGTCGACGTTCTCGATGCCGAGCAGCACGAGCGTGCGGGCCCAGTCGAGCGTCTCGGACACCGATGGGTGCTTCTTCAGCTCGATGGACCGGATCGAGCGCACGATGCGCACGATCTGGTCGGCCAGGTGGTCGCTCACCTCAGGGATGCGGGTGAGGACGATCTCCTTCTCGCGCTCGAGCGTCGGGTAGTCGAGGTGGAGGTAGAGGCAGCGGCGCTTCAACGCCTCGGAGAGCTCACGGGTGTTGTTGGAGGTGAGGAAGACGAGCGGGATCTGGGTGGCCTCGACGGTGCCCAGCTCGGGGATGGAGACCTGGTAGTCGGAGAGGATCTCGAGCAGCAGCGCCTCGGTCTCCACCTCCACCCGGTCCACCTCGTCGATCAGCAGCACGACCGGGTCCTCGGCCCGGATGGCCTCGAGCAGGGGCCGGGTGAGGAGGAACTCGTTGCTGAAGATGTCCTCCTCGATGTCGGTCCAGTTGCCGCTGCCGCCCTCTTCCACCACGCGCTGGGCCTGGATGCGGAGGAGCTGCTTCTTGTAGTTCCACTCGTACAGCGCCTTGGACTCGTCGAGCCCCTCGTAGCACTGCAACCGGATGAGCCGGGCGCCGATCATGCGGGCCACGCTCTTGGCCAGCTCGGTCTTGCCGGTACCGGCGGGGCCCTCCACGAGGATGGGCTTCTGCAGCCGGTCGGCCAGGTACACGACGCCGGCGATGCCCTCGTCGGCCAGGTAGTCGACGCTCTGCAGCTCGTCTCTGACGGAAGCCACGGACTCGAAGCGGGGGTCAGCCATTTCGGCAGATTACTCCGCTACTTGACCGGTCGGTCTAGTCGAAGCTTCGGGAACCTCAGTTTTTCTAGCTGCGGACCTGGCCGTTGCCCGTCACCACGTACTTGGTGGTGGTGAGCTCACGCAGCCCCATCGGCCCCCGGGCGTGCAGCTTCTGGGTGCTGATGCCGATCTCCGCGCCGAAGCCGAACTCGGCGCCGTCGACGAACCGGGTGGACGCATTGACGAGCACGGCCGCCGCATCGACCTCGCGGGTGAAGCGGTTCGCCGCGGCCAGGTCGGTGGTGACGATGGCCTCCGAGTGGCCGCTGCCGTGGTCGTTGACGTGGGCGATGGCGGCATCGAGATCGGGCACCACCGCCACGCTCAGCTTGAGGTCGAGGAACTCCCGCCCGAGGTCGCCCTCGGCGAGCGGCCCGATGGACGAGGCGATCGCCCGGCTGGCGTCGTCGCCCACCAGCTCGACGCCCTGGAGAGCAGACACGACCCGGGGTAGGAAGTCGGCGGCGACGGACCCGTGCACGACCAGGGACTCGGCCGCGTTGCACACCGACGGCCGCTGGGTCTTGGCGTTCCTCAGGATCTCGAGGGCCATCGAGAGGTCGGCGGATGCGTCGACGTACACATGGCAGTTGCCGTCACCGTCGATGACGTACGGCACGGTGGCGTTGTCGAGGATCGCCTGGATCAGCGAGGTGCCACCTCGCGGGATGAGGCAGTCGATGTAGCCGCGCAGCCGCATGAACTCCACGGCCGACTCACGACTGGTGTCCTCCACCAGCACGACGCTGTCCTCCGGGAGCCCGGCCTTCACCACGGCCTGGCGCAGCACGCCGGCGATGGCCTGGTTCGAGGTGATGGCGGCCGACGAGCCCCGTAGGAAGGCGGCGTTGCCCGACTTGAGGCACAGGCCGAAGGCGTCGCTCGTGACGTTGGGACGATTCTCGTAGATGATGCCGACCACGCCGAGGGGCACCCGCACCTCGTCGATGTGGAGGCCGTTCGGGCGGGTCCATCCGCCCCGGACGGTGCCGACGGGGTCGGCCAGGGAGGCGACGTCACGCAGGCCGTCGGCCATGGATCGCACCCGGCGCTCGTCGAGGCGCAGGCGGTCGATCACCGTGTCGGACGTGCCGGCCGACCGCGCCCGCTCCACGTCCTGCAGGTTGGCGGCGAGCACCTCTTCGGTGCGCTCCTCGAGCAGACCGGCCGCCAGGTTGAGCGCGGCGTCCTTTACGGTCGTCGGTGCCAGCGCGAGTGCGCGTGACGCCGCCTTGGCACGCCGGCCGAGCTCCGGGAGGGTTGCGAGGGTGGTGGCCACGACTCGAATCTACGCGGTGGCTCCGTGTGTCCGACGTGGGACTGAGAGACTGGCCGCGTGGTGCACGACATGTTGAACGGCCCGGTCGAGCGCTTCGTCGACGAGCTGGCGCCGGTGCTCTCGACGATCGCCGAGGACATCATCCCCGGCGTCCCCGGTGACAAGTCGCCCGGCGACGTCACGGTGGAAGCGTGGAACCTCTGCGCCGCGTTCGTCGACGTCGACAACCGTCAGACCGACGAAGAGCTGTGGTGCCTCATCTCCGCCTTCGGGCACCGGCTGCCCACCATGCTGGGCTACGCCCAGCCGCACGACGTGCGGAAGGCCAACCTGGTCACCGGAAAGCGGGCCTGGCTGGCCACGCCGTCGCTGCTCTTCGACATCCTCGTGCAGACGGACAGGACACGCGGCACCACCAACGCGTGGCGCTACTACACCCGTGCCATGGAGCTGGCCCACGCCGTCTGCGCCACCGACAGCGTGCCGTCCGAGGCCGAGCTGTCGGGCCTCGAGCGCTACCGCAGCGTGCTGCTGCGCACCATCGACCGGGCGGGCGTTCGACGGCCCGGGGGCGCCGTCGGCGCGCCCGCCAGTGAGGCGGCAGCGGCCCGGCCGGCCGTGGCTCCGCAGGAGCCGGCGCGACCGCTCGAGGAGCTGCTGGCCGAGCTGGACGGGCTGATCGGGCTGGCACCGGTGAAGGCCGAGGTGAAGCTCGTCACCAACCTCCTGCAGATCCAGAAGCTGCGCAAGGAGCGTGGGCTGCCGACGTCGAACTCCAGTCGCCACCTCGTCTTCACCGGCAACCCCGGCACCGGCAAGACCACCGTCGCTCGCCTGCTGGCCCAGATCTACCGCACGTTGGGCGTGGTCGACACCGGCCAGCTGGTGGAGACCGACCGGTCGGCCCTGGTGGCCGGGTTCGTGGGCCAGACCGCCATCAAGGTGAAGGAGGTCTTCGACAAAGCGATCGGAGGCGTCCTCCTGATCGACGAGGCCTACGCGCTGGCCCGAGGCGGCAGCAACGACTTCGGGATGGAGGCGATCGACACCCTCGTCAAGCTGATGGAGGACCATCGCGACGACGTCGTCGTCGTGGCCGCCGGATACCCGGACGAGATGCACGTCTTCGTCGAGTCGAACCCGGGCCTGCGGTCACGGTTCCCGAAGACCATCCACTTCCCCGACTACACGACCGACGAGCTGGTCGGCATCTTCGAGTCGATGGGCAAGAAGAGCTCCTACTCCTGCACCCCCGAGGCCCACAAGACGGTGTGCGACTACTTCGCCGGCCAGCCGCGGGACAAGGGGTTCGGCAACGGCCGCCTGGCCCGCAACCTGTTCGAGGCGGCCATGGCCCACCAGGCGACCCGGCTCGTGGCCATCGAGAACCCCACCAACGAGCAGCTCATGGCCTTCGAGCCGGAGGACATCGTGCCCGTGCCGCCGGCGCCGGCACCGCTGGCCTGAGCCGTACGCTCGTCGTTCGTGCTCGCTCGGATCGCCGCCTTCATCGCTGCCGTCGCCATGGTGGCCGGCGCGCTCTACGTGCGTGGGCGGTCGGACGAGGGTCAGGTGGCGGCCGGCCAGGGCCTCGTCCTTGTCTGCGTCCCCGAGGTGGAGCGGGTCTGCCTGGCGGCCGCGGCTGCCGACGGCCGCATCGAGCTGACCGTCGAAGAGGCCCGCGTCACTCGGGCTCGGCTGGCCTCAGCCTCTCCCGCCGACGCACCCGACGGGTGGCTGACCATCGGGGCGCTAGGGCAGGCGGTGGACGAAGCGCGGGGTGCTTCCGCCGGTCGCCTCTTTCCCACCAGCGCCGTCGTGGCCCGGTCGCCGCTCGTCGCGGCCATCTGGAAGCCCGCCGCGGACGGCCTGCGTGCCCGCTGCCCGAACGGGTTGATCAACTGGAGCTGCGTAGCCGAGGCCACCAACGCCGGCGCGTTCCGGCTCGGCACGGCCGAGCCGTCGTCGAGCGAGGGGCTCACCGTCTTCGCGGCTTTCGGTGCGGCCCTGCTCGGTGACCCCGACTTCGGCTCCAACGACCTGGAGGGGGCGAGGAGGAGCGACCTGGTGGGCTTGAAGGACCGCACCGCGCAGGGCCGCGCCCAGGCCGGCTCGCTCTCCCTGATGCTCACCACCCGCCAAGCCGTACTGGATGGTTACGTCACGACCGAGGCCAACGCCGGTACCACGCTGGCCACCGCCGCCGCCGGCCGGGACGTAGAGCGCGTCTACCTCGCCCCGCCGGCCACCGCCGACCTTCATCTCGCCGCCCGCGACGGCGCCGCCGGCAGGGAGCTCGGCGAGCAGCTCAGAGGCACGGTCGTTGCCGGAGCCCTCCGCAACAACGGCTTCCGGGTGGGCACCACCCCACCCTCCTTCGACCCGGCGGCGCCGGCGCTCCCGCCGGACGACGGGCTACCGTCCCCAGGCGTGCTCGCCTTCCTCCAGGATCTGCTGAAGTGAGGCGCCGACTCGCCTTCGTCGTGCTGCTGCTGGTGGCCGCGCTCCTCGCTGGCGCCTGCGCCGGGGGCAACGGCGGTGGAGACTTCGGTGGAGGCGACGGCACGGGAAACGTGCCATCCGGCTGCGACGCCGTGCCCATGGCCGTCTCGCCCGAGAAGCTCGACCTGCTGACCGACCTGGCCAAGCGGTTCAACGACTCCAAGGCGGCCAAGGAGGGGGGCGGCCGGTGCGCGTTCATCCAGGTGCGCCGCACCGCGTCCGGCCTGGGCGCCCAGCTGCTGACGGACGGGTGGCCGCAGGAGGACGTCAACGGGCCCAAGCCGGTGGTGTGGTCGCCGGCGGCCAAGTCGTGGGGCGCCATCGTCAACCAGCGGCTGGCGGACAAGGGCCAGCGGCCCATCGCTCCCGCCGATGCCAAGCCGTTCATGGTGACGCCGCTCGTGATCGCCATGCCGAAGCCGATGGCCGAGGCGCTGGGGTGGCCGAGGACGCCGATCGGGTACGCCGACCTCCTGGCCCTGGCCCAGAACCCCGAGGGCTGGGCCAGCAAGGGCCACCCCGAGTGGGGCGCCTTCAAGCTCGGGAAGACCAACCCCAACTTCTCCACCAGCGGCCTGTCCAGCACCATCGCTCAGTACTACGCAGCCACCGGCAAGACCCGCGACCTCACCCTCGAAGACCTCAACCGGCCGGAGGTCGACACCTTCATGCGGGGAGTCGAGTCGGCAGTCGTCCACTACGGCGACACGACCCTCACCTTCCTCAACAACCTGTACCGCAACGACCGGGCCGGTACCGGGCTCACCTACGTCTCCGCGGTGGCCGTGGAGGAGACGTCGATCGTCGTCTACAACCAGGGCAACCCTGACGGCATCCTCGACCCCGGCGAGCAGCCACGACCGCCCCGGGTGCCGCTGGTGGCGGTCTACCCGAAGGAGGGCACGCTGTTCTCGGACAACCCCTTCTTCATCCTCGACGCGCCGTGGGTCTCCCCCGCCCAGAAGACGGCGGCCGCGGCCTTCCAGGAGTTCGTGCAGCAGCCCGAGAACCAGCGCCAGGTGCTGAAGTTCGGCTTCCGGCCCGGCAACCCGGCGGTGGCGATCGCCGACCCCATCACGCCCGAGCTCGGGCTCGACCCCAACGAGCCGAAGACCACGCTCGGGGTGCCCGAGCCGCCCGTGCTCGTGAAGCTGCTCACCCAGTGGGGCCTGCAGCGCAAGAGCGCCAAGGTGATGCTCGTCATCGACGTGTCCGGCTCCATGGGCGAGGAGACCAAGAGCGGCGACACCAAGCTCGACCTGGCCAAGCGGGCCGCCGTCGACGCGCTGGCCCAGTTCAAGACCGAGGACAAGGTGGCGCTGCGGGTCTTCTCGACCAACATCAGCCCCCGAGCCCCCGACCACTACCTCGACCTGGTGCCGTTCGGCGAAGGCAACCGCGAAGCCGTGGCCGGTCGCATCCGCAGCCTGGTGCCGACCCAGGGCACGCCGCTGTACCGCGTGGCGCGCGACTCGTTCAACGAGCTCAAGTCCCCCGCCGTCTACGAGGCCGACCGCATCAATGCGGTGGTCCTGCTGACCGACGGCAAGAACGAGGACCCCGCGTTCAACGACCTCGAAGCCACCCTCGGGGCGCTGCGGGCCGGCAGCGAAGGCCAGTCGGCCAACCCGGTCCGCCTCTTCACCATCGCCTACGGCGACGGGGCCGACCTCTCGACGCTCAAGCGGCTGTCGGAGGCCACCAACGCCTTGGCGTACGACTCCCGCGATCCGGCCACCATCGACCGGGTCTTCACCAACGTCATCAGCAACTTCTGATGGTGCTCGCGCCGGCACGGATGACGCGTTGATCGAGCGGCTGCCCGAGCGCGTACGGACCGCCTCGGTCGCACGAGCCGTCACGTCCCCGTCGGCCTTCCTGATGGCCGGCGCCGGGATGGCCGGGGCGATCCTGGTGGGCGCGCCGATCGTCGCCGCAGCAGCGGTCGGCGCGGCGGCATGGGCAGCGCGCGTCGCCCTCGCCGTGCCCCGCCGTCCCGCCGGCGAGCGCATCGATCCCTTCCGGGTGGGAGAGCCGTGGCGCCGCTTCATGGCTGATGCCCTGCAGGCTCAGGCCCGCTACCGCCGCACTGTGCACCTCGACGACGCCGGCCCGATACGCGATCGGCTCACGGCCATCGGCCGCCGGGTCGACCAGGGCGTGGCCGAGTGCTGGAAGGTCGTGCGCCTGGGCGACCAGCTCGGCGGGGCCATCGACCGGTTAGGAGTGGCGGGCATCCACCGTCAGCTGCAGGAGATCTACGAAGAGCAGCGCACCGCCCGCGACCCCTCGGCCCGGGAGAGCCTCGACCGCACGCGCCAGGCCGTCGAGTCCCAGCTGGCGTCGGCCGAGCGGCTGCAGCGCGTCGCCTCCGACACGCAGAACCGCCTCCGTGTGCTCACCGCCCAGCTCGACGAAGCGGTGGCGAGGGCCATCGAGCTCTCCGTCCACACTGGCGACCTCAGCCTGTACTCGCCCCTCGACGACGACCTCGGCAACATCGTCGAGGAGATGGAGGCGCTGCGCCAGGGCATGGAGGAGACGTCCGGGTCCACGGGCGCAGCAGGCTCCGCCACGGCATAACCTGCCAGCCATGTTCAGACTCTTCAAGCGCCTGGGCGCCTACATCACGGCGGCGTTGACCGGGAAGTTCAACGAGGTCGCCGACCCGAAGATCCAGCTGGAGCAGGCGATCATCGAGGCGCAGGACCAGCACCGCCGGCTCAAGGAGCAGGCGGCCAACGTCATCGCCAACCAGAAGCAGACCGAGATGCGCCTCAACCGGGCCATGGAGGAGCTGGGGAGCCTCAACGCCAAGGCGCGCCAGGCCGTGCTGATGGCCGACGACGCCACCAAGAAGGGCGACACCAAGAAGGCCACCGAGCTCACCCACGCGGCCGAGAGCTTCGCCAGCCGCCTCATCTCCGTGGAGAACGAGGTCGAGAACCTCAAGACGCTCCACCTGCAGTCGAGCCAGGCGTCCGACCAGGCGAAGAGCGCGGTGCAGCAGAACTCGATGATGCTGCAGAAGAAGCTGGGCGAGCGCCAGAAGCTGCTCTCCCAGCTCGACCAGGCGAAGATGCAGGAGCAGATGAACCGGGCCATGACCTCGCTGTCCGAGACGGTCGGCCAGGACGTGCCCACCTTCGACGAGGTCCGCGACAAGATCGAGCAGCGCTACGCCAAGGCCCTCGGGTCCTCCGAGCTGCAGGGCCAGACGGTCGAGGCCCGCATGCTCGAGGTCGAGCAGGCCGCCATGGACACCGAGGCGCAGTCCCGCCTCAGCCAGATCCGCTCGCAGCTCGGCCTCGAAGAGGCGGTCTCGGCACCGGCGGATGATGCGAAGCCCGTCACCGAGGGCGGCACCACCGCCGTCTGACCCGGGGGGCGGGTGAACGGCTACAGCAGCTCGTAGTCCTCGAAGTTCGGCTCCCGGGTCTGCTTCCAGTACTCGAGCAGGCTGAAGGGCCAGTTCTGGGCCGTGCGGCCCGTGGCGTTCTTGTACCAGGTGCTGACCGACTACACGCCCCAGGCCATGCGGAGGTTCTCGGCGTCGACCCGCTCGTTGTAGGCGTCGTGCACCTCCGGCTTCGGGTCGATGGCCCGCACACCGGTCTCGAGCATGCGCCGGATGCAGCCGGCCACGTAGTGCACCTCGCACTCCGAGAAGTAGATGATGCTGCCGTTCACCACGATGTTCGTGTTCGGGCCGTAGAGCATGAAGAAGTTGGGGAAGCCGGGGAGGGTGATGCCCAGATAGGCGCGGGCGTCGCCACCCCAGTGCTGGTGGAGGTCGGTGCCGCCTCGCCCGGTGACCTTCATCGGCGTGAGGAAGTCGGAGGCCTTGAAGCCGGTGCCGTAGATGATGACGTCGGCGTGGTGCACCGTGCCGTCAGTGGTGCGGACCCCCTCCGGGGTGATCTCGGCGATCGAGTCGGTCACCAGGTGCACGTTCTCCCGAGTCAGGGTCCGAGCCCACACGCCGTTGTCGAGGATGAACCGCTTGGAGAACGGGGCGTAGTCCGGGATGACCTGGGCGAGCAGCTCGGGGTGACCGTCGAACTGCTTGGTCAGGTAGTCGGTGAGGAACTGGCGCATGAAGTCGTTGCCGGCGCTCACCGACCGCTCGCCGCCGTCCCACTCAGGGTCGACGGTGGCCAGCGGCATCATGCCCTCGACGCTGCGCCAGAAGAGCCAGAAGCGGTGCCAGTGCGTGTAGCCGGGGACGTTCCGGCGCAGCCAGTGGATCTCCGGGGAGAGAGGATCCGTGTACAGCGGCGAAGGGATGAACCACGCCGGCGTGCGCTGGAAGACGGTGAGGTCGGCCGTCTGCTCGGCGATGGCGGGGATGAACTGCCCGGCGCTCGCGCCCGTGCCGATCACCACCACCCGCTTGCCGGCGAGGTCGACCGAGTGGTCCCAACGGGCCGAGTGGAACGACGGGCCTTCGAAGCGCTCGACGCCGGGGATGTCGGGGAGGCTCGGCCGGTTCAGCTGGCCCACGGCGCTCACCACCGCCTGCACCTCGATCGCCTCCTCCCGCCCGTGCTCGTCCACCACCTGCAGGGTCCACGTCGCCGACTCGTCGTCGAAGGCCACGGCCGTGACCTCGGTGTTGAAGCGGATGAGCGGGCGGATCCCCGACTCGTCTGCCACCCGGCGGAAGTAGTCGAGCAGCACGGGCTGGGACGAGTAGTGCTCGGGCCAGTCGCTCCGCTGGGCGAAGGAGTAGCTGTAGAACAGGTTGGACACGTCGACCCGGCAACCCGGGTAGGTGTTCTCGAGCCAGGTGCCGCCCACGTCGGCGTTCTTCTCGAACACGACCACGTCGAGGCCCGCCTGTCGCAGCCGGTGGGCGGCGGCCAGCCCGGACATGCCGGCGCCGATGACTGCCACGCGGAAGGGCCGGTCGGGAGCCAGCTCGTCCTTGCTCCAGGTCGGCGTGCGGGGGTCCTCGCCGAGGTTCAGCTCGTCGCGCAGCACCTCCATGTAGTCCTCGAACGGCCGTCCGCTCGAGGTGAACTCGAGCAACGACCGCAGCACCTCCGGCGACGGGTCACCGGCGGGCTCCTGCCCACGAAGGCGCACGAGCGCCTGGAACGCCAGCTCACGGGCTTCGGCCTGCTGCTCCGGCGACAAGCCCGCCGTCGGGTCCATCAGCTTGGCCAGGCTGGGACGGAGGTGCTCGGGAACGAGCGAGAGGTCGTTCAGCGCCGCCGCAAGGGCCGGAAGCAGAGCGGGGATCTCGGCCTGTTCCAACGCGGCGCGAACCGTCTCATCGTCGGCGGAAGCCAGGTCGGCGGCGAAGTCAGGCATGGAGGCATCGTCGCGCACGGTGCCCGTCTCGGCAGTTCGTCCGGTGCTTCGTCAGGGGAGGACGACGAGGTCATCGCGGTGCACGACCTCATGGGCCACGTCCGGCGGCAGGTCGGCTGTGCGTAGTCCGGCCCACTCGGCGATGCGGGCGGCGGAGTGGCGCACGAGCCCCTTGGCGAACACCTCACCGGCCAGGTCTGCGATCTCGACCGCATCGTCGGCTCCGAACGCACCGATGACCTTCACCACCCCCGCCGGGAGGAGCGAGGTGTTGCGCTCGGTGATGGCTCGGCGCGCGCCGTCGTCCACCACCACGGTGCCCGAGGCGCCCACGGCGAAGGCGATCCACAGCTTGCGGGCGGGCAGCCTCCGGTCGCGAGGACGGATCACGGTGCCGACGCCCGGGTCGCCCGCCAGCGCCGCGGCCAGCACCCCGGGGCGGGCGGCGCCGGCGATCACGGCGCGAACACCCGACCACGCCGCGATCTTGGCTGCGGCCAGCTTCGAGGCCATGCCTCCGCTGCCCCGGGCCGACCCGGCCCCGCCGGCCGCCCGCTCGAGCTCATGGTCCACCTCGAGGATCTCCTCGATCAGCGACGCATCGGCATCGAGGCGCGGATCTGCGGTGTACAGGCCCGGCGTGTCGGTGAGCAGCACCAGCGTTCGGGCGCCCACGAGGTGGGCCACGAGAGCAGCCAGCCGGTCGTTGTCCCCGAAGCGGATCTCCTCGTCCGCGATCGCATCGTTCTCGTTGACGATGGGGATCACCCCCATCTCCAGGAGCCGGCGGACGGTCTGGCGGGCGTGCAGGTACTGGCGGCGGTGCACGAAGTCGAGCGGTGCGAGGAGCACCTGCCCGGCCACCAGGCCGAGATCGGCGAGGACCTCGTCGTACACCCGCATGAGCCGGCTCTGGCCGACCGCAGCCACCGCCTGGAGGGTGGCCAGATCGGCCGGACGGGCCAGGCCCAGGGCGGGGAGGCCGGCGGCGATGGCTCCGGACGACACGATCACGACCCGCTGCCCCGTGGCCCGCATCGCCGCCACCTCACCGCAGAGCTTCTCGATGGCGGCCCGGTCGATCTCCCCGGTCTCGTCGGTGAGCGAGGAGGTGCCGATCTTCACCACGAGGGTCACCGGTCGTGCTCGTACTCGAAGCTGAACCCCCCGATGTGGATGATGTCGCCGTCCTTGGCCCCTGCACGCTGCAGCGCCTTGTCGACGCCCAGCTTCTTCAGCTTGTCCCGCACGTAGGCCAGGGCCTGGTCGTTGGTGATGTCGTTGACGGCGATGGCCCTCAGCGCGGGCCGGCCGAGCACCACGAAACCACCGTCGTCGCTCCGCTGGACGTTCACACCCTCGGGTTCCGGTCGGTGCACGACGAAGGAGTCGGCCAGCGGCTGCTCGGACCGAGCCTGTTGCACCAGGGTGGCCAGGCGGCCCAGCACCTCCTGGAGGCCCTCGCCTGTCACGGCGGAGAGGCGGGGGCCGGACCACTCGATGTCGGGCTCCGCCGCGTCGGCCCTGGAGCCCACCACGACACGGGCTCGCTCGAGCAAGTCGGGGCGGTACTGGCCGAGCTCCTGCAGCAGGATGCGCTCCTGGTCGGCGGGCGCCCGGCCCTCGGACGCGGCGAGGTCGATGAGCACGAGCAGCACCCTGGCGCGCTCGATGTGTCGCAGGAACTTGTGGCCGAGCCCTCGACCTTCGCTGGCCCCCTCGATGAGGCCCGGGATGTCGGCCACCACGAACTCGGCGTCGTCGTAGCGCACCACGCCCAGGTGGGGCAGCAGCGTGGTGAAGGGGTAGTCCGCGATCTTCGGCTTGGCCGCCGACACCCGGGAGATGAATGTGCTCTTGCCGGCGTTCGGGAAGCCGACCAGGGCGACGTCGGCCATGAGCTTGAGCTCGAGGTTCAGATAGCGCTCCTCCCCTACCTCACCCTGCTCGGCGAAGTTCGGCGCCCGCCGCCGGTTGGAGAGGAACCGGGCGTTGCCCTTGCCTCCCTCACCGCCTCGGGCGGCCAGGTACCGGTCGCCCTCGTGCACCAGGTCGGCCAGCACGCGGCCCTCGAGGTCTCGCACCACCGTGCCCTCGGGCACGGAGACGAAGAGGTCTGCGCCGCGAGCGCCGTGGCGCGCCTTGCCCTGGCCGTGGAGGCCCTTGGCCGCGGCGCGATGCGGATGGTCCTTGAACTGCAGCAGCGAAGCGGCGTGGCGATCGGCCACCAGCCACACATCGCCTCCCTTGCCACCGTCGCCGCCGTCCGGCCCACCGAGCGGCACATGGGACTCACGGCGCGTGGAGACAGCACCGGCACCGCCGTTGCCCGCCTTCACGTGAACCTGTGCTTCGTCTACGAACCCCGACACGGGGGTGGAGCTCAGCCCTCGGCGGGCAGGACGTCCACCAGCTTGCGGCCCTTGCGGGCGCCGAACTTCACCTTGCCCGGCGAGAGGGCGAACAGCGTGTCGTCGCCACCGCGACCGACGTTCTCGCCCGGATGGAACTTGGTGCCCCGCTGGCGCACGATGATCGTGCCGGCGTTGACGGCCTGGCCGTCGAACACCTTCACGCCCAGGCGCTGGGCCGCGGAGTCGCGCCCGTTCCTGGTGGAGCCTCCACCTTTGGTCTTCGACATGTGCGGTGCCTAACCCTTCGTGATGCCGGTGATCTCGATCATCGTGTACTTCTGCCGATGACCCCAGCGCTTCCGTTGGTTCGTCTTGTTCTTGTAGGTGAAGCCGCGGATCTTGGTGCCCTTGGCCTCGCCGACCACTCGCGCCGCCACCGAGGCACCCGCCAGCTGGCCACCGGTGAGGACGCTTGCGCCGTCGACCACCAGGATGGGCGTGAAGGTGACCTCGTCGCCCGCGGCGACACCGAGGCGCTCCACGTTCACGCGCTGGCCCTCGGCCACGCGCTCCTGCTTCCCACCGGTCTGGATGACTGCGTACATGCTCCGTCCTTCGCTGCAGAAGATGTGCGGCCGCGCCGCGAGGGGCGCTTGCGCCAGCGGGTCAGTGTAGGGGAAGAGCCGAGGCAGCACCGACCCGAGGCCGACACCGGCTCAGCTACGGGCTGGTGCTCCAGACGGGGCCAGCTCGACGCCGCATGCCTCCAGCTGCCGCCGAAGCACCGCCTCAGCGGAGTCCGGGCCCGTGCGCGGGGCCCCCGAGCCGACCCCCCCGAACATCCGTGAGGTCTGCACGCGGTCCACACAAGCCTGCGCCTCCTGAGCCTCCGCCACCCGCACTCCGGCCCAGGCGGTCACGACGAGGGCAAGGGCGCCGATGGCGGCTGCCACGGCCAGCGCGATGCGGTAGGGGTCCGGGGCTCCGCCACCCGTAGAACCCGCCCCCACGCGGCGCGGGCCGGCATCGCTCGGCGGTCCGAGGTCGATGGGCTCGAGATCACTCGGCTCGAAGCTGCTCCGCATGGTGGTCCTCTTCGCTCAGAGCAGTGACTCGTCGAACACGAGCCCCCGGCCGGCACAGGCGGGGCAGAGCTCGCTGAGCGACTCCACGAGTCCCTCGCTGACCCGCTTGCGCGTCATCTCCACGAGCCCGAGCTCGGAGATGTCGAACACCTGCGTACGGGTCTTGTCCCGCGCCAGCGCAGCCCGGAACGTGCGGATCACGTCGTCGCGGTTCTTGTGGATCTCCATGTCGATGAAGTCGATGACGATGATGCCGCCGATGTCCCTGAGGCGGAGCTGGCGGGCGATCTCCTCGGCCGCCTCGAGGTTGTTGCGGTAGACCGTCTCCTCGAGGTTCACGCTGCCGACGTTCTTGCCGGTGTTGACGTCGATCACCGTCAAGGCCTCGGTGCGCTCGATGATCAGCGATCCGCCGGAGGCGAGCCAGACCTTCCGGTCGAGAGCCTTGTGGAGCTGCTCGTGCACGTGGTGCTTCTCGAAGATCGGGAGGCCCTCGGCCTCGGCGTCGTAGAGCTCGACCCGGTCGGCCAGCTCGGGGCTGATGCTGCCGACGTAGTCGCGGACCTCCTCGTACAGGGCTGGGTCGTCGATCACGACGCTGCGGTACTCGCGGTTGAACTCCTCGCGGATCACGCGCACCGCCATGTCCGGCTCGGCGTACAGGAGGGCCGGCGTCTTCGACCGCTGGGCCAGGGCCTCGATGGCGTCCCACTGCCGCACCAGGCGAAGGACGTCGCGACGCAGCTCGTCGGTGGTCGCACCTTCGGCCGCGGTGCGCACGATGATGCCGTGCTGGGGCGGCTTGACCTCGTCGAGCAGCTTGCGCAGGCGCTTGCGCTCGTCGTCGGAGAGCCGCTTGGAGATGCCGTAGGTGTCGCTGTTGGGTATCAGGACGCAGAACCGTCCGGGCAGCGAGACCTCCTGGGTCAGCCGGGCCCCCTTCGTGCCGATCGGGTTCTTGGTCACCTGGCAGAGCACCGTCTGGCCGGTGCGCAGGAGCTGCTCGATCCGGGCGTCGGACTTGGCTTTGCCCTTGCTCGAACGGCCGGCGACCGACCCCTGCTCGACGTCGTCGGGGTCGTAGCGGATGTCCCCGCGGTAGAGCACCGCGTTCTTGGGGGTGCCGATGTCGATGAACGCGGCCTCCATGCCCGGCAGCACGTTCTGGACGCGACCGATGTAGATGTTCCCGTCGATCTGCGTGTCGGAGTCCTGCGGTCGTGACACGTAGTGCTCGATCAGGGCCCGGCCTTCGAGCACAGCGATCTGGGTGGCCCCAGGCCGGACGTGGACGGCCATCAGGTACCGACCGACCGGGCGACCCTTCCGCTCACGTCCGCGGCGGCGCTCGAGCGTGTCCTCGTCGAGCTCGATCGGCGCTTCGTCGTCCAGCGCGTACGACCCGGCGCTGGTGACGGCGGCTTCCGCCCCGCTCACGCCCGGCTTCTTGGAACGGCCGCGGCCCCCCCGACGTCGACGCTTCTTGCCGTCGCCGGAGGCGTCATCGCCTGCCTCGGCGGTCGACGAGCCGGCGCGCCTGCCGCCGGCACCGCCCGAGGAGGAGTCGGCCGGCGGCCGGGTGTCACCGATCTTCGGCGCCGGACGCACGTCGCCGATGCGCGGTCGCGATTTGGCCTCGTTCACCTTCACGATGGCCCGGGCACCTACGGCAGTGCCGGTGCGGCCCTCACCGGGTGGGTCGGGCAGGTCGTCGGTGCGGGCGTCTACGGGGCCAGGGCCGGTCGGCCGTTCGCCATCCCCGAGCTCGGAGGCCGGACCTCGAGCGCGACCCCGCCCGCCGCGCGAACCGCGCCGGCGCTGCTTGCGGGCCGCTTCCTCGGGAGAGTCCGGACCCTCAGCCGCGACGGCCGGCCCGTCGAGCGGGGGCATCGGCGGCGGCGAGGGACGACGCTCCGGGATCTCGTCCTGGGCGGCGCCCACGATCGGCTCGGACATGGGGGAGTTCCCTTCTCATGACACCCGCTCCAGCGTTGGCGCGAGTGGCGCGTCCGTCGCGTCCGCAGGGAGTGGCTCCCGCGGCGCGCCGTCGCGCGAAGTGATCCATTGGTGGGTCCTGCGAACCCGCACCTCCTCGACGCCACCGGCTAGGGCGGCGAGGAGCTCGGCGGGGCGAAGCGTTCGAGGCTGGGTGGCCAGCACGCAGGCGAGGGCGGGATACCCGTCGACCGCCTCGATGGGAGTAGCGGAGACGATGGCGGGCCGAACGTCGTCCTCCGACGTCTGGCCCTTGCGCTCCCGCGCGATGACGAGGCTGTCTGCAGCGAGGGCCGTGGTGATCAGCACCCCCAGCTCGTCCTCCGTCACGCCGGTGACGGCCAGCTCCCACCGGCACGACGTGATCTGGTGCTGCAGCGAGTCGGCCCCCGACTCGACCGGGGCCACGGCGGTGACGTCGATGCCGACGGGAAGCATCGGCGAGAGCCGGGCGGGCAGGCCGCTGGGCTCGAAGTCGTCTGCCGTGCGCAGCGGATCGAGCTCGATGTCGAGGTACTCGGCGTCGGACTCGGCACCGGTGGGCAGGGCCAGGCCGAAGCTCACCTTGGGCCGGGGCGAGAAGCCGATCGAGTAGGCGAGCGGCAGGTCGGCCCGCCGGAAGGCCCGCTCCCACATCCGGGCCACATCACGATGGCTGGTGAAGCGGATCTTGCCGTACTTGGTGAAGCGCAGCCGAACCCTCACGACCGCGGCGCTCCGGCTCCGGCACGGGGCAGCAGCTGCACGGGCACCGCCCCTCCGGTGGACAGGTCCTGCCCGGTTCCCTGCGATCCGCCTGCAGGCGGGGTGGCGGAGGCCACCCGGTGCTCGATGCCGTAGCCCGTGCATGCGCCGCAGTCGTAGCAAGGCGTCCACCGGCAGTCCGGCGTGCCGGCCTCGGCCAAGGCGTCCTCCCAGTCACCCCACAGGAAGTCCTTGTGGAGGCCCGCCGAGATGTGGTCCCAGGGCAGGACCTCGTCGGCCTCGCGATGGCGGTGGACGTACCAGTCGATGGACAGGCCCTGGCGAGCCATGGCGTCTTCCCAGAGCTGCAGGTCGAAGAACTCGCTCCACTCCTGGAAGGTGCCGCCGTGGCGCCAGACGTCCTCGATGACGGCGCCGATGCGGCGGTCACCCCGGCTGGCGATGCCCTCGGCCATCGTGGCCTTGGGGTCGTGCCACTTGAGGCTGACGCCACGCTCCTTGCGGGTTGCATCGCGCAGCAGGTTGATCTTGCGGCGCAGCTCCTCCGCCGTGTTCTGGCCGAACCACTGGAAGGGGGTCTGAGCCTTGGGCACGAACCCGCCGACGGAAGCGACGACGTTGACCCGGTTGGAGTGCTTGCGGCCGACGGCCACGCACTGCCGGGCCAGCTCGGCGATGCCGAGGGTGTCCTCGTCGGTCTCGGTCGGCAGGCCCGTGAGGAAGTAGAGCTTCACCCGCTGCCATCCCTGGCTGAAGGCGGAGTCGACGGCGCCGTAGAGGTCTTCCTCGCGGATGAGCTTGGAGATGACCTGGCGCATGCGCCACGTGCCCCCCTCGGGGGCGAAGGTGAGGCCTGTGCGGCGGACCTTGGCGATCTCGCTGGCGATGCCGACGGTGTAGGCGTCGACCCGGAGGCTCGGCAGGCTGACCGACACCTGGCCGGAGCAGCTGGGGTCGTTGATGATGCCGCCGACGACCTGGTCGATGCCCGAGTAGTCGGCCGAAGACAGCGAGGTCAGGGCCACCTCGTCGTAGCCGGTTCGCTTCAGGCCGTCCGACACCATCTGCTGCACCTGAGCGGCCGGCCGCTCGCGCACCGGGCGGGTGATCATGCCGGCCTGGCAGAACCGGCAGCCTCGGGTGCAGCCGCGGAAGATCTCCACGTTGAGCCGGTCGTGCACGACCTCGGTGACCGGCACGAGCTGCGACTTCGGGTACGGCCACGCGCCGAGGTCGGCGATCGTGCGCTTCTCCACACGCGCCGGCACGTCGTTGTACTTCGGGGTGATCGAGGCCAGCCGAGCGCCGTCGTACTCCACGTCGTACATCGACGGCACGTAGACGCCAGGCACCTTGCTGAGCTCGCGGAGCACGCCTTGGCGCGACCCGGGGGTGCGGCCGGATCGCTTCCAGTCCCCCACCACCTCGGTGATCTCGGCGATGACCTCTTCGCCGTCGCCGATGACGAACAGGTCGACGAAGTCGGCCAGCGGCTCGGGGTTGAACGTGCAGTGCCCGCCGGCCGCGATCAGCGGGTGCTCGGGACCGCGCTCGGCGGCGCGCACCGGGGTGCCGGCCAGGTCGATGCAGTTGAGCAGGTTGGTGTAGACGAGCTCGGCCGAGAGGTTGAAGGCGATGAGGTCGAAGTCGCCGGCCGCACGGTGGGTGTCGACGCTGAACAGAGGGACGCCGCGTGCACGGAGGAGCGCCTCGAGGTCGGTCCACGGGGCATAGGAGCGCTCGGCGACGGCGTCGTCCCGCTCGTTCAGCAGCTCGTAGAGGATCTGGAGCCCCTGGTTCGGGAGACCGATCTCGTAGGCGTCGGGGTACACCAGCAGCCACGCCACCTTGTGGGGGCCGTGCACGGGCTGCTGGGCCCCGTCCTCGCACCCGATGTAGCGAGCCGGCTTCTGCACCTTGGCCAGGAGCGGTTCGATCCGTGGCCAGAGGGAGGTCATTTGCACACCCAGTGTAGTGGGTGCATTTCCGACATCTCCTGTGGCCCCAAAGGCGGTCAGGCGAAGCGACGCATGCGGACGTTGAGCACCAGGCCCACCGCCGCGAATGCGGCGAGCGTGGAGGATCCGCCGTAGCTGAGGAACGGCAGGGGGATGCCGGTGATCGGCATGATGCCCATCGTCATGCCGACGTTCTCGAAGACCTGGAAGACGAACATGGACAGGACGCCGACGCAGATGAGCGACCCGAAGAGGTCTCTGGCGAGCGCGGCCGCGCGCCACACGCGCCACGCCAGCAGCCCGTAGACGGCAAGGAGCAGGCCCGACCCCACGAGCCCCAGCTGCTCGCCCACCGCGGTGAAGATGAAGTCGGTGTGCTGCTCGGGGACGTAGGACAGGTTCGTCTGGGTGCCGGCGAAGAGGCCCTTGCCCAGCACACCGCCGGAGCCGATCGCCGTCTTGGACTGGTTGAGGTTGTAGGCGGCCCGCCGCGTGTCGTTTTGGGGATCGAGGAACGACGTGAGCCGGTCGAGCTGATAGTCCTGGAGCACGTTCAGCTGGACGACGGCGACCACCGGCACGACGCCGAGCGCCAGCAGCGCCAGCAGGTGGCGACCCTTGGCCCCCGCCACCAGCAGGATGCCGAGCAGGATCACGAGGAACACGAGCGACGTGCCCAGGTCCGGCTGCAGGTAGATGAGGGCGACCGGCACCGCCGCCAGGCCCACCGCCACACCGACTCGCTCCCAGTTCAGGTCGGCGCCGTGAAGCGACCCGTAGGCGGCCAGGACGACGATGAGGCCGACCTTGGCCAGCTCGGACGGTTGGAGCTGGAAGCCGGCCAGCTCGAAGCTGGCCTGCTGGCCCTTGCGCTCCACCCCCAGCGGTGACAGGACGGCGAGCAGGGCGAGCACCATGGCGCCGTAGACGAGCGGCGCGCGGTTCTGGAGCACGCGGTAGTCGACGAGGGCCGTCACCGCCATGACGACGACGCCGACCACCACGAACGCGGCCTGTCGCTTCAGGTAGAACGCGGGGTCGGTGCCCTGCTCGGCGAGGCGCGTCCGGGTCGAGCTGTAGATCATGACGAGGCCGAGCGACACGCAGGTGAGCACGCTGACCACGAGGGCGATGTCGACGTGGCGCCAAGCGGTCGCGGCGCGGCGGCGAGCGGCGAGGCCGGGGCCGAACTGGCGGGTCATCGTCGCGCCGGCCATCAGTCGAACCCGTCCCCGGCGAACACCGAACCCGGCTGCTGGCCGCCGACGCCTTCGAAGATCCGGCGGGCCACCGGGGCCGCCACCGCGCCGCCGAAGCCCGACTCCTCCATGACGACCGCTATGGCATAGCGGGGGGCGTTGACCGGCGCGAAGGCGGCGAAGATGGCGCTGTCCTGCTTCGACGTCACCTGGGCCGTGCCGGTCTTGCCCGCCACGGACATGGCGGAGTAGCCGGCGAAGGCCGTGCGGGCCGTGCCCTCGCGGTCCGCCACCACACCCCTGAGCCCGTCGCGGATGGCCTCGTCCACCGCGGGCGACACCTCGACGGTGCGCACCTTGGCCGCCGGCTCCTCCCTGACGGTGTTGCCCTGGCGGTCGACCACTCGGGCCGCCACACGAGGCCGGAACACCGATCCCCCGTTGCCGAAGGTGGCGTACGTGCTCGCCAGCTGGAGCGGGGTCACCAGCACATCACCCTGCCCGATGGCCATGTTGACGCTGTCGCCCGTCTGCCAGGTGCCTTCGGGGAAGGCGACCGGGTTCTCGGCATGGCGGCGCTTCTTGAGATCCGGGTCAGGGATCAGGCCGGGCCGTTCGCTGGGCAGGGAGATGCCCGTCCTGGAGCCGAGCCCGTAGGCCTTCGCGGTGTCCTGCATGCCGTCCTCCACCCCCTTCTCCAGCCAGAAGCGAGCACCGAGGTCGTAGAAGTACACGTCGCTCGAGACGGTGAGAGACCGGCTCAGGTTCACCGAGCCGTACGCGGCCCCACCGGCGTTGCGCTTCGTGCACTGCTCGCCTCGGCAGCTGGGGATGGTGAACGAGCCGCGGTCGGTGATGGTGGTTCGGGGGTCGACCATCCCGCGCTCGGTGGCGGCGGCCGCGGTGACGAGCTTGAACGTCGAGCCCGGCGCGTAGCCGCTCTGGATGGCCCGGTTGGTGAGAGCTGCGCCCTTGGTGTCGTCAACCAGCTCGCGGTAGCGCTCGGGCGGGAGCCCGGCCACGAACTCGCTCGGGTCATAGGTCGGGTACGAAGCCATGGCCAGCACGCTGCCGTCCGACGGGTCGAGCACCACGACGGCCCCGGCCGGCGCGACGAACGGCCTGCCCTCTTCGTTGTCCCGCAGGCCACGCGCCACCTCGAGGCCCTGGAGCAGGGACTCCTCGGCCAGACGTTGCACCTCCAGGTCGATGGTGAGGTGGACGTCGTGGCCGGCCACGGGCGGCTGGTGGTCGAGGGTGCTCAGCACGCGACCCTTGGCGTCGACCTGCAGCTTGGTGACCCCGGCCACGCCCCGGAGGTCACGCTCGTGGACGAGCTCGATCCCCGACTGGCCGATGGCGTCGCCGAGGCGGTATCCCTCGGCCTTCCGCTCCTGCAGCTTCTCGGCGCTGATCTCGAGGACGTAGCCGAGGAGGTGCGAGGCGATCGACCCGTTCGGATACGAGCGCTGAGCGATGATCGCCGACTGGACGCCGGGGAAGTCGGTGCGGTGCTCGGCGAGGTAGGTGACCTTGTGCTCGGGCACTGCTTCGGCCACGGGAACGGGCCGGAACCGGCTGTGTCGGAGGTCGGCCAGCCGCTTGTCGAGCTCGGGCCTGCCGATCTCGAGCAGCGTGGCCAGGCGCCCGAGCACCTCGTTGCGGTCCGGGTGCCCGGCCAGCACTGCGAGGTCGACGGTGATGGCTTCAACCCGCTTGTTGACCACGAGCGGCCGGCCGCGGCGATCGCGGATCTCCCCTCGCGGAGCCTCAGTGTGCACGAAGCGGATCTCGTTGGCGCTCGCGGCGGCGATGAAGCTGTTGGAGTCCAGCACCTGCAGGTACCAGAGCCGGGCGAACATGGCCGAGAAGAGCCCCACCACCACGACGGCGATCACGGAGAGCCGCACGTGGGCGTTGGTGCTCATGACCCGGCGTAGCCGCGGCTGAGGCCGTCGTCGCCCAGGGCCCAGGTCACCAGAGGGATGGCCGCGATGCTGAGCGGCGCGTTCAGGATGCAGACCACTGCGGCGACGACTGCCAACCGGGAGTCGATCATCTGGGTCTGGCCGACCACGGTGCTCACCAGGGCGTAGCCGACCACACCCAGGGCGCTGCCTCCAGCGGCGATCGCGACGGGGATCCACCAGGTGCTCCGCAGGATTCCCGAGCGGAACGCTCCGACGGTGAACCCGAGCACGCTGTAGACGAGGGCAGAAAGGCCGAACGGCGCCAGGAGGAAGAGGTCGGCGAGCAGACCGGCGGCGAACCCCATTGCGGCGCCCCGCTCCCGCCCGCCAGCGAGCCCGGCGGCAAGGGGCACGATCAGGAGCAGCTCGGGGTGCGCTCCCTCGATGCGCAGCCGGCGGAGCACGATGGCCTGGACGACCACGAAGGTGACGAGCAGCACCGGGATGCGAAAGCGCGGGCGCATCAGCCGGCGGTCCACTGCAGGACGGTGACGAAGCTCAGCCGCTCGAGGTCGACCACCGGCGCGATCGACACCGACTGCTGGAGCGCGCCGGCTGGAGCCGACGCCGCCGTCACCCGGCCGACCGGGATGCCCCTCGGGTAGAGGCTGCGCTGGAGGCCGCTGGTCACCACGCTGTCCCCCAGGGCGACAGCCGTGTCGGGCTCGACGTGGTCGACGGTGAGGTCGGCCCGGAACCCGCCTCCGTTGGCCACACCGGTGTCACCGGACGGAAGGACGACGCCCACGCCGAAGGTCTTGTCCGTCAGGAGCACGACTGTGGAGCGGCGCTGAGACACGGCTGAGACCCTGCCGACGAGCCCGGCGCCACTCACGACCGGCATGCCCTCGACCACGCCTGCGTCGGCGCCCTTGTCGATCTCCAGGGCCAGCTCGAAGTTGGATGCGGACGTCGAGACCACCCGGGCATGCACCCGGGGCACGTCCTGCACGGACCCCAGCGCGTTGATGGCCAGCAGCGCCTGGCGCTCCCGCTCGACTGCCTGGGCCTGGTGGAGCTGGCCCCGATGGTCGGCGATCTCCTGGCGCAACCGCTCGTTCTCGGCCTGCAGATCGCCGTAGTGCAAGATCCCACCGACCATGCTCCCGACGGGAGCGAAGAGGCGGTCGCTGAATTCCTGCACCGGCGCCAGCGCGTCGCGCGACGCGCCCTTGACCGTCTCGACCGCACTCGACCCGGTGCCCCGGTAGTCCAGCGTCACCAGGGTGATCGACGTCAGGACCAGCACCAGCAACGTGAAGCGCGGCCGGGCCGAACGCCGGTAGATGGCCAAGCTCGGGGCGCTCTAGCGCGCGCGATGCGGGAGCAGGACGTCCTTCAGGGCGTCGAACTCCTCGAGGAACCGGCCTCCACCGAGAACCACGGACAGGAGCGGCTCGTCGGCGAGGACGATGGGCATGCCCGTTTCGGCTGCCAACCGGGCCGCCATGCCCGTGAGGAGCGCGCCGCCACCGGTGAGCACGATGCCCTGCTCCATGATGTCGGCGGCCAGCTCGGGTGGCGTCTTGTCGAGGGTCACCTTCACGGCATCCACGATCGCAGACAGCGGCTCCTCGAGGGCATCGCGAATCTCCTCGGTCGTGGTGACGACCGTCTTCGGCAGCCCGCGGATCAGGTCACGGCCGCGGATCTCCGCCTCCACCTCCTGGTCCAGCTCGCATGCCGATCCCAGGACGATCTTGATCTCCTCAGCCGTGCGCTCGCCCAGCGCCAGGCTGTACTCCTTCTTGGCGTAGCTGATGATCGCCTCGTCCAGCTCGTCGCCGCCGATGCGCACCGACTGGCTCGTGACGATGCCGCCGAGCGAGATCACCGCGACCTCGGTGGTGCCGCCGCCGATGTCCACGACCATGTTGCCGGTGGGCTCGTGGACCGGCAGGCCGGCGCCGATGGCCGCCGCCATGGGCTCCTCGATGATGTACGCACGCTTCGCCCCGGCGAACTCCGCCGCCTCCTGCACGGCCCGCTTCTCCACTCCGGTGATGCCTGAGGGCACGCAGATGACCATGCGGGGCTTGGCGAAGCTGGCCCGGGGGTGCACCCGCTGGATGAAGTAGCGCAGCATCTTCTCGCAGATCTCGAAGTCGGCGATGACACCGTCCTTCAAGGGGCGGATGGCCCGGATGTGGTTCGGGGTGCGGCCGATCATCCGCTTGGCTTCCATGCCGACCGCCAGCGGACGCCCGTCACTCACGTTGATGGCGACCACCGACGGCTCGTTCAGCACGATGCCACGACCCCGCACGTACACGAGGGTGTTGGCCGTGCCCAGGTCGATGGCCATGTCGCGGCCCCAGAACGAGGAGAAGAGGTTGTCGGACACGCGGCGCAGCCCCTCCCCGGGTAGTGGAGGCCGGCTCCGAGGCTAAGAGGCGCGGGGACAGCCCGCCACCTCCGTCCGACCTCCCGAAGGGCTCAGAGCGCGGGGAAGAAGATGCCGATCTCGCGCTCGGCGGACTCGGGGCCGTCGCTGCCGTGCACCAGGTTCTCGGTCAGGAGGATGCCGAGGTCACCGCGGATCGTGCCCGGTGCGGCGTCACGCGGGTTGGTCGAACCCATGAGCGTGCGGACGACCTTCCAGGTGTCCTCCGGGCCCTCGAGCACGGCGAGGAGGGCGGGGCCGCGTGTGATGAAGGCCACCAGCTCACCGAAGAACGGACGGTCCTTGTGCTCCTCGTAGTGCTTGCTCGCCGTCTCGGCGTCGATGGTGCGCAGCTCGGCCGCCACCAGCTTGAGACCCTTGCGCTCGAAGCGGGCAAGGATCTCGCCGGACAGGCCGCGTTCGACGGCGTCGGGCTTGGCGATGACGAAGGTGCGGTCCATAGGCCGCCGGAGGCTAGCGGCTGCCCTCGAAGCCCCCCAACCGGCCGCGGGGCGGCCTGGTGCGGTCAGCCGCTGAGCAGGGCCGCCCGGGCCTCGCCGACCACGTACAGGGAGCCGGTGACCAGCACGAGATCGTCCTCGTCGGCCATGTCGATGGCGGTGGCCACGGCGGTGCCCACGTCGGCCACCACCTCGGCCGTCACCCCCGCGTCGCGGGCGGCAGCCGCGACCTCGTCCGCGGGCAGGGCCCGGCCCCAGTCGGGTTCGCAGGCGATCACGTGGTGCACACGGGTGGGGTCGAGCGCCCGCAGCAGGTCGCCCGGGTCGTGCCCGCGCAGGGACCCGAGCACGACGATCCACCGCTCGAGGGTGGCGAACTCCTCGCTCAGCGCCACCGAGAGTGCGTCGGCGCCATCGACGTTGTGCGCACCGTCGAGCAGCACGAGGGGGCGCCGCCCCGCCACCTCGAGCCGGCCGGGCGAGGTCACGCGAGCGAAGCCCGCTTCGACGACGTCGGCGGACAACGGCGACCCGAACAGTGCCTCGGCTGCGGCCAGCGCGCAGGCGGCGTTGTTGCCCTGATGGAGCCCGTGCAGCGGGAGGAAGACGCTGTCGTAGGAACCACCGGGCGTGCGCAGGTCGAGAAGGCGCCCACCGTGGGCGATCGAGCTGTTCGTGCAGCCGAAGTCCTCTTCCCGACGCCATACCGCGGCGGCACCGGACGATGCGAACAGGGAGCGCCACCGCTCGTCGGGCTCACCGACCACCAGCGTGCTGCCCGGCTTCACGATGCCGGCCTTCTCGTTGGCCACGCCCTCGATGTCGCCGGCGTAGTCGAGGTGGTCTTCTCCGATGTTGGTGATGACCGCCACCGCCGCGTTGACGACGTTGGTGGCGTCCCACCTTCCGAGCATCCCGACCTCCACGACCGCGGCATCCACGGCGATGTCCGAGAACCAACGGAAGGCTGATGCCGCCAGCACCTCGAAGTACCAGGGTCGCTCTGGCAGCAGCTCGGCCAGCTCGAGCACGGCGCCGACCGCGGCGGCGAACGCCTCGTCGGAGATCGGCTCGCCGTTCCATGCGAAGCGCTCGTTGATGCGCTCGAGGTGGGGGCTCGTGTACGTGCCGACCGACAGACCCTGGGCGACGAGAAGGCTGGTGAGGATGCGCGCCGTGGAGGTCTTGCCGTTGGTGCCGGTGAGGTGCAGCACCGGGTAGCTGTGCTGCGGCTCCGCCATGAGCGCGACAAGGGCTTGCATGCGGTGAAGCGAGGGCATCGCCCGCGACGCCCCCCGACCCGTCGCCTCCAGGTTCACGTACTCGCCGAGCGCGGCGAGCACGTCGGCGTACTCCTCGTCGGACGGCACCCTTACCGGCCCAGGAGCGGCAGAACGAGGGCGTGCAGACGCTCGATCGCTGAAGCAGGGATGCCGTGGGCAAGCGCCGTCGCCACGGCGCTCAGGGCGCTGGCCGGGGAGGCGTCGTCCAAAGCCTGGTGGACGGTCTCTGCCAGCAGATCCATGTCGGTGTCCCCGTCGTCCGGTCGTGCCAGGCACCTGATGAACTCGGCAGCCGCTGCGGGCCCGTCCAAGCCGCCGAGGAGCAGCAGCCGGCGGACCATCGGGTCAGTGGGCTCCTCCGCATCGGCGGCGGGCCGGCTCACCACGGTCACCCGGCGGAACGGCAGATGGCCAGTCAGGCGCAGGCTCAGCGCAGCGGTGGGGACGAGCCACTCCGAGACGTCCTGCTGGCGCACCACGCAGGTGGTGGTGGCGCCGAGAAGGGCATGGGACGCGGAATCGGTTGGCCATCCAGCCACGCTGAACGACCAGACCGCTTCGAGCAGCCGGGCATCCATGCGGTCGTCGGTCGTCACCAGCGTGCCCATGCACTTGCCGCAGGACGTCATGGACTCGACGTCGACGGTGTCGCGGCCGCAGTCGAGGCAGGTGCTGACGGGAAGCGGCGGTGCGGTCACGACGCGACTGCTGACGCACCACGGCACGGGGGAGATCCCGGCGGTACCGAGCACTTCAGCCCGGAGGTCAGGCGGGCTGAACCTCACGGAGCCCTCCCGCATCTCGTCGGCCGCCACCACCTCGAGCTCGGCAATGTGCAGGAACCAGTGCCGACCGAGCACGGGCACGAGCACCGTGCCGCATCTCCGGCACCGGCACACCTCCTCCGACGCAGGCTCGACCGAGACGAGCGCGCCTTCGGCGGCCAGCAGCTCCTTGGTGGCGGCTCGAGCTGCGTAGCGACTGAGCCCCGTGAGCGGCCACTCCGCCCGCACGACACCCTCATCGTCGAGCACCGGCACGGCCGCGAGACCCCACCCCCGGGCCAGCTCCCACGCTTCCTGGCTGTGGCCGGGCACGATCATCGCCGGCTCGACTGCATCGGAGGCAACCAGCACGGGCACCGAGTGCCCGGAGATGGGGAGCATGGCGGTGTGGTCGGCTGCGGGATGTCCGGGCGGCACGCTGATGGCCACCACGCCGGCGAGCAGCTCCGGGTCGGCGAGGGTGACGAGGAGGTCCTCACCGTCGTCCACGGTGGTCGTCACCGTGAGGCGCTCACCGTCCAGCTCGACCCGCTCCAGGTCCTGGTTCCCGACGACGGTGGCGCACCGCGGACAGTGCAGCACCACGCGCTCCGCCCGCTCGAGGAGCCCCTGGTCGTACAGCCGCACGAACGCGGTGCGGGCAGCGCGCACCGTCGCCTCGCCCGCCAGCGTTGCCTCGTCCACCTCTGCATCGATCCGCAGCGCCTCGAGCGTTGCCGTCACCTGCTCGTGCTGGGCCACCTCGAGCAGGCGCACCAGCTCTTGGAACTCCTCGGCGGGCAAGGTGGCGCGGTCGTGGCCGGCGCGGGCCGCCTCGCGCTCTGCGGCTTGCTGCACGCCGAGGCCGGCGGCCGAGGTGACCAGGGACCAGTCACCGTCCGTGCCCTGGGCCCGGTGGTGTCGAGCCACCGCGTCGGCAGTGATCAGCACAGCCAGGTCGGTGGAGTCGAGGGCATCGAC
Organism: uncultured Acidimicrobiales bacterium; assembly: GCA_902805655.1. GTDB lineage: Bacteria > Actinomycetota > Acidimicrobiia > Acidimicrobiales > CADCTF01 > CADCTF01. Next base: position 28,435 of record CADCTF010000146.1, read on the forward strand.
CACGCAAAGGGGTCGAGTGAGGACGCGAGAAGGATCAGCCAAGGCAGACCAAGCGTAACCGCCCGCCCGCGAATGCCTCCCTCCGGGGCCCGGTGGCCGGACCTAGGCGGCGCGCACGCGCTCGCGCGCCGCGTCGGCCAGGTCGCCCGCGCGCTCACGAGCCGCCTTGGCGGCATGCTCGACGTGGGGACGGGCGACGTCAACGGCGTGCTCGACCTTGGGGAAGGTCGCCTCGGCGGCCTGGGTGACCGCCAGCGAGGCGGCCTCCAGCGCATGCTCCACGCGGGGACGGGCGACGTCGACGGCGTGCTCCACCTTGGGGATCGCCAGCTCGGTGGCGTGCGACACGGCCTCCATCGCCGCATCGAACGCAGGGCGGGCGGCGCGGGCGGCCTCGAGCAGACCCGATGCGGTAAGGCTGGCGGCGGACATCTTGGCCCGCGCCTTGGCCCGGCGGCGACGATCGCGGCGATCGAGGAAGAAGCCGATGATGGCCCCGACCGCAGCAGCCTCGCCGGCGCCCTTGAGGGCGGCCTGCGTCATCTGTTCGGTCGTCTCATCCTTGCGGGCCGCTTGGGCGGCACCAGCCGCAGCACCTGCGAAGGCTGCGAACAGCGCGAACTTCAGAACCTTGCGCATGCGAGAACACCCCTTGTCCGGAGAAGTCCCCGAAGGTACCCGATGGTCCGGAGGCCCTGTGCACGAAGGAGCGGTCGAGCTAGGAGGCGGCCCGCCTGGGGCGATCGGCCTTGGTGACGTCGGCGCGGGGGACGAGGGTCGGGTTGACCCGCTCCGCCACCACCTTCTGGTCGATGACGCACTTGCCGATGTCGCTGCGGCTCGGCAGGTCGTACATCACCTCGAGCAGCACCTCTTCGAGGATGGCGCGGAGGCCGCGGGCGCCGGTGCCGCGCAGGAGCGCCTGGTCGGAGACCGCCCCGAGGGCGTCGTCGGTGAACTCCAGCTCGACGTTGTCGAGGCTGAAGGTGCGCTTGTACTGCTTGACCAGCGCGTTCTTCGGCTCGATGAGGATGCGTATGAGCGCTTCACGATCGAGCTGCTGCACGGCGCCGATGATCGGCAGGCGACCGACGAACTCCGGGATGAGCCCGAACTTCAACAGGTCTTCCGGCGCGGCCGACGCGAGCGCCTCGCCCAGGTCGCTCTCCCCCGGGTCCATGCCACCGCGGAAGCCCATGCTCTTGCGGCCGACGCGGCTCTGCACGATCTTGTCCAGCCCGGCGAAGGCACCGCCGCAGATGAACAGGATGTTGCTCGTGTCGATCTGGATGAACTCCTGGTGGGGGTGCTTGCGGCCGCCCTGCGGGGGCACCGAGGCGGTGGTGCCCTCGAGGATCTTCAGCAGGGCCTGCTGCACACCTTCACCGGAGACGTCACGGGTGATCGACGGGTTCTCGCTCTTGCGGGCGATCTTGTCGATCTCGTCGATGTAGATGATGCCGGTCTCGGCCTTCTTCACGTCGTAGTCGGCCGCCTGGATCAGCTTCAGGAGGATGTTCTCGACGTCCTCGCCTACGTAGCCGGCCTCGGTGAGGGCCGTGGCATCGGCGATGGCGAAGGGCACGTTCAGCATGCGGGCCAACGTCTCGGCCAGGTGGGTCTTGCCGCAGCCGGTGGGGCCGATGAGAAGGATGTTGGACTTGCCCAGCTCGACCTCGTCGCCGTGGGCTCCGGTGCCGGCCTGCACCCGCTTGTAGTGGTTGTAGACGGCGACGGACAGGATCTTCTTGGCCCGGTCCTGCCCGATCACGTAGTCGTTCAGGAAGGTGTAGATCTCCCGAGGCTTCGGCAGCTCGTCGAAGCGCATCTCCGACGACTCGGCCAGCTCCTCTTCGATGATGTCGTTGCAGAGGTCGATGCACTCGTCGCAGATGTAGACACCCGGACCGGCGATCAGCTTCTTGACCTGCTTCTGCGACTTGCCGCAGAAGCTGCACTTCACGAGGTCGCCCCCGTCACCGAACTTGGCCACGTTCCTCGTTCCCCTGTCCTGGCTCAGCCCACGCCAGCCGCTTGCGGCACTGCCGCCAGCTCCTGGTTGGAGAGGACCTCGTCGATGATCCCGTACTCCTTGGCCTCGTTGGCGCTGAGGTAGAAGTCGCGGTCGGTGTCGAGGCTGATGCGCTCGATCGGCTGGCCGGTGTGGTGGGAGAGGACCTGGTCGATCTCGCCACGCATGCGCTGGATCTCGCGGGCCTGGATCTCGATGTCGGTCGCCTGACCGGCAACACCGCCGTAGGGCTGGTGCAGCATGATCCGTGAGTGCGGCAGGGCGAAGCGCTTCCCAGGCGTGCCCGCCGCCAGGATGACGGCTGCCGCCGAGGCGGCCTGCCCCAGGCAGACCACGCTGATGTCGTTCTTCACGTACTGCATGGTGTCGTAGATCGCGAACAGAGCGGTGATCTCACCGCCCGGCGAGTTGATGTAGATGCTGATGTCCTTCTCGCGGTTCTTGAACTCGAGCCAGATCATCTGCATCGAGATGGCCGCAGCGATCGTGTCGTCGATGCCCGTCTGCAGGAAGATGATGTGCTCGTCGAGCAGCTTCGTCGGCAGGTCGATGGACCGGGCCTGTGGGCCCTGACCCTCGATGGCATTGGGCAGCCAGGCGTTGTACGCCTTGATCGGCCCGTGGCTGGTGCTCAAGACTCGTCCCCTTCTGTGGTCCCGGCCGGCTGGCTCTCGGACTCGTTGTCGGCGGGTGCGTCGGCCGGCGGCGCCGGTTGCAGATCGGCCCGGTCGATGGGCTTGCCGTCCTCGTCGACGATCTCGACGTGCTCGAGGAGCCACCCGAGGGCCTTCGCCTTCCTGATGTCCGAGCGTACCGCCTGCATCTGATCTGCGTGCTCGAGCTGGGTGCGGATGGACAGCGCATCCTGGCCCATCTGCTCGGCCAGCTGGGCGATCTCGGCGTCGACGTCCTCCTCGGTGACCTCGAAGCCCTCGGTCTCGGCCACCGATCGAAGCGCGAGATCCGCCTTCACCGCTTCGGTGGCGGTGCCCCGCAGGTCCTCCAGGAGCTGCTCCCCGGGCTGGCCCGTGGCCGCCAGGTACTGCTCGAGGTTCGCGCCCTGGCTCTCGAGGCGGTGGGCCAGGTCGTGCAGCCGGCGCTCCATCTCCGGCCCGACGAGGGCCTCGGGGGCGTCCTCGTCCACCAGGGACACGAGCTCCTTGATGACGCCGTCCCGGATGGCCATCGACCCTTGCACCTGCTTGACCGACCGCATGCGGGTGGCGATGTCGTCGCGCAGCTCCTGCACCGTCTCGAACTCCGACGCCTCACCGGCCCACTCGTCGGTGACCTCGGGAAGGATCATCTGCTTCACGTCCTTGACGACGACCCGGAACGCGATGGGGTCACCGACCCCGATCTCGGAGTCGAACTCCAGCACGTCACCCGTGTTGGCGCCGACCAGGCGGTTGTCGAGCTCCTCGCCGTAGGAGCCGGAGCCGACCTGGTACATCGAGTCGGACACCTCCTCCAGCGTCTCGCCGGCGCGCTCGGCGCGCAGGTCGAGCGTGACGTGGTCACGCTCCTGCACCGGACGGTCGGCCGCCTGCAGCTCTCCGAAGGGCTCGCGGAGCCGGTCGATCTGGCGGTCGAGCTCTTCGTCGGTGACGTCGGGTCGGGGGATCGTGACCCGGAGACCCTGGTAGCCGACGACGTTCAGCCGTGGCCGGACCTCGACCACTGCGTCGAACAGGATGGGGCCCTCGACCTCACCGCCGGTGACGTCGATCTCCGGCGGGGCGATGGCGTCCACCTCGGTGGAACGGAGCGCCTCGGCGTAGAAGTCGGGCAGCGCCTCCCGCAGGGCCTCCTGGCGGATGCCCGCCTTGCCCATGCGCGCTTCGAGCAACCGGCGGGGCGCCTTGCCGGGACGGAAGCCCGGGATTCGGATCTCGCTGGCGATCTTCCGCAAGGCCGCATCGACCGCCTTGTCGAGCTCGTGCTCCTCGACTTCGACGGACAGCTTGACTTTGTTCCCCTCGAGGGGCTCGACGTTGGCCTTCATATGGAGGAGGCAGTCTACCGGGCCAAGGTCCGTGTGCCGCCGGGATGGTCGGCGGCCTACCCACCTTCGCGCCCACAATGGCGAGGTGACCCGTTCGCAGGGAGGCAGCGGTTGAGTGGCCTCGGCGGGCTGCTGTGCTGGGGGGTCGTCGGCGGCGCGTCCGCCTCGATCCTGGCCAGCGGCACGGGCCGATCGGTGCTGGGCCGGCACCTGCTGCGCTTCGCGCTCGCAGCGGCATCAGCCGCCACTGCGCTCCTCGCCTGGGCTCTCGTCACCAACGACTTCACCGTGGCCTACGTGGCCGACCAGAGCGCCCGGGAGACGCCACCCAGCTACCGGCTGGCCGGGCTCTGGGGCGGGATGGAGGGGTCTCTGCTGCTCTGGGTGTGCCTGCTGGCCGGCTGGGGCCTGCTCGCGTCGCGAGCGGCCCGGCGCCTGGGTCCGGTGGGGGCGGCTCGGGCCGTGCGGGTCAGCAGCGGCGTCGTCCTCGGCTTCGCGCTGCCCCTCGTAACGGTCTCACGCCCGTTCCGGCGACTGGCCGTACCCGCGCTCGACGGCGGCGGCCTCTCCCCGGTGCTCGAGCACCCGGCGATGCTCTACCACCCTCCACTGCTGTACCTGGGCTACGCGGCTCTCGTGGTGCCCTTCGTCCTCGCCGTCGCCATGGTCGGCGCCGAAGCCTCTGCAGGTCGGGTGCGCTGGCTCGCCGGCCTGCGCTGGTACGCCCTCCTCGCGTGGACGCTGCTGACGCTGGGGCTCGCCACGGGGGCCCACTGGGCGTACCAGGAGCTCGGCTGGGGGGGCTTCTGGGCGTGGGACCCAGTGGAGAACGCAGCGCTCATCCCGTGGCTCGTGGTCACCGCCCTGTTGCACACCGCCACCGTGGACCAGCGACGGGGGCCTACGAGCCGGGCGACGGTGGGACTGGCCGTCGCTCCCTTCGTGCTGGCCGCCTTCGGCGCCCTGCTCACCCGCTCGGGAGCAGCCGTGTCCGTCCACGTCTTTGCCGAGGCCCCACGCGTCGGGCTGGTGCTCCTCGGTGTGCTGCTGGTGCTCGTCGTCACGGCCGTCATCAGCGTGCGACGGCACGCGCCGGGTGCGCGGGCACAAGTTCGACCGGCCGCGGCACCGACCGGGCGGCGCGGCGACGCGCTCGTCGCAGCCGGATCGTGGCTCCTCGTCGCGGCGGCCGCGGTGGTGTTCATCGGCACTGCAGTGCCAGTGGTCGATGGACTGATCACCGGTGGCAGCCGGGTGATCGACAGCTCGTTCTTCATCCGGTACGCGCTGCCGCCGGCGGCCGCAGCCGTGCTGGTGCTCCTCTGCCTGCCGGTGGCCTCCCGCCGGCATGTCCGCGTGAGCCGCGCATCGCTTGCCCATGCCGGCATCGTGGTCATCGCGGCCGGCATCTGCAGCTCGGCGTACGCGTCGTCGACGACCGTCGTCCTGCACAGGGGCGACAGGGTGGACCTGCCCGGCGGCTGGGCGGTCGTCGCCGAGTCGTTCACCGAGGACGGCGAGCCTCGCCGGGCGGAGCTGGGGGCGGTGGTGCTCGTGGAACGGTCGAGCCGAGAGGTCGGGCGCGTCGAGCCCGAGCTCCACCTCTACGACGGAGCGGCGACACCCCAGAGCGAGGCGGGGCTGGCGTCGACGCCGTTCGCCGACCTGCTCCTGGTGCCGCAGCGGATCGACCTGAACGCCGGGGCGATCACCTTGAAGGTGCACCACCGGCCGCTCGCGGCGTGGATCTGGGCCGGCGCCGCCATGCTGGTGGTCGCCGGCTCGGCCCGCCTCATCCGCCGTCGGGCGACGCTCGCCGCTTCCGCTCCAGCAACCGCTCCACCGTCCCCTCCGGCGCCGGCCTCTCGGGTGGCGGCTCGAGTGGCGGCTCCGGGGGCGCTTCGAGGCCCGCCTCCTGAGGCGTGATCGGCGGGCGGTCGGGCGGGGCTGCGCTCCGGCCGCCTGACCCGGCGCCGATCGAAGGAGGTCGCAACGCCGACGCCAAGCGGGCCACGAGCCGCCGTGGCGCCCACCGCGGCGCGTCCGAACCCGTCGACGGCGGGGCCGCCACGAGACGCAATCGGCGAAGCGCCACGTCGAGGGGCCACAGCATCGCGGCGGCGAGGAGCAGCCAGCCGGCAAGGGGGATTCGGCCCCGACCCGGCGGCAGCGTTCCGGCCTGGAAGGCCTGTTCCGGCTCGATGCGGCCGCGACCACCCGTCTGGGTCGACACCGTGAGGAGCGCGCCCGAGTCCGGCTCACCGGGCTGGTACTCGGACGCATAGGCCTGGCTGACCAAGGCCGTGCCCGCAAAGAGCGTGCCACCGGGCCCGTCCACCGAGGCGCCCACGCCGTAGGTGCCCGATCGCGTCGCTTCCACCTCCCCGACGAAGCTGGTGCCCGACACGCGTTCGAGCAGGATCTCACTCGACTGCAGGTCGGGCCCGGCGATCCGCGCCGTCGCCGAAGACCCTTCCGGCCACACGGCCTCGCTGTCGACCACCACGCGGAGCCTGTCGCCCTCCGCAGTGGCGCGCACAGCGGCGCCGCCGGTGCCTACGGCGGGAAAGGTGTCCTTCACCACGCCGGACCAGAAGGTGGCGAAGCCGCTCCAGTCGATCCAGGCCTGGGACCACTGCGTCGACGCATCGCTCATCCACGACGCCGCCCGACCCAGTCCGAGCCGCCAGGCCGAGAGCAGCGGGTCGTCATCCTCACCGATGCGCAACAGGGTCTGGGCGGTTCCCTTCGGCGTGGTGGCGACATAGCCGAAGAGCGGGGGCGCCGACCGCAGCTCGGCCGTCACCGGCGAGCTGCCGCTCACCCGAGGGAGGAACTCACCCTCGTTCACGAAGCTGCGCGAGGCGAGCATCGCCTCCTGCTGGAGGATCTGGGGGATCTGGTTGAGGTCGCGACCCGGATAGAAGCGGCCGCGGCCGGCCAGCGCGATGCGCTCGAGCTCCCGGCTCGATCCCTCGCCCGTGGCCAGCACCGACACGGTGATGCCCTCCTCGGCCAGTGCACGGGCTTGGTCTTCCAGGCCGGCGAGCCCGCCCGTGCTGGTGAACCCGTCGGTGAACAGGATGATGTGCTTCAGGTTGGCCTTCGCGCTGCGCAGCGCCTCGGCCGAACGGGCCAGCGCAGGTGCGATGTTCGTGCCCCCCGACGGCTTGATGTCCCGAAGCCCCTTCGTCACCACGTCCTCGGCCGGCAGCTCCTGGAGCGGGATCACGAAGCGTTGCTCCGTGTTGAAGGCGAGGACACCGACCTGATCGTTCGCCGACAGCGCCTCGATGGCGCGCGCCGCTCCGGCCCGAGAGATGTCCGTCTTGTTGACGCCTCCCCCACCGCGGTTCCCGCCGGTCACCATGCCGTTCTCGCCGCCCTCGGCGCAGTGGCACGCCCCCATCGAGCCACTGCTGTCGATGGCCAGCACCTGAGCGACGGACTGCTTCCGCTTGGGGTCGGTGATCTCGCTGATCACGGGTAGCAACGCCTCGAGCTCGGAGTCGCGGTACCCACCGAGCGCATAGGACCGCGCTCCGCCGATGGTGACGAGGCCGCGTCCGAGGTCGCGGGTGGCTGCGCCCAGCGACGCCACCTGGTCGGCGGACAAGGTGCGCACGTCCACATCGACCAGCACCGTGGCGGAGTACCCGGCGAGACGCTCGAGAGAGGGAAGCGAGCCGGCCTCCACCACGTCCACCTGCATGCCGGTGGCTCGAAGCCCCCCGGCCAGCAGCACTCCGGCTTCCGGGGCGCCCTCGGCGACCAGCACACGTGCCGGCCCTTCCACGTCCACGGCCGCGAAGCCCCTGTCGTTGCGGGGCTGGACGTCCCCCGAGCCGGCCACGTCGAGCTGGAACCGCACCAGCCCGGCCGCCCCCGCCGGCTGGTTCAGGTCGATGGCGTTCTCCCCTGCCACCAGCTCGACGACCCGCTCCTCGACCACGTCGCCGTCGCGCCTGAGGCTGAGCCGGGCCGGACCGGCCGCGGTGGCGACCACGAGGGCCCGCAGCGGCACCCGTTCACCCACCCGCGCTCTCGTCGGTGCCTCGAACCGGGCCACCGCCACGTCCGGCCCGGTGGCCCGCCCCACGACGTGCACGTCGACCTGGATCCCTTCCTTCCGGAGCCTCGCCGCCTCTGCCGCCGCGTCGCCCGCCGTGGCCCGGCCATCGGACACCAGCACGACCCTCCGACGGGCATCCGACGGGAGCACGGCGGCCGCCAGGCGAAGCGCGCCGGCCACGTCGGTTCGGGAAGCGTCGACCTTCACACCCGGCTGCACCAGGGTCGCCCGTTCTTGCACGGTCAGATCGAGCTTGGCGTCACCACCGAAGACGGCGACACCGGCCCGGGAGCCCTCCGGCTGCGACGCCAGCGCTTCGCGGGTCCACGCCGTGGCTGCGGCCAACCCGCTCGCCCCGACGGAGTCGGAGCCATCGAGGAGGAACAGGGTCGCCACGCCACCTCCTGATCTGGGAAGCGCCGCGCCGGCCAGGGCGGCGAGCAGGAGAGCAACGATGCCGAACCGAACCACCACGCCGGTCCGCCACTGCCGCCGGGGCACGCCGATCGCTCGCCGGCCGACGAGGTGCTCAGCCAGCAGCACCGCCACGACGGCGGCCACGACCCAGGGGAGCAGCGGCACCTGGCCGGAGCGGCGCCCTCCCGGCGCAGCATCGCTTGGCTCCGGGATCGGCAGCCCGTCGGCCGGTGCCAGCGCCGACTCGGCGGGGTCTGCGTTCACGGCGAGAACCCGTTCCGGGCGGTCGGCCGTCTCGATGACGTGGAAACCGGGGCGCGTGGACACCAGCGGAGCGGCGCCGGCCAGCACCTCCTCCACACCACCTCCAGGCGTGCGGACCCGGACGTCCGTCTGGCCGGTGGGCAGCGCCTGGCCCACACGGAGATCGGTCGGCGCGGGGCTGGCGCCGGTCAGCTCGCTCACCAGCCGATCAGCGAGAACGGGGAAGGCCACCTGCAGCGGCAGATCGCTGTCAGCCAGCGCGAAGGAGAAGTAGGCGAAGGGCCGACCGGCACGCGAGCCGCGCACCAGCAGCGGTGTTCGCTCCGACGCAACGAGCACCTCGTCGCCCGGCGCCTCGATCTGCTGGGTCACCGCGATGGCGACGTCACTCAGGTCGAGTCCTGCGAGCAGCGCGTCGTCGTTGTGGACGAGGGTGACGGCCGGCCTCTCCACCTCGCCCTTGACGGCCAGCCCGGGCCCGCCACCTGGGGCCGCGATGCCGAGGTAGGGCGCGCCTGGGTCGGCCGGCACCGCCACCCGGTCGTAGACGGCGAGGTCGAAGCCCGTGGCCACCCTCGGCTCGGCAGCCCGCTCCATCACCACGCCTGGCAGCGCCGAGAGGAGCCGCTCGAGGAAGACGTTGCCCGGCCCCATCACCAACACCCGAACGGCGCGGCGACGCCCGGCCACGGCGAAGGCGTGGTCGTCTGCGGCCAGCAGATCCTCGCCCTCGAGAAACGCCTCCACCCGGTCACCCGGCGGAAGCTCGATCTGGCGCTCCACGACCGAACCGGCTGGGAGCACCACCTCCTGGATCGCGGCGGTGCGCCCATCGACGTCGAGGCGCAGGGACTGGGTCGATGCGGCCCCACCGGTGTTCCGCAGTGTGACCAACGCCCGCAGGGCGCTGCCCTGTGGCTCCGCGACGAGGCGGGTGATGGCGCGGTTGGTCGAGCGCTCGCCGATGCGCAGGTAGCGAGAGCCGGCTGGAAGGACCCGCTGCTCGGCGTCGGTGAGCCCGCCGTCGCTCAGCAGCACGACCCCGAGAGGGATGCCAGGTGTCTCCAGGCTGGCGGCGAGGGTGAAGGCGGCGGCGAAGTCGACCGTCGAGGCGGTGGCGCGCAGGCCGGCGACGACATCGCGGAAGGCACCGGCATCGGGGCTGGCGGACAGGACGACGCGCGGCTCTGGCGAAGCGGCGACCACGCTCGCCACACCCCCGGCCGGAAGCTGCCGACGCAGGGCCAGGGCTTGGCGCCGGGCCTCGGCCAAGCGGTCCGGGGAACCATCGGTTGCCGCCATCGAGCCGGACACGTCGACGACGAAGACGGTGTGCAGGGCGAGCCGTGCATCAGTGGTGCGCACCGGCTGTGCGACCGCCACGGCCAACAGCGCGACCGCGAGGAGCTGCAGCACGAGCAGGATGCTCGGCCGGAGCCGCTGCCATGGGACAGCAGAGGAGACAGGTCGGGCCACCTGCTCCCACAACCACGTGGAGCTCACGGTGCGGCTCGGTCGACGGGGTCGCAGCACGTGGAGCGCCAGGATCGGCACGGCCAGGGACAGCAGCAGGAGCCCGGCCGGGTTGGTGAAGCTCATCGCAACACCCCGGCGCGCCGCCACGACCCGAGCAGGACCGGTTCGATGTCCGCATCGCTCGCCACACGGAGGTAGTCGACACCCGCCGATCGGCAACGGAGCTCGACGGCGTCCGCCCAGCGCAGGAAGGTGCGCTCGTAGGCCCGTACCGAGTCGGCCGACAGGCTGACGGCGACGCGCCTCCCCGTCTCACTGTCCACCAGCTCCACGTCACCTTCGAGTGGCGGGTGCAGATCCTCCTCGGCCAGCACGTGCACGACCGTGACGTCACCTCCCCGGGCTGGCAACCGGGTGAGGCCGGCCTCCCACTCGGGCGTCAGAAGGTCGGACAGCACGACGGTGAGACCGGGCGGTCCCGGACGGCTCAGCAGCTGGGTGGCCGCTGCCGCGAAGCGCGTGTCCCCGGTGGCCACGAGTGCCTCCAGCCGGGCGAAGAGCGCTGGTGCCGCCCCCCGGCCGACGAACCGGGCGGGGGGCCGATCGAGCGGGAAGGTGTGCACGGTCACAGCGTCACGGCGCACGAGCGCCACGAACCCGAGCGCGGCGGCGAGGCGGGCGGCCTGGCGCAGCTTGCCGCCTTCGGCCATCGAAGCCGAGGTGTCGACCAGCAGCCGCAGGTGCAGGTCGTCCTCGGCCTCGAAGAGCTTGATGAGCACCACGTCGAGCCGAGCCAGCAGGTGGTAGTCGATGCGACGGAAGTCGTCGCCCGGGTGGTACTCGCGGAAGTCGGCGAAGTCGAGCGAGGACCCATGCCGCGGAGAGCGGTGCTCTCCGGCCAGCTGTCCGGCCAGGCGGCGCCGGCTCCGCAGCTGGAGGCTCTCGAGCCGGCCGAGCAGGGCAGGGTCGAGCAACGGCGGAGCCATGGCTATCGGCCGGGCACTACGGGGCGCCCCGCATGCCGACCGGCGGATCGGGAACCGCATCGAGCACAGCCGTCACCAGGTCGTCCGCGGCCACGCCGTCGGCCACGGCTTCGTATCCGAGCACCAGGCGGTGCCGGAGAGCGGCCGGCGCCGAGGCGCGGATGTCGGCGCTCGACACGTTCGGCCGGCCGTCGAGCAGGGCCGACGCCTTCGCCGCCAGGATGAGGGCCTGGGCGCCACGTGGCGACGACCCGAAGCGCACGTAGCGACGCACCGCTTCGGGAGCGCTGGCTTGGTCGGGGTGGGTCGCCACCACCAGGTCGACCGCGTGGGCGACGAGGTGGGACGCCACCGGCACCTGGCGGGTGAGGTCGATCATGGCCGTCAGGGTGGCCGCGTCGACCACCTTCCGGACAGTGGGGCGCGCCCCACCCGTCGTCCGCTCGACGACGGCCACCAGGTCGGCCGCGGACGGGAACGGCACGAGCGCCTTGAGGAGAAACCGGTCGAGCTGGGCCTCGGGCAGCGGGTACGTGCCCTCCATCTCCAGCGGGTTCTGCGTGGCCATGACGAAGAACGGGCGGGGCAGCCGTCGGGTCGCGCCGGCGACCGTCACGGTGCGCTCCTGCATGGCTTCAAGAAGTGCGGACTGCGTCTTCGGCGTGGCCCGGTTGATCTCGTCGGCCAGCACCAGGTTGGCGAACACCGGCCCGGGGCGGAACTCGAAGCGGCGCCGGCCGCTCTCGTCCTCCTCGAGGATCTGCGTGCCGACGATGTCCGCCGGCATGAGGTCGGGGGTGAACTGGATGCGGGCGAAGTCGACGTCGACCACGCCGGCCAGCGTCTTCAACAGCTCCGTCTTGCCGAGCCCGGGCACGCCTTCGAGCAAGGTGTGGCCCTCACAGAGCACGGCCACGAGCACGACGCGCACGAGCGAGCGCTGACCCACGATGACCTTGCCGATCTCGGCCTCGATGGCCGCCGCCCGTCCGGCGTAGGCCTCGGGCGACAGCTGGAGCGGGGCGGTGTCGGTCATGGTGCTTCGCCCAGCGAGTCGAAGTAGGTGCGCACGAGGCCCCGGACCGACGGAGGGATGTCGCTGCGATCGAGTGCCGTGCTGGCTTCCGCCGAGTAGCGCGGCAGCACGTCCCGCAACGGC
>CADCTF010000147.1 GCA_902805655.1 uncultured Acidimicrobiales bacterium
GGGCGGAGGAGACCGACTGGGTGCAGATCGTCGACTGGTACGACGAGCTGGTGCGCCTGACGGGCAGCCCCATCGCCCGCCTCAACCGCGCCGTCGCCGTCGGGGAGGCCGACGGCCCCACGGCCGGTCTCGCCGCCCTGTCGGAGCTCGACCCCTCCCTCCCCCGCCACACCGCCGTCCGGGCGTACCTCCGCGAGCGCTCTGGTGATCTCGAGGCCGCGGCACGCCTCTACGCAGAGGCCGCGCGATCAGCGCCCAACCTCCCCGAGCGCGACCACCTCACGCGACAGGCCGCACGGCTCAACGCCGAGCTGCGCACGTGAACCGCAGCCGACGACGGGCCTGCGAAAACCCGTGTGCAGCCTGGGTTTCGGGGCGGGTCGCTGTCACACCCCCTGCGTAGGGTGGGGTCGTGTTCGAGGTGCTGGAGCGGGCGATCGAGGAGCTGGAGGTCCCCGTGGACCCGGCTGGGTTGGCCCGGGTGCTGCACCTGCAGGACCGGTTGGCGGCCAAGGTCACGCTGGCCGTGGCCGCGTTCGACGCCGCCGGGCTGTGGGACCTGGAGGGGGACACGTCGCAGACGGCGTGGCTGCGCCGCACCGCCGGGATGACGGGCAGGGACGCCACCGTGGTGACCCGCACCGCTCGACGCCTCCGCACCGCCCCGGTGCTGGCCGGCGCGTGGGTGGCGGGTGAGGTGACGGGCGGGCAGGTGGCGGTGGTGGCCAACGTGTCCGACGACACCGCCGGGCTGTTCGCGCAGCACGAAGCCGAGCTCGTCCACACCCTGGTCCCCCTCGCGGTGGCCGACACCGCCACCGTGATGCAGGCGTGAGCCGCAAGGGCGGGCCCTGTCACTTCTTCGGTCTCGGCGGTGCTCAAGAGAAGTGGCAGACAGGGACCTCGCGTGAGACCTCGGCGGGCCGCCGTTGCGGTTGGCGTTGTGGCGCTTCTCGGGGCATCGGTGGTCGGTACGCACGACGCCTACTGCCACTTCATCGACTTCGACCGGTCCCTGTTGTGTCAGCGACCAGATGGGTCGCTCTGGCGAGACCCTTCGAGTGGCTGTTTCGGGCACGAGGATCCTTCGTGCGGCTACGACGCGTGCCCCGACTCGACACGGGTCGCCGAGGATTGGAGGCACGCGTGCTCGTGGGTGATCCTCCGCGCTGAGGTTGGTCCCACCGGTCCGCCGCCGCTCTACGAAGGACCATCTCCCGGCGGAGGAGTCCGAGGCCGGCAGTCCTAGAGCGGTCTCTCGGCGTCCTCACGTTCCACCATGCCGAGAACCTGCGGAGAGGGTGCGACACGCCGAGAACCGGCCCCTGTGGTCCGTTCTAAGCGCCTCGGAGCGGTCGCCTGGGGTGGTAGGCGCCGCCTCTCGAACGTGCCTGCATGCTGGATCGTCCGGTTAGCGCCCGAGGGAACCTCAGTGCCCTGCGACCTCGTCGAAGGTGGGTATGCAGCCGCCCGCCCCACTTCTGGCACTCAGCCTCGGCGTCCTTCTGCACCTTGTCGGCTGCAGCGGTGGCTCCCGCGCTGAACCGGTGGAGTGGGCGGTCATCGAGGAGCCAAACGGCACCACGTACCAGCTCCGGGCGCGCTTCGGCGGGAGTTCCTGCACGGAGTTCGAGGAGTGGCAGGTCGAGGAGACAAACGCCCGAGTGGAAGTGCAGGCGATCGTCACTTTCACAGGGGGCGCCGACGACGAGTGCACCGCAGACTTGGTGTTCGAGCCGCACACGCTCCGCCTGTCCGCACCTCTGGGCAGCCGGGAGCTCATCGGGTGCGACCCCCCCGAGGACCGCAGGGACTGCACTGAGGTGATCCCACCGCGCATCACGTGATCCGATGAGGCTCGTGCTGACCGCATCGGAGGGTCGGGGTAGTAGGTGCGGGCTACTGCCTCCACCTCGCCCGTTCGAGCTCGTTGACCCTCTCCTCGAGCCGTTCCACCCGCTCCGTTAGCTGTTCGGTGGTGGGACGCTGCTGCCGCCAGTACCGCACCGGGCGGACGCCGTCGACCATCGCCTCCGACCGCCGGAGCTTCTCCTGGTCTTCACGTTCCCCCATGCCGGGAACCTACGGAGGGGGTGCGACAGTCTCAGGCTGAATCGAGATCGTCGATCAGCCCGTCCACCTGTGCCTCGCAGGCTGGCGGGACTGTGAGGACACCTCCCGCCCACTGATGCGGAATCGAGCGAGCTCGCAGAATCTCGCCGAGCTGTCCCTGTGGCGCCCACGCCGCCAAGTCATAGGTGACACCCCCGCCGTCGGCGGAGTGGCCGCTGTCCCTGTTGAGCACCGCCGCAACCAGCACACCGATGGGGCCGAGCAGGAGCCCGAGGATCGCGTTCAGGCCGAAGCGGTCGCGATCGCCGACGATGGTGGCGAGCCAGGCGAACATCAGCCAGATCGCGATGACGAAGACGAAGATGACCATTTCGCTCATGGTGTTTTGTGTCTAGCAGGGTCGTCCGCAGACATGCGGCGGCCCCCGCCAAAGTAGGAGCCGCAGGTCCTCTCGCCGGAGGCAGCGGGTTAGGCGCTCACGCACGCCCTGTGCGCGG
>CADCTF010000148.1 GCA_902805655.1 uncultured Acidimicrobiales bacterium
GCCACCGCCTCCAGGGCCTTCAGCGGTGTCCCCCGGCTCACGACCAGCACGATGCCGTCGGCGTGCGTCGCCAGCGAGGCGACGTCGGCCACCGCCAGCAGCGCCGAGCAGTCGATCACCACGAGGTCGTAGGTCTCGCGCAGGTGGGCGATGGCGTCCGCCATGCCCTGGGTCCGGAAGAGGCTGGCCAACGTGGCGGCGTCGCCGCCGGCGGGGACGAACGGCAGCACGACGCCCTCTGCGAGGGACACCGTCCCCACGACGTCCTGCCACCGGACCGACCCCGCGGCCACCTCGGTGAGGCCGGGCGAGCTCTCGCCGGCGGGGCCGAGGAGCCGGCGGGTGAGACCGTGGGACCGGGCGTCGCCGTCGACGAGGACCACCCGGCTGCCGTCGCGGGCGGCGACGGCCGCCAGGCTGGCCGCCGACACGGTCTTGCCGTCGCCCCGGCCGGCGCTCGTCACGAGGACGACGCCGTCGCGGAAGAGGTACTGCAGCGACGCGGCGGCGAACTGGTAGGCCTCGGCCGCGGCCGACGCCGGGTCGCTCAGGGCCGCCAGGTCCTCGGTCGGCCGCAGATCCGGCACCGCCCCGAGCATCGGGCTGCCGAGGACCTGCTCGGGGGCGTCGCCCTCGTCGGCGGCGCGGTGCCGGTCGGCCCGGATCCACGACACCACGCCGGCCAGGACGAGCCCGAGGAGCCCCGCGACCGCGGCGTTCCGGAGCGGCTGCGGCTCGCTCGGCTCCTCGGGGCGCCGGGCGGACAGCAGGTACTCCACCCCGTCGTCGAACGCGGCGCCGTTGACCTGGATCTCGTTCACGCGCTGGTTGAGGGCGTTGAGCTGGTCGACCGTGGTGTCCACCTGCTCCTGCAGCAAGGCGTTCCGCGGGTCGGCCTCCAGGCGTCGCTGCGCAGTCCGGAGATCGTCGATCACCTCCTCGCGTGACTCCTCGATGGCGGCGATCGCCCGGGCGACCTCGTCGCGGACGGTGGCCCTGCTGGCTTCGCCGTAGGCCACCGTGACGGCGTTGGCCACGTCCTGGGCCTCCTCGGGGGTGGAGCCCCGGGCGTGGACGTCGATCACCCCGTCGACGGCGGAGCTCACCGACACCCGGTCGTAGAGCTCGTCGACCGAGATGTCGCTGTCGAGTCGCTCCCGGGTCCGCTCG
This sequence comes from uncultured Acidimicrobiales bacterium, assembly GCA_902805655.1. Classification (GTDB taxonomy): domain Bacteria; phylum Actinomycetota; class Acidimicrobiia; order Acidimicrobiales; family CADCTF01; genus CADCTF01. The sequence goes on from CADCTF010000148.1 coordinate 1,171, forward strand.
AAGGTCCGCGCCGATGTGACGAGCGACTGCTGTCGGGCCGTGTACCGCTCGAGGTCCTGGGGCAGGGCGCCACCGCCCTGCGTGAAGATGTTGGATCCCCTGGGGTCGGTCAGCCCCAGCTCCGCCGTGGCCACGTACTGCTCCGGCAGCAGGAGGGACACCCCGAAGCCCAGCGCAGCGCACAGGAGGACGACCAGCAGGGACGATCGCCAGTACCGCAGCAGTGACAGGATGACGCCCGGGGCCTCACCAGAGACTTGCTGCGAGCTCGTTGCCGGCATCCACACCCCGGGGCAGAGGAGGAGTCGATCGGACAGGGCCCCCTCCGACGCGTGCCCAGATCCTACCAAAGGGCTGTCCCGGGTCCCCCGGCGGGCGGGTCGACGGCCGCGATGGGAGGACGGCGACCACCCGGCTCTACGATTGGCCGGGTCGGAGGAGGTGGAAGGGGCGCAGTGAGCTGGTGGCCGGCACGAACGCCCTCGCGCCGACGCTCACCGGCCGTGGCGCTGCTCCTCGCCGTCACGGCGCAGCTGCTGCTCCTCGCCGAGCCGGCGGGAGCCGCGGACGAGGCCACCGTCCGCGTGCGTTCGATCGAGGGGCAGGAGGTCACGCTCGACGTCTCGCCTCCGGCCTCCTTCGGTGACACCTTCCTCCCTGCCTCGGCCTTCCGGGTGCTCGAGGGCGACCAGCCGAGGCAGGCGGCCATCCGCCGGTGGGACGACGACGACCTCCAGGTGGTGCTCGTCGTCGATCCCATCCTCGACGCGGCCGCCCTCGGGAGCGTCCGCTCCTCCCTGATCGGGTTCGTCCGGCGGCTGCCGCCGGGAACGCCGGTCGGCGTCGTCGTCGCGGACGAACGCAGGGAGCCGGTCCCGCCGAGCGACGACGCCGACGACGTGATCGCCACCCTGGCCGGGATCCGACGCGCCCGACGGGGTTCCATGGACGCCTCCTTCCTCCGGGCGCTGGACCAGTTCCCCGGCCGCTCGGAGCGGGGCGTCATCGTTGCCGTCAACGGCGGCCACTTCGAGCGCCCGGGCCCCGCGTCCGAGGCGCTCGAGCGCCGGCTCCCCACGACGCCGGTGTCGTCGCACCTCATCGACGTGCGCCAGGCGGCCCTCGGACCCGCCGACGTCCCGCCGCCCGTCTGGATGGGCGTCACCGGTCGGTACACGGTGGCGGAGCGGCCGGAGGAGCTCCGACCCGTCCTCGACCGCATCGTCGGCGAGCTGGCCAACACCTACGAGGTGCGCACCACGGTGCAGGGCGTGGGCGCCGCTCCGCTCAGCGTCGAGATCACGGCCGGCGCGAACCAGGCGGTGGGCGTCACGATCGCTGATCTCGAGGACCCGCCCAAGCCCCCTCCGGCGGTGGTCCGGCGTGCAGGGTGGGTGCTCCCCGTGCTCGTCGGGCTGGCCATCGGGATCGTGGTCCTCGGCGCCCTGCTCTACGTCCCTCGCCGCCGCCGGCGCAGGCGCGGGCGCAGCCGCCGGCGCGGGTGCGCCGTCAGACGCGCCGCCTCCGGAGCCTCCAGGCGGGGAGTCGCTGATCACTGCGAGCCGAGCCCCGACCTCCGCCGTGTCACCCTCGGCCACCACGATCTCGGCCAGGTACCCGGCCACCGGTGACGGCACCTCGGAGTCCACCTTGTCGGTCGACACCTCGTAGAGCACCTCGTCCTCGGCGACCTGGTCACCTACCGACTTCATCCACTTGGTGATGGTGCCTTCGGTGACGGTCTCCCCCAGCTGGGGCATCGTGATGTCGGCCATGGCTAGGTGTGCAGTCCTCTTCCGGTGAGCGAGAGCATCGTCTCCCCGAACACCTCGGAGAGTGTCGGGTGGGGCTGGATCAGGGCGGCGACCTCCGATGCGGTCGCCTCCCAGTTGACGGCCAGGTAGCCCTGTCCGAGCTGCTCGGTCACCCACGGCCCGACCATGTGGACCCCGAGGATCCGACCGGCCTTGCCGTCAGGACCCTTCTCGGCGATGACCTTCACGAGCCCGTCGGTGTCCCCGAGGATGGCGGCCCGACCGTTGCCCACGAACTTGTCCTTCTTGGCGATGACGGAGTAGCCCGCCTCCACCGCAGCCTCTTGCGAGAGCCCGACGAACGCGACCTCGGGGTGCGTGTAGATGCACCACGGCACGTTGAGGTAGTCGATCGGCGGGGCTGGCTCACCCAGGATCTGCTTGATGACCTGCATGCCCTCGGCGAAGCCCACGTGGGCCAGCGCCGGGTGGATGCCCGACGCGACGCTGATGAGGTCGCCCACCGCGTACACGCCCTCCTCGGACGTGCGCAGCGACTCGTCGACCCGAACGAAGCCCCGCTCGTCGACCTCGACGCCGACGCCCTCGAGGAAGAGATCGTCGGACAGCGGACGACGGCCCACGGACAGCACGATCATGTCGACCTGCAGCGACTCCCCTTGACCGAAGGTGAGCGTCGTTCCCTGATCGCCCGGCTGGTGGGCGAGATCCGTGACGCCGGTGCGGACGTCGATGCCGCGCTTCTTGAAGGACCGAACCACCACCTCGGCCACATCCCGGTCGCACCCGGGGAGGATCTTGGGCAACACCTCGAGCACCGTGACCTTGACGCCCAGATCCGCCATGGTCGACGCGAACTCACAGCCGATGGCGCCGCCGCCGATGACCGCAGCGGTTGCCGGCAGGTGGTCGAGCTCGAGGAACTCATCCGAGGTCAGCACCACCCGACCGTCGACCGCGAAGCCCGGGATGGTCTTCGGCGACGACCCGGTGGCGAGGATGACGTGGGTGCCCTTCAGCTCACTGCCGTCGGACACCTTCACCGTGCGACCCTGGGCCAAGCGGCCGGTGCCTGCGACGGTGGTGATCTTGCGACGCTTCATGAGCGTCTGCAGGCCCTTCCACTGGCCGTCGATCACCCGCTGCTTGCGAGCCTGGCTCACCGAGAAGTCGATGGACGGAGCGTCGGTGTTGACGCCGAACTCCTTGGCGTTGGAGACCTGGCGGTAGACGCTCGCCGTCTCCAGGAACTCCTTGGCCGGGATGCAGCCGCGGTGCAGGCAGGTCCCGCCCACCTTGTCCTTCTCCACCACGGCGATGCGCAGACCGGCAGCAGCCCCGTAGAGAGCAGCTGCGTAGCCACCTGGTCCGCCGCCCACGACGACGACGTCGAACTCCTCAGCCATGGTCGCCAGCCTAGTGACCGTTGTCAGCCAAGCCGGACGCGAGACGGCGGTGCCGGAGCTCTCGCTCCGGCACCGCCGTCAGGTGCTGCTGGGAGTGCACTGGTGGATCAGCTCTTGGCGAGCCAGACCTCACGGAAGGTCACGACACCCTGCACGACCGAGGGTCCCTTGGTCGAGCGGTCGGGGAAGGTCCAGCCGGTGATGCCCTTGATGTCCGACTTGGCGGCGACGACGGCAGCGGTGCTGCTGCTGAGGCTGAAGGGCACTTCCTCGGCAAGGATGACGCCGATCCGCTCGTAGATCTTCTTCCGCTCGCCGATGTCGATCGTCGAGCGGCCCTCGACGAGCAGCTTCTGGATCTCCGGCGTCGTGAAGTCGGTGACGTTCGCAGCGTTGCCGTTGCCGGGGTCGCGGAAGGAGTTGAAGAGCACCGAATCAGGGTCACCCTGGCCACCGAGGCGCCAGCAGTTGACGTCGTAGTTGCCCTTGAAGTCCGGGGCTGCGCCGACGCCGTTGGTCACGTGGGCGCTCTGCTCCACCTGTCGCAGCGAGACGTTGAAGCCGACCGCAGCCCACATCTGCTGCTCGAGCAGGGCCAGCTCGACCAGGCTCGGGTCAGGCTGGCAGCTGAACGTGAACTCCACCGGGGCGCCGACCGGCTTGCCGTCCGACCGCCTCGGGTCGGCCTTGTACTCGTCGAGCAGCTTCTTGGCCTTGGCCACGTCCTGCTTGCCCGGGTAGGTGGCCGCCACCTTCTCCGAGTACCACGGCGAGTCCTTGGTGAAGAGCTGCGTGGCCGGCGGGGCCAGCCCCTTCCCACCGAGCACGTCGATGATCTGCTCCTGGTTCAGGGAGTAGATGGCCGCCTGGCGCACCCGGCGGTCGTCGAAGGGCGGCTTGCCGGTGTTGTAGATGTTCGCACCGGTGTTGTTGCCGATGAAGCCGTAGACCTTGAAGTCGTTGTCGTTCTTGGCCAGGTCGTTGGCACGACGCACCGTGGGCTGGCGCAGGGAGGACAGCATGTCGATCGAACCGGACTCGAGGCTGGCCATCCGCGCGTCCTCGTCGGGGATCGGCTTGAAGGCGACCTCGTCCAGGTAGGGAAGGCCCTGGATCCAGTAGTTCGGGTTCCGCTTCACGACCAGCTCGCTGTCACGCGTCCAGCTCGAGAACATGAAAGGGCCCGTACCGACCGGGTTGGCTCCCGCATCCGCGCCCTTGGCCTTGTAGTTGGCCGAGGAGAACGGCATGGCGATGACCGTGGTGAGCGAATCGGCGAAGGCCGCGTTCGGCTCCTTCAGCATGTATTTGAAGCTGAGCGGGTCGAGCACCACGAGGTCGGCGACGTTGGCGAGAGCCCCCGCCGTCCTGGCCGAAGGCTCGGTGAGGACGGCCCAGTTCTCCTTGACGACGGCCGAGGTGAGGTCCGTGCCGTCGTGGAACTTGATCCCCGACCGCAGCTTGACCGTCCACTCCTTGAGGTCCGGGCTGGTGCTGTAGGACTCGGCCAGGAAGGGCTTGACCTCGCCGTCATCCGCCCGAGCGAGGAGGCTGTCGTAGATGGCGTAGTTGACCATCGTCCCCGACTCGGTGACGGTGTCCTTGCCGGGCTGGAACCCGGTGCTCTCGGTCTCCATGCCGATGGTGACGCGACCGCCCATCTGCGGTGTTTCGCTGGCGCCGGAACCCTCGGGGGAGCTGGTGCCCCCACCGCCGTCACCCCCGCAGCCCGCCATCGCCAACCCGCCGACGGCAACGAGGCTCAAGAGCCGGACAAGCTTCGAATGGGACTTGCGAGGAGTCATGTCTCTCCTGGGTAGAGGCCGCAGGCGGCCAAGATGCGAACAACGCAGACATCACTCTTTCGACGCTGCAGCGCCGGAGGTTGAGCGATTGTCGGTTCGCATCACGCCCGCGTCGCGCACCCAGGCGCGCGACGGTCGGTCAGCTGAAGAGCTGCAGGAGCCGGAACGCGCCCGCGGCGAGGATGACCACGGCGCACACCAGTGCGGCCAGGATGAGCTTGTGGGTCTTCATGACGGGCGACGCTCGATCAGGCCGTGAAGGCCCGACAGGTGAGGCCCGCTAGACCGGCTGCGCCGCGAGCAGCTGAGACTCCGAAGGAGCCACCGGTGCGTCGACGGGGAAGTGGCAGGCGACGAAGTGCTCACGCTCGATCTCCCGCATGACCGGGATCTCCTCGGCGCAGCGCGCCTGAGCGTTCGGGCAACGGGTGCGGAACCGACACCCCGACGGAGGGCTGATCGGCGACGGCAGCTCACCCTTGAGCCCGCCGGCATTCGGCTTGACGCTGGGGTCCGGCTCGGGGATCGACGCCAGCAGCGCCGCGGTGTAGGGGTGCGTCGGCCGGTTGTACAAGGTGTCGGCGCCAGCCACCTCGCATACCCGCCCGAGGTACATCACCGCCACCCGGTCGCTGATGTTCTTCACGACCGCGAGGTCGTGAGCGATGAACACGAGCGTGAGCCCGTAGCGCGTCTTCATGTCCTCGAGCAGGTTCAGGATCTGAGCCTGCACCGAGACGTCGAGCGCCGACACCGGCTCGTCGCAGATGATGAGCTTCGGGTCGAGCACGAGCGACCGGGCGATGCTGATGCGCTGGCACTGGCCACCCGAGAACTCGTGGGGACGACGGTCGCCCACCTGCTCGGCATCGAGGCCGACGTCCTCCATGACCTGACGGACACGCTCGGGCCCGTTGCTGCTGCCCAGCTTCTTCCCCCAGATAGAGAGAGGCTCGGAGACGATGTCCTTCACCTTGCGGCGCGGGTTGAGCGAGGAGATGGGGTCCTGGAAGATCATCTGCAGCTTCGGCCGCAGCTCGCGTAGCTCCTCGGTGCTGAGGGACGTGATGTCGCGACCCTCGAAGATCACCTTGCCCGAGGTCGGGTGCGGCAGCTGCATGATGGCGCGGCCGGTCGTGGACTTGCCGCAGCCGGACTCGCCGACGAGACCCAGGGTCTCGCCTTCCATCACGTCGATGCTCACGTCGGTGACGGCGTTGACCTTGCGGCCGCCGCCGACCGGGAACTCGACGTGCATGTGCTCGACACGCAGCAATGAGCCGTCGCGGAGATGGGCCGTTCCGATGCCGGCCATCAGGCGATGATCTCGCCGGCCGCGGCCGGGTCGATCTCGTGGTCGATCTTCCCCGCCGCACGGTTGCTCTCGAGGGCGGCCTCTCCTGCAGCCGTTCCCACCGGGAACCAGCAGCGGTAGAGGTGATCCGGCTTGCCGGTGATCGGAATCAGCGGAGGCTCCTCTGCGAGGCACTTGTCTTGGACGTATGGGCAACGGGCGGCGAAGCGGCAGCCCTTCGGAAGGTTCACGAGGTCCGGCGGGCGGCCCTTGATCGACTGCAACCGGGTGTGGCTGTGGTTCGACAGACGAGGGATGCTCTGCAGCAGCGCCTCGGTGTACGGCATCTTCACGTCGGCGAAGAGCTCATCGGTGGGCGCCTGCTCCACGATCTTGCCGGCGTACATCACCGCGATGTCGTCGGTGCGCCCGGCCACGACCCCCAGGTCGTGCGTGACGAGGATCATGCCCATGAACCGCTCCGACTGCTGCACCTTGAGCAGGTCCAGGATCTGGGCCTGCACGGTGACGTCGAGAGCGGTGGTCGGCTCGTCCGCGATCAGCAGGCGCGGCCCGCAGGCGAGCGCGATGGCGATCGTGACGCGCTGGCGCATGCCCCCGGAGAGCTGGTGGGGGTACTCCTTGAGCCGCCGGATGGGCTCGGGGATGCCGACCGAGGTGAGGAGGGCGATCGCCGTCTCCCTGGCCTCGGCCTTGTTGACGCCGAGGTGGTGGCGGATCGACTCGGTGATCTGCGGGCCGATGCGCATCACGGGGTTGAGCGAGGTCATGGGGTCCTGGAACACCATGGCGATCTCGGCGCCCCAGACGTCGCGAAGCTCGGCCTGCTTCATGTTGGTGAGGTCCCGGCCGTCGAACATGACCTGGCCGTGGAGCTCGGTCTTGCGCGGCAGCAGCCGCATGATCGAGCGGGACAGGACGCTCTTGCCCGAGCCCGACTCACCGACGATGCCGAGGGTCTTGCCGCGTTCGAGTTCGAACGACACCCCGTCGACCGCCTTCACCAGCCCCCGAGGGGTCGGGAAGTAGGTCTTCAGGTCCTGCACCTGCAGGAGCTGCTCGTGCTCGGACGAGCGCGCAGAGGAACGCTCGAGTAGCGACTCGGACATCAGATACCGGACTCCCTCACGTCGAAGAGTGCTCGCAGGCTGTCGCCCACGAAGGTCAGGGACAGCACGGTGAGGCACATGACCAGTGATGGCACCGCCGCCACGTGCGGCGCATCCTGCAGGTAGCGCCGACCCTCGGCGATCATGCTGCCCCACGTCGGTGTCGGCTGCGGGACGCTCAGACCGAGGTAGCTGAGGGTTCCCTCGGCCACGATGATCGAACCCACCGCCAGGAGGCCGAAGGCCAGCACCGGAAGGGCCACGTTCGGCAGGATCTCCCGGAAGATGACACGGGCCGGCTTTGCGCCCAGCGCCCGGGCCGCCATCACGTACTCCCGCTGGGAGACGGAAAGCGTGTTGGCCCGTGCCACCCGTGTGTACAGCGGGATCGACAGAAGCGCGAACACCATCGTGATGATCAGCAGGCTCTGGCCGACGAAGGCAATGAGCGCCAGGAGCACGACGAGGAACGGGTAGGCCAGCTGCACGTCGATGTAGAAGAGGACGAAGCGCTCGAGCCAGCCCCGGAAGTAGCCGACCACCATGCCGAGGACGCAGCCGGCGGTGATGCCCATGCCGACCGATGCGAAGCCGATGATGATCGACACGCGGGACCCGTGCACCAGCCGGGCGAGGATGTCTCGCCCGAGGCCGTCGGTGCCGAGCAGGTGGCCCTCGGCGCCAGGGCGCTGGAGCTTGCCGGCGACGTCGGCCTGGATCTCGTCCGGCAGTGGCAGCCACGAGGCCGTGATGGCGCAGAACAGGATGGTCAGCAGCCAGAAGACGCTGAGCCAGAAGATCACCCCGCGCTTCTTCCGGCGCTTGCGAGGCGAGCCAGCGACGTTCTCGAGGCCGTCCTCCGCCTCGTTCGGCACCCCAGCAGGGTCGGGTGCGGCGAGTGATCCGGTGGTGAGGGTTTCAGGCGCGGCCATGGCGGATCCTTGGGTCGAGCACGGTGTAGAGCGTGTCCACGAGGAAGTTGACGATCACGTAGCTGGAGGCGATGAAGAGCACGACTCCCTGCACCATGACCAGGTCTCGCTGGTAGATCGAGTCGACCAGGAGGCGCCCGATGCCGGGCAGGGCGAAGATCGTCTCGACGATCAGCGCGCCACCCACGAGTGCGGCGATGTTGAGGCCGACGACGGTCATGAGCGAGAACATGGACGGGCGAAGGGCGTGCTTGAACAGGATGCGCCAGTTCGGTAGGCCCTTGGCCTTCGCCATGATGATGAAGTCCTGCTGCAAGGTGGCGATCATGTCACTTCGCAGCACCCGGGTGTAGGCCGTGACCTCGGCCAGGCCGAGAACCAGTGCCGGCATGAGAGCGCTCCGCAGGTTCCTCACGGGATCCACGGTGAGTCGTGTCCAGCCGGTGGCCGGTAGCAATCGGAGCCAGACGGCGAAGATGTAGATCATCAGCAGGGCGAGCACGAAGCCGGGCACCGACCGTAAGGCGAAGCTCACGGTCGTGGTGACCCGGTCGGCGATCCCGTTGGCACGGAAGGCCGTGTACGAGCCCAGCGGGATGGTGATGAGCAGCGCGCCGGTCAGCGCCAGCAGACCGATCTCCACCGTGACAGGCAGACGCTCCTTGATGGCGTCCATCACCGGCTGCTGCGTGCGCTGCGAGCGGCCGAAGTCGCCGCGCACCGCATCGCCCAGCCAGCTGGCATAGCGAACGGGGAGCGGGTCGTTGAGCCCGAGCTCCTCTCGCTTCTGCTGGATCATCTCTTCGGTGATGTTGTCCGTCCCCAAGATCGAGAGCACTGGGTCTCCAGGAATGAGGCTGAGCAGCATGAAGGTGAGGAAGGACACCGCCAGCAGCGTGAGGATCAGCTGAGGGATGCGCCCGAGTATTTGTCGTGCCACTGGCGGTATCTCTTCTCTCTCGTTGTTTCGGTCCCGTTAGGGCTAGCGGTCCAGCCACACTTCGCGGAAGGCTACGACTGACGACACGATCGACGGGCCCTTGGTCGTGCGGTCCGGGAACGTCCAGTTCATGATCCCCTTCACCTTCGGCGTGGCCGCCACGAGTGCGGCCGTGCTCCCGGTGAGGGTGAACGGCACCTCCTCGGCGAGGATCGTGCTGACCTCGCCGTAGATCTGCTTCCGCCGCTCGATGTCGGCCGTCGAGCGGCCTTCGATGAGCAGCTGCTGCAGCCTCGGCGTCGTGAAGTTGCTGACGTTCGAGGCGTTGCCTTGCGGCTCCCGGAATGCGTTGAAGAGGGTGACGTCCGGGTCGTTCTGAGAACCCAGCCGCCAGCAGACGGCGTCGTAGTCACCCAGGTAGTCGGGTGGGGTTCCGACGACGAGGGCCACGCTGGAGGCTTGCTCGACCTGCCGCAGCGTCACGTCCACGCCCACGGCCTTCCAGTACTGCTGGTACAGCAGGGCCAGCTCGACCAGGCTCGGGTCCGGCTGGCAGTTGTAGGTGAAGCTGACCGGGGTGCCGACCGGCTTCTTGTCCGACCGGGCGGGGTCGTCGACGTACGACTTGATCAGGCTCCGGGCCTTGTTCACGTCCTGCTTCGGCCACTTGGCGGCTGCGTCCCTCGAGTACCACGGGGAGTCCGTGGTGAACAGCTGGGTGGTGGGCTGGCTGATGCCAGTGCCACCGAGCACCTCGAGGAGGTCGTCCTGGCTCAGTGCGTGGGCGAGGCCCTGGCGCACCCGCCGGTCGTCGAGAGGCGGCCGGGACGTGTTGAAGAGGCTCGACCCTGAGCTGTTGCCCTGGAAGTCGTACGTCCTGAGGTCGGAGGACGAAGCCGCCTGCTTGGCCTTCTTGACCAACGTCTGACGCAGCGTGTGCATCATGTCCACCTCACCCGACGTGAGGGTCGCCAGACGGGCGTCCTCATCCGGGATCGGCTTGAAGGCCACCTCGTCCAGGTACGGGAGCCCCTGGATCCAGTACGACGGGTTCTTCCTCACCAGGAGCTCGCTGTCCCGCTGCCAGCGCACGAAGCTGAACGGGCCCGTGCCGACGGGGTTGGCCGAGACGTCGGCCCCCTTCTCGGTGTAGTTCTTCATGGAGAAGGGCATCCCGACGACTCCGGTGAGGAGATCGGGGAAGGCCGCGTTCGGCACCGAGAGCACGTACTTGAAGGTCAGCGGATCGACCACGACGAACTCGCTCACCGTGGCGAGCGCGCCGGCGGTGGTGCCAGCCTTCAGGATCTTGTAGTTCTCCGACACGACCGTCGTGTTGAGGTCGGTGCCGTCGTGGAACTTGACGTTCGGCCGCAGCTTGAACGTCCACTCCTTCAGGTCCGGGGTGGACTCGAAGGACTCGGCCAGGAACGGCTTGATGGTCCCCCCGGCGTCCCGCAGGACGAAGGGGTCGTAGACCGAGTACAGCACCATGGTGCCGGGCTCGGCGACGCTGTCCTTGCCGGGCTGGAAGCCGGGCGACTCCGCCTCCAGGGCGATGGTGACCTTGCCACCGGGCTTCGGCTGGCCTTCGTCCTCGCCGGCCTGGCCGGTCGTGTCGCCACCGTCACCGCCACCACCGCAGGCGGCGAGGACCACGGCCGTCGCCGCGAGGAGGGCGAGAAGCCGGGATTTGGGAGAGTGATTCATCGGTCGAGCCACACTTCCACGAAGTGCACCATGTAGCCAGGGAAACCTTCACCCTTCTTGCCGCCCGGGATCTCCCAGTCGGCGATGCCCTTGACCTCGGTCTTGGCTCCTACCGCGGTCACAAGACCGCCGTGGAAGATGTAGGCACCCTCCTCGGCGAGGATCTCCGCCACACCCTGGTAGGCCCTCTGCCGTTCGGACTGCTGGCCCGACCTGCGTCCGAGGTCGAGCAGGTCACGGATCCGCTGGTTGTCGATGTCCGTGGTGTTCGCCGCCGCAGTGGGCGAGTAGAAGGAGTTGTAGAGGATGTCGGGGTCGGAGTCGGTGCCGTTGCGGAAGCACG